>JAQIBX010000013.1 GCA_027858895.1 Desulfuromusa sp. | reverse complement strand
CGACCGAGCTGCATCGCCATTTCGGTGGTCATCGGGTCAATATTAGCAACACCTCGAACCCCGTCAGTACCGAATAATTTCTTTTCCATCCTCAACTATCCCCTTCCACTTTCTTGTTAGTATTTTGCTGTTCAGAATCGCTTTTGTCTGCAGGGGGTAAAGTGTCTACTGGTTGAATTTCCACCTGAAGCTCAGTCGTTTTTTCATTTTTAAAAGATGTATAGGTCCCTCGGTGAACCAATGGAACAATAAGAGAAAAACCCTCATTGACGCCAGCCAGATCAACCTCTTCTGTGGTCACCTCAGTGACGCTTTTTAACTCGTTTTCAGCACCCTCAACAAGAACCTCATCGGGGACAACCCTGACACTACCAAGTTTAAAACCGGGAAGTGGTTCGCCTGCTAGTGCAACCTTGATAGGCACCAGTTTATGCTTGATTCGTTCCAACTTCAGGTCAATAAAAGATGGAGACAATCGTGTAACTCGCAACCCGTTTGGTAAATTCAATCTCTCTTCCAAACGCTTAAACGTTGTCAATCCAGGTTGCAGATCGGAAAGGTCGACAATAATACTGATATCGCTGGTACTGATTTTCATCAGCAGGGTCCGCGGTCCACTCACCCGGACATCAATGAGATCAGGAACCTCGTTGGCAACCATCAGCCCTTGCGGAATAGCCTGCAACTCCAGAGGAATCCGATATCCCACTTCGAGACGTCGCTCACCCATAATAAATATCCAAAGCAACAACGCAAAAACCAGAGAGATTACTTTTAATGTCCAATTTTCCGTCAACAACTTGAACATCTGAGCTATCCCTTCTTAGTCTGCTGCTTTTGCTTCTTATGTTTGGCATGACGCGGCTCCAGCAAGCGTCCCAGAACCTTCTTCAAGCTAGCAGCATCCAGATTCCGAGTCATCCCACCATTGACAGCCACAGAAACATTCCCGGTCTCTTCAGAGACAATAATTGCCACCGCATCGGCCAGCTCCGTCAAGCCGATTGCTGCTCGGTGCCTGGTACCAAGATCCTTTGTCAGATCAAGTGCCTGGCTCAAAGGGAGGAAACATCCTGCCTGAGCTAAACGACCCTGCTGTACCACCAGAGCCCCATCATGAATTGGAGATGAAGGCATAAATATGGCCCGGATCAATTCACAGGAGACGCGAGAATCAATGGCAGTCCCAGACTCCAGGATATCATTGATTCCATTTTCCCGTTCGATGGCAATCAGCGCACCGATTTTACGACCTCCCAAAGCAACGCAGGCTTTAACCAGCTCGTCAATCGCGACAGACTCTTCATCTGAGCTCATCCCACCGAAAAAGGGATTACGCCCGACATGCATTAATGCCCGCCGGATATCGTTCTGAAAAATAACCACAATAACAAGGATGATTGAAGATAGAAAATTACTAAGGAACCAGTTAAGGGTATGAAGATCCCCGACTCGGGAAGCCATGTAAACGACAAGAATAACCGCCAGACCAAGAAGCATTTGAACCGCTCGGGTTCCTTTGATAAGGAGAATAATCCGGTAGATAATAAAGGCAACAATACTGATGTCCAGAATATCAAGCAGACGGATATTTGTGAGGACATCTAACATTACGGCCACCTGTGAAGGTTATGTTGATAGAATCAAGGTACTAAAATATCGACAGAATAGAATTAAGGAAGTTGCTGCTCCCTGATCGCCCAGGCAACTAACGCAGTCTCCCGCGCCGGGCGGACATCATGAACCCGAAAAACCTGCACCCCCTGGCTTACCCCTAAAGCAATTGTAGCCAAAGTTCCGTAAAGGCGTTCCAGTGGATCAACCTGATCAAGAACCCTTCCGATAAAGCTCTTCCGTGATGTCCCCAGCAGAATCGGACAGTCAATCTGGTGCAACTCATTCAGGCGGTGCAGCAATTCAAGATTGCCGAGAGCAGTTTTGCCAAAACCGATACCAGGATCAATCGCTAGTCGACCACGATCAACCCCCCCCGCCAAAGCCAGTTCGACACTTTGGCGCAAACTGGCAATAACATCAGTGAGCAGGTTTCGATATTTCGTAAGCCGCTGCATAACCTCAGGTCGGCCACTGGTGTGCATCAAAAACAATCCAGCGCCCGTTTCGGCGGCAACGGTAGACATTTTAGGGTCAAAACGGAGCCCGCTGATATCATTAATAAAGTTAGCTCCAGCAGCAATCGCGGCGCGAGCAACAAGCGCCTTGCTGGTATCAATCGATAGAGGCAAATCTGTTTTCTGTCGAAGCCCCTCGATAACCGGGATAACCCGCGCCAATTCTTCTTCAGTTGAAACCGGAAGAGAATCAGGCTTTGTACTTTCTCCACCAATATCGAGAATTGCAGCACCATCCTGCTGCATAGCCATGCCCTGTCGCACAGCCATATCAACATTCAAGTACTGACCACCATCAGAAAAAGAGTCGGGGGTGATATTCAACACACCCATAATGCATGGCTGGGTCAGATCAAGCTGACAGTCTCGTCCTGACAGTCGCTGCGAAATCGCACGCCTCACGGCTGAGGAGTCTCTTCCTCCTGGGTGTTGGGGGCAGACCCGGTCTCGTCAACTGTAGCAGGTTCAACATGACCAGCCTCACCCTTCTCCGCATCGCCTACGGCCTCAGTCTCGACAGCATTACTTTCAAAACTGAAGTCATCTTCCTGCTTCGACTCTTCTTCTACTTTTTCTACAACTTTGGGTTTTAAATACTCTGGAACCCCACCAGGAAAAACGACTTCGAGGATTTCTGAACTGTCCAAGGTCTCTTTTTCCAATATCAATTCAGACAAATTGATCAGCTGCTCCTGATGATCTTTAATCAAGATACGAGTCAATGCATAATTTTCGTTAACTATTCTTCGAATTTCGTTGTCAATATCAACCGCAGTCGCTTCACTGTAGTTTTTGACATGCCCCATATCACGACCAAGAAAGACTTCCGCACCCTCTTTTTCACCAAACGCCATTGGTCCGATTTTTTCACTCATGCCCCATTCGCAAACCATCTTACGGGCTATGGCTGTCACCCGCTCAAGATCGTTACTAGCGCCACTGGTCACCGATTCGAAAGTTATCTCCTCGGCAATCCGACCACCAAGTAATGCCCGGATGCGAATATGCAACCCTTTGGCAGTTTCACTGTATTTCTCTTCAGTAGGAAGATACATCGTGACACCCATAGCGCGACCACGTGGGATAATTGACACTTTGTGAACTGGATCTGATCCCGGCGTCAGCAGAGATACCAGCGCGTGGCCCGCTTCGTGATAAGCAGTGACCTTCTTTTCTTCCTCAGTAATAACCATTGACCGACGCTCAGCGCCCATCAGAACCTTATCCTTGGCTGCCTCAAAATCATCTTTATCAACTTTTGTTTTATTGGAACGAGCCGCAAGCAAAGCAGCCTCATTGATCAGATTCGCCAAGTCAGCGCCGGAAAATCCGGGGGTTGCTTTGGCAATAACTTCAAGATTGACATCGTCTGCCATCGGAACTTTACGGGAATGTACAATCAGAATTTTGTGCCGACCCTTAATATCGGGTCGCGGTACCATCACCTGACGATCAAAACGACCCGGACGCAACAGCGCTGGATCCAGAACATCCGGGCGGTTAGTCGCCGCAACCAGAATGACCCCTTCATTTGATTCAAAACCATCCATCTCAACCAGTAACTGGTTCAATGTCTGTTCCCGCTCATCATGTCCACCGCCGAGGCCAGCACCACGATGGCGTCCTACCGCATCAATTTCGTCAATAAAAATGATGCAAGGAGCATTTTTCTTGCCCTGTAGAAACAGATCCCGTACCCGACTGGCTCCGACACCAACAAACATTTCGACAAAATCGGAACCCGAGATAGTAAAAAATGGCACCCCGGCCTCGCCAGCGACCGAACGAGCCAGCAATGTTTTACCGGTTCCAGGCGCACCAACCAGCAAGACCCCTTTTGGAATTTTTCCACCGAGCTTGGTAAATTTCTTTGGATCTCGCAGAAATTCAACAACCTCTTCAAGTTCCTGTTTAGCTTCGTCAACCCCCGCCACATCTTTAAAAGTAACCAGCCCCTGGGTGTCGGTCAGCAATTTAGCTTTACTCTTACCAAAGCTCATCGCCTTGCCACCGCCACCCTGCATCTGGCGCATAAAGAAAATCCAGACCGCGATCAACAACAGAATCGGTCCCCAGGAAATTAACAAAGTAAACCAGAAACCCTGGTCATCCTTCGGTTTTGCCTCGATGATGACACCCTTTGCTTTCAACTCAGGGATCAGTTGCTCATCCATCGGCGCATGGGTCTGAAATTTACTACCATCAGTCAGCACACCACTAACCTGGTTCCCCTGGAAGGTAATATTGGCAACCTGACCATCTTCAACTGCACTGAGAAACTCGGTGTAATTAATCTTTTTTTGCTCAGTATCTTTCTGAGTCATCATATTAAAAAGCATGATCATCAGCAAAGAGATGACCAGCCACAGTGCTAAATTTTTTTGAAATTGGCTCACAAGACCCCCTTATGGAGTTTTTATTGGTTTTTAGGTTCTGTTCTCGACATCGTTAAATTGAATAAAACTAGCAGAAAAAGCTACCATAAAAAGATATAGAGCTACAAGCCTTTTGTCCCGTTTTTACTCTCTCAAAATAGCTCTACTCGCAGAATTTCACCACAATCATGGACGGCAAGAGCATGGCGTGAACGACGCATTCCTGCCACCCACAAAATTGTCTCCCCACTGACCAGCAGAGGGGTTTTCAATCGGTCTTCAAGCTCCACCCGATTATCCGCAAAATAATGCTTCAACCGCTTACGCCCAACCATGCCAAAAGGTTCAAATCGATCCCCAGCTTGCCAACTGCGCACGCGTAAAGGTTGCAGCAGTTTGGCAAAGGAAAATTCAGCAACATTTAACGATTCCCCTTCTTGTTCGTCCTGCAAGGTGACACGCAACACGCGCCCATCAGGAAGCTCAAGTTCACCGGGGATTGGTAGCGACAGATCAAAAGGTTCCGCTACTTTTGGAGCGTTACTCCTCAGCCACAAAGTTTCGTAGCGGCGAGCAACCCAGCAGCCGGGCAAATCCAGTTGGGCCTGACTCCGTTGACCTGTCAGGACACCCTCAATGGCGTGCAGATGAACAGCTTCAATTTTCTGCAAATCACCACGCACCAGGCGTAATGCCTCGCGCAACAAACGCACTCGCAGCGCCTGATGCAGAGTCAACAAAGCCGTTCGGTTCAGTCGCAAACCATCATCATGAGACACAATCAGTTTTTCGAAATTCTGTGCTACCTGCTCCTGCCAATAATCATCTTCAAGCTGAAGTTGACGTGTCAATCCTGCAATTTGGCTATCGAAATTAGGATTAATTTCAAGCAGTTGCGGTATTATTTGGGTACGAAACCGATTTCGCAAAAAAATCGGGTCGCGATTACTTTTATCTTCGACCCAACTCAGCTTATGCTGCCGTGCATAGTCAAGAATCTGTTCACGACTGCAACTCAATAATGGACGCCACCAGATACCCTGCTGGACACGCATAGCCGCCAAGCCACTCAGCCCGCTGCCACGCAGCAATCGCAACAGAAAAGTTTCGACCTGATCATCCCGATGGTGGGCAAGAACAACCTGTTCCGCATCGATTTGCCCGGCAATCCGCTGAAAAAAATCCCGGCGAGCCTGCCGACCAGCCATTTCGAGACTCACCCTCTCCTGTTTTGCCAATGCCAAGGCATTGCATGATTCAATATGGCAAGGAAGCCTCCATTCGCGACACAATTCCCTGACAAAATCGGCATCAGCACCACTTTCTGGGCGAATTTGGTGATCCAGATGGGCAACCTTAAGAGAAAGGTTCAAAGATTCCGCAACCGAGCACAAAAGATGCAGCAACACAACTGAATCAACCCCACCGGAAACCGCGACCAATAATCGACTTGTTTCAGGGGGAAT
>JAQIBX010000091.1 GCA_027858895.1 Desulfuromusa sp. | reverse complement strand
TTGCTGGTGGTACCGAGTCGATGACTACGGTTCCCATGGGTGGAAATAAGTACAGTGCGAACCCCGGTCTGGTTGCTGAATGGCCCGAGGCATTTGCCTCCATGGGTATCACGGCAGAGCTGGTCGCCGACAAGTATCAAATCAATCGACTGGATCATGAAACCTTTTCTCCCGCCAGCCATATAAAAGCAGCTGAGGCGATTGCTGCAGGGCGCGTTAGCGATGAGATCATTCCTGTCGAGATTGAAAAAACAGCTATGGTTAAAGGGAAAGTTCAATAATCTACAGAATTAGTTTCGATCGACGATGGTGTGCGCGCTGATACCACCGTTGTGGGGTTGTCTAAACTCAAACCGGCTTTCAAAATGGGTGGTTCCGTTACCGCTGGAACATCATCACAGATGACCGATGGTGCCGCTTCTGCGTTGGTTGTCTCTGAAGACTTCCTCAAAGAAATCGGCGGAGAACCGCTGGCTCGCTTAGTCGCCTTTGCGGTTAAGGGCGTGCCACCAGAAATTATGGGTATCGGGCCGATTGCAGCGATTCCAGCAGCCCTGAAACTGGCTGGTCTGCAACAGAGCGATATTGGCTTGATCGAGCTGAACGAAGCGTTTGCTGCACAATCTCTAGCTGTGATCAGGGAGCTGGGATTGAATACAGATATTATTAATGTCAGTGGTGGTGCTATTGCTCTGGGGCACCCTCTTGGTTGTACGGGAGCTAAACTGACAGCAACGTTATTGCACGAAATGCAACGCCGCGAATTGCGTTACGGCATGGTTTCTATGTGCATCGGTGGTGGTATGGGTGCCGCCGGAATTTTTGAAAAACTGTAACTGATGTTTTAAGGGTCTATTATTACCACAGAGACACAGAGACACAGAGGCCCAGAGAAGAGCAAGATCATTTGAAACAATTAAACAAAAAGTGTTTCGGGTTCTCTCTGTGCCTTGGTGCCTCTGTGGTAGATAGAATCCGTATTTTAAATTTTTTATAAATAACAATGAGGTAAACATTATGGCTGGAAAAATTTTGCAGGGCGGAGAATTTTTGATCGCTGAAACTGACTGTCAGGACGTTTTCACTCCTGAAGATTTTACTGACGAGCAACGGGCGATTGCAGAGACGACCGAACAGTTTGTCGCAAATGAAATTATGCCGCATGCCGAAGAAATTGAAGAGCAGAAATTCGAACATGTTGTCGAAGGGATGCGCAAATGTGGTGAGCTGGGGCTGTTGATGATGGATGCTCCGGAAGAAGATGGCGGTCTGGGACTGGATAAAGCTACTAGTATGCTGGTTGGGGAAAAAATCTCCACCAGTGGGTCTTTTTCCGTCGCTTTCGCCGCGCACACCGGGATCGGTACTCTTCCCCTGATCTACTATGGAACTCCGGAACAAAAGGAAAAATATCTGGAAAAAATCATCACCGGAGAATGGTGTTCCGCTTATTGTCTGACCGAACCCGGTTCGGGTAGCGATGCCCTCGGGGCACAAACATCTGCCATCCTTTCTGAAGATGGAAAAAACTACATCATGAATGGTACCAAGCAGTACATTACTAACGGCGGCTTTGCCGAATTGTTCACCGTTTTTGCCAAAGTTGACAAGCAACACTTTACTGCGTTTTTGGTGGAAAAAAGCTTTGAAGGCCTGGTTGTCGGCAACGAAGAGAAAAAAATGGGGATTAAAGGGAGTTCGACGACCCAGATTGTTCTTGATAACTGTAAAGTGCCAGTCGGCAATGTTCTTGGCGAAATCGGCAAAGGGCATAAAATTGCATTTAACTCTCTGAATATCGGCCGTTTCAAGCTCGGTGCAGGAGTGACCGGTGCAGCAAAAATGGCATTAGCCGAGGGGATTCGCTATGCGAACGAGCGCAAGCAGTTCAATCGCCAAATTTCTTCCTTTGGTGCAATTCAGGAAAAGATTGCCGACTTAACCGCCTCCATCTATGCATCCGAATCGCTGGTTTATCGGTTAGCGGGTCTGCTTGACGACAAACTCGCTACCATCGACAAGGGCGTTGATGACTACTATGATCAGTATCTGAAAGGGATTGAGGAGTACGCCCCCGAGTGTGGTATTTCCAAGGTTTTCTGTAGTGATGTGCTGGCAAAAACAGTTGATGAAGTGGTTCAGATTCATGGTGGTTACGGATTCTGTAGTGAGTACCCGGCAGAGCGTTATTATCGTGATGAACGAATTAACCGGATTTTCGAAGGAACCAACGAAATCAACCGGTTGCTGACTTCAGGAATGATCCTGAAACGAGCCATGAAGGGGCAGCTGCCATTACAGGCGGCGTCGATGAAAGCGTTTGAATCGCTGATGACACCTTCATTTGAAGAAGTCGATGAGTCGATCCCGTTTATTGCTGAAAAAACAACGGTACAGAACCTGAAAACTCTGTTCCTGATTCTTTCCGGGGCCGGGGTCCAGAAATATATGGACAAGCTGGGTGACGAACAGGAAATTCTCATGGCAGCTGCAGATGTTGCCATCCAGATTTTTGCTATGGAGAGTGCTGTTCTCCGCGCAGAAAAGATTATCGACACATTGAGCCCCGCCAAGCAGGAACAACTACGGGCTGCGGTCAAGGTCGTTACCTTTAATGCGACCGAAGTTGCTGCCAGTGCAGCAAAAAAAGGTGCCTACATGGTTGAAGAGGGTGACACTTTGACCATGATCCTTTCTGGAGTTCGCCGCTTTACCAAATACGATGCGACTGGTCTGTTGCAAGCCAAACGGACTTTGGCTGCCGCCGCTAACGAAGCGGAAAAGTATATTT
This sequence comes from Desulfuromusa sp., assembly GCA_027858895.1. Taxonomy (GTDB): domain Bacteria; phylum Desulfobacterota; class Desulfuromonadia; order Desulfuromonadales; family Geopsychrobacteraceae; genus Desulfuromusa. Next base: position 7 of record JAQIBX010000091.1, on the reverse strand, counting down.
TCTGATT
>JAQIBX010000065.1 GCA_027858895.1 Desulfuromusa sp. | reverse complement strand
TTAAGCGACTACACTCAACAGAAAACGCCTGTACTGCTCTTTTTCCACATGGCGGTTGGCTGACCGCCATGCATGAAGCAAATCGTGGATTTGCAAAACAGCCCCGAATTCCAGGCTTTAAATGTGCAGGTTATCAGCGTCGCCCGCGACTCCGTCGCAGAAATGACCCCTGAAGTCAACAGGTTGGGCATTACCTCTGTGCCGGTTCTCTCCGATCCTGATCTGAGCGTGTCGGCAGAATATGATGTGCTGAAATGGGCAATTGCCAATGGCGAACCAAGCCATACCTTTGTCCTGGTCGATCGCAACGGGAGAATTGTCTGGATCAAAGATTATGGTGCACCCGATAACCCGGACCGCACTATGTATGTCGAAGTCCCAGAACTAGTACGCTATGTGCGTGAACTTGCAAATTGATAGAAGCCAGGCGCCAGGACATCGTGGACACAACGACTGACTGTCAAATTTTAGAGTTAGATTTTTCGCCCAGGCTTTTCGCTGGCAACTGTTCCCTCTTCTATTAAATTCACCAACAATAAAACAAAAACGGCCCGACCAGGTTCGAGATGGTTGGGCCATCTCAAATACTATTCTGAATCAGAGTCCTTAGGGATCAATCACACAGACTCTGGTTTATCAAAAATCGGATTATTACTTTTGAAGACTATATTCTGGTGGGTCTGCCGAAATTTCAAAAGTAGTTATATCTGAAATCTTCCTCTTTCCGTACACACCTTTTCCCCTTCCACTCTGTGGGAGTTTCCGCTTTGGGGTTTTTCTTTGCCGGATATTTTTGAACGGATATCACCATTAACCTCTAGCACTTCCTAGAATTGATGTGGCACTATGTCCAGTGATATTCCATCTACACCCTTCGCACTGAAAATTATTATGAACACGACAATTCTAACTGTTTTTATTCCTACATTTCTGTTTGTCTCACTAACTCCGGGATTGTGTATGACCTTATCAATGTCACTTGGGATGACTATCGGTTTTCGCCGAACATTCTGGATGATGTATGGGGAGTTGCTGGGTGTTGGCCTAGTCGCTGCAGCTTCGGTTGTTGGTGTTGCGACTGTCACACTTCGCTACCCTGCTATATTCCTGCTTCTCAAAACCGTGGGAGGGATCTATCTGGGCTTTGTGGGATTCCAGATGTGTATATCTAAAGGAGCTATGGCCATAAATCCTGAAGCAACAGGGAAGAATGAATCGATTTCAGGGCATCAACTTGCTATGCAGGGATTTGTGACGGCGATAGCCAATCCAAAGGGATGGGCCTTCTTCATTGCATTGCTACCGCCCTTTGTTGACTACCAACAACCTCTAGCACCCCAATTGAGTTACTTGCTAGGGATAATTCTCTTTATAGAATTTCTCAGCCTCATTCTCTATGCCGGTGGCGGACGAACGCTGAATCATCTATTGCTGAAACAAGGAAATGTCAAACTTCTCAACCGGATTGCAGGAACCCTGATGATAGGGGTGGGTTTTTGGTTGGCTTTAGGCTAAGTCTCCCTGTCTGAATGGCTTAGATCTGACAAATGCTTAAACATTCGAAATTTTCGAGACGATCAGGTATTATATTGTGTCCAACCGGAAAGAAACACATATGGTTCATAATAAGTGCTTCAGATAATTCTTATAAGACTCGTTCAGAAAACAGGAGCTAGACATGGCTGTAACTCTTGGATTTGATGTCTACGGAACCTTGATCGATACCCATGGTGTCGTCACTTCTCTGCAAATACTGATTGGAGCAAAAGCACAGGATTTTTCTCAGACCTGGCGCGATAAGCAGTTGGAATATTCCTTTCGCCGCGGACTGATGCAAAACTATGTCAACTTCGCCAGCTGCACTCGCCATGCGCTCGATTACACCTGTGCCTACTACCGGGTTGATTTGAGCTCAAAGCAACGAGACTCACTGCTTGAGCTGTACAGTGTTTTGCCCGCGTTCGGTGATGTAAAAGAAGCGTTACTGCAATTGAAGTCGAGCGAGTTCAGGCTCTTTGCTTTTTCCAACGGGAGTGCCGACGCCCTGGAAGAGTTATTGACGTCAGCCGGCATCAGGGACTGTTTCCTTGGCGTTGTCAGCGTTGATGATTTAAAATCCTTCAAACCGAACCCAGGTGTTTACAGCCACTTCCTCCGCAAAGCTGGAGCCACCGGTCAAAGCTCCTGGCTAATATCGAGCAATCCCTTCGATGTCATCGGAGCGATCTCTGCGGGGATGAAATCGGCCTGGGTGCAGCGCTCCGCCGAAGCCATCTTTGACCCTTGGGAGATCAAGCCAACACTTATCGTCAACCGCCTGACCGAACTTAGTCAGCAGATCACGGAATGGGAAGCATCCCAGTCATAAGGCCTTGTATAAGGCATTACCCCTGAAGATGGATGGTCTCGATTACCTCTTTATTCTGATCGCCTCCGTGGTCGCCGCTTCGATCAAGGGCCTTACCGGGATCAGCTTTCTGTTGTTCATGGGAGTGGTCCTACTGTTGAATCTGGCGCTTTAATCATCATCTGTAATACAAGACGGCCAACCGTTTGGAATCAGGTTGACCATCTTGTATTTTGCCTGGAACGAAGTCTTTAGTTTAGATATTACCAACTTGCATCCAGGGATACTTCGTACAATGACAGTGCGGCGGCCGCGGAACCTTACGTAAATCCGTCTCGACGTGAACATCAAGATCGACCACCAGCGGCAGATGATCTGAAAACTGCACCGGCGGAACCTGAAAATCGCGCACCTCAATCCCCTTGCTGTGAAGAATAAAATCAAGATGCCGACGGGGATTACTGCTCGGATAGGTGGGTAGACTCTCGCGGTTGGCATCTTGCAATCCAGTCGCAGCAAGAAACAGCTTGATTTCGCGCTCACCCCAAAGCGCATTGAAATCCCCCACAACCAGGCAAGGTTTCTCTGTCCCCTTCACCAGGTCATAGAGTTCTCCCAACTGCTGATGCCGCACCCTTGAACCGAGGGCCAGATGAACCAGGTAAACAACCATGTGTTCAAGTTCCAGCTCGATCACCAGCCGTTTCATCCCACGTTCAAAAAAATGAAAAGTTTCGTTGCGGATTCGCCCCCGTGTCAAAAACGCATTTCCCTGTTTTCTCAGCACCGGAATATGCCGCCAGAATGAACTTTCAGCATACTTGACCGAGTGGGAATGGTAGTGCCCCAACGCTTCGGCCAACAGTTCGGCCTGATTTTTTCCGCCGCTGCGATATGAGCCATGATCTACCTCGATCAGACCAACGAGATCCGGTTCCAGTTCACGCAGAAATTCTATGATCCGCACAAGATTCTTAGCCGTAGAGCGCATAGAGCTATGCACCTTCGGGCCAGTCGCATAACACATATTATAATGGACAAATCTCATTGAGCCTCCTGTAAAAATTAAAGCACTATTTTGCAATAATACAAGATTTGTTCGGCCCACAGTCAGATCAACCAGCCCAAGCGGCCAAAGTCTCCCCATGGCTTTTCATCAGTTTTTTTGATAATCTCACCCAAACGCATCGCCATTCAATTTGACCAGAAGAGGAAAAAATGAAAAATCAGGAAAAGTTTCTGCTCTACGGATTTGCTAGTTTCAGCGCAATAACCTCCTTTTTGTTTGTCTTTTACGCTGTCACCGTCAACTTCAGCGCTGATGCTTCACAGTGGTTGAAAACTTTTTCTTATGTTGCGGGCGGTTATGGGCTGTTCAACATCTACGTCCTGAGCTGGGCATGGCGCAGCCAGGCCGATTGGGCACCTAAGGCTGACATGGTGATTGCTGGCTGTTTTTTTGGGGTATTCATTATGGATACAATCAAAGAGGGCTTTTCAGGGGGGATGACAGCGATTGGCGGTGTGCTGGGGTTAGCCTTGGTTTTGTGGATCAACTGGTTAGCGGTCAAAAAATCGTGCGAGCGGAAAAACTCGTATTAGAGCGCCAGCTTCTTTTATTTGCATATCAATATTGACGCTCTCGCCAAAAGCAATAAGAAAGCTAAGGGGAATGCCATGAAGTCTAGCGACAAAAGAATATCAATGCCGGAAAGAGGTCCTGCTTGTGAAGGAAATTTTTATCCGGAAAGCAACAACAGCGCAGATCCAGGCATGAATCCGCGCATTCAACGACTGCGTAAATTGAGTGTCGATGCCGAACATACCCTCTCCATCGAACGTGCCCTTCATGAGACAGCCTTTTACAAAGAGAATTACGGCACACATTCAATTCCGATGCTACGGGCGTTGAATTTTCTCGATCATTGTAGAAAGAAAACCCTTTACCTTGGCGATGATGAGTTGATCGTCGGCGAACGCGGCCCACGCCCGAAAGCGGTGCCGACCTTTCCGGAACTGACCTGCCACAGCGTTGAGGATTTCCACGTCCTCAATACCCGTGACCAGCAGCGCTACACCATCAGCGCTGCGGATATCGAAACCTACGCCAAAGAGGTGATTCCCTACTGGCAGGGCAAAACCATCAGAGAACGAATTTTTAGTCATGTCCCTGGCGAATGGCAAGCCGCCTACGAAGCCGGGCTATTCACTGAGTTTATGGAACAACGTGCCCCCGGCCACACCGCCCTTGACGGCAAAATCTATCGGACCGGGATGCTCGACTTTAAAGCACAGATTACCGCTGAAATTGCTGCGCTTGATTATCTGAACGATCCTGAAGCGACCGACAAGGCCGAAGAACTGAAGGCGATGGATATCTCCTGCGATGCGGTGATTGTTTTTGCCGAGCGGCATGCCGAACTGGCCGATGAGCTTGCGGAAAAAGAGAGCGATCAGCAACGGGTTATCGAGCTGAAGGAGATAGCTGCCACCTGCCGCCGGGTGCCGGCCAACGCCCCGCGTAATTTCCGCGAAGCGATCCAGATGTACTGGTTCGTTCATTTGGGGACGATCACTGAACTCAATGGCTGGGATGCTATGAATCCGGGACATTTCGATCAGCATCTGATCCCTTTTTATGAAGCTGACATTGCCGCTGGGACCCTGACTCGAGAACAGGCCAAAGAACTGCTCTGCTGTTTCTGGATTAAGGTCAACAACCATCCTGCTCCACCCAAAGTCGGTATCACCGCGCGCGAAAGTGGCACCTATAACGACTTCACCAATATCAACATCGGCGGCATCACCAGCGACGGCAAGGATGGTGTCAGTGAAGTTTCCTACCTTATGCTGGAAGTGGTTGAAGATCTTCATATTCTACAGCCGGGCAGCTCGGTGCATATCAGCAGCAAAACCCCCGATCGCTTTCTGCATGCCGCCTGCAAAGTCATCCGCCAGGGACACGGCTACCCTTCAATTTTTAATCCGGACACCTATGTAGTTGAACTGATGCGACAGGGTAAATCATTGCGGGATGCGCGTGAAGGGGGCTGCAGTGGTTGCATTGAGGTGGGTGCCTTCGGCAAGGAAGCGTATGTCTTGACCGGCTACCTGAATGTCCCGAAGATTCTGGAAATCACTTTGAATAACGGGATCGATCCAGTCAGCGGAAAAATTGTCGGGATTAAAAC
>JAQIBX010000031.1 GCA_027858895.1 Desulfuromusa sp. | reverse complement strand
GAGTCCGCCGGTGAGAATCCAGCGGCCGCGCGCATCACCGGAAAAATGTTGTTTGGCAATGGCAACAAAGGTTTCATAGGTCCCCTGAACAATCCCCTGCGAGCCGATATAGACCCAGGATCCGGCGGTCATCTGACCGTACATCATCAGCCCTTGCCGATCGAGCTGGTTGAAGGTTTCCCAGTTGGCCCAGTGTGGTACAAGGTTGGAGTTGGCGATCAGCACTCGCGGAGCATCGCTGTGGGTTTTGAAAACACCGACCGGTTTGCCAGATTGGATCAGTAGCGATTCGTCATCTTCCAACCGCTTAAGCACTTCGACAATTTTATCGTAGCAATCCCAATCACGCGCTGCTCGGCCGATGCCACCGTAGACAACCAGCTCTTCTGGCCGCTCGGCGACTTCTGGATCGAGATTATTCATCAACATCCGCAAGGCCGCCTCGGTCAACCAGCTTTTGGTCGTTATTTGTGAGCCCCGCGGGGCGCGAATTAGACGCGTTGTGTCGAGCCGTTTGTTCATAATCTCTCTCATTTCATTAGCGAGTGAGCAGGTGACAGAGCCTTGCCGCAACTCTGGCGGTGCAGCCATCAATGTCATACTGGGGGTTATATTCAGCGATATCAGCGACTCTCAAGCGCCCCTTTGCGACAGACCTGATAAAAGTGAGCAGGTGTTCCAGTTCTGGGAGGGGAACACCTCTGGCCGCCGGAGCACTGACTCCGGGAGCGGTTGCTGCTGGGAGGACATCAAGATCAATGCTGAGATAAATCGCCGGACAGGGAGTTATAAATTCTGTCAATTTCTGTTCAACTGGGGAAAGTTGCCAGCTGTTACATTCTTCATCTTTGAAATAGACCACGTCCAGATCGTCTGCTTGGGCAAACAATGCCTTGGTATTGGCAATTTCACTGATACCCAGACAGCAGTAGTGAAATGGGATTTCCTTGGTTCGGCAATCTTCGGCAATTTGTAAAAATGGAGTGCCAGAGGTAGGTGCAGTGGCCGTTCGTAAATCGAAGTGCGCGTCAAAGTTGATGATGCCAATCGGCGCATCAGTTTTATCGGGCTGGAGGTGTCGCTCCAACCCCAGAAAACTGCCGAAGGCGATCTCGTGACCACCTCCCAGCAGTAGAGGGAAATGGTTTTGCTCAAGTAAAAGATGGACAAAAGCCGCCTGTTCTTCTTGCAGAGCTTCTAAATTTTCCTGTTCGCAAGAGAGGTTCCCGGCATCATAAATGGGATATTTCAGATGGTATGCCTGGTTGGCCAGTTTCCGCCGGATTGCATCGGGGCCATCAGCCGCTCCACTTCTCCCCTGATTTCGTTTTACCCCTTCGTCGCTGGCAACTCCGAGTAATGCTATGCCTGGCTCCTGACATTTCTCTATAAAAGGAGAGATGCATTGATGCCAGCGCAGGCTTGTTTGGTCTGGATCTGCATCGATACGGCCAGTCCAGAGATCCATCTTGGGTGCTTTATACATGGCTGAGCTCCCCGGCAAAGATGCGTTGCAATAACGGGGTTGCGCCAAACTGGTAGGCAAGTTGAGCCGGATCGTCAATATTCCAGAGGAGCATATCGGCCGCTTTTCCGACGCTCAGGGTGCCTGTTGATTCCCCTAAGCCAAGAGCCGAGGCCGCATTCCTGGTTGTGGCTTGGAGGGCTTCTTCTGGAGTCAGTCCGAATAGAACGCAACCCATATTCATCATCAGGCGCAGTGATGCCAGTGGGCAGCTTCCCGGGTTGAGATCACTGGCCAGAGCCATTGGAACCTGATATTGACGCAACAGTTCAACTGGTGGTTTTTTTGTTTCACCAAGAAAATAAAAGGCTCCAGGGAGAAGGGTCGCAATAGTTCCCGATTTTTTCAGTGCTTTGATACCGGCTTCATCCAAGTATTCCAGGTGATCGACCGACCACGCCGAGTAACTGGCGGCAATTTCAGCCCCATGGCTGTTGGAAAGTTGTTCGGCGTGAACTTTTATCCCTAGACCGGCATTTTCAGCGGCTACAAAAATTTTTTCACTCTGAGACGAGGAAAATGCGATTTTTTCGCAGAAGATATCAACCGCGTCAGCCAATCCCTCAGCGGCTACCAGGGGAATCATTTCTTTACAAATCAGTTCGATGTAGGCATCAGCCGAATTGTGAAATTCGGGAGGGATGGCATGAGCAGCAAGCAAGGTGCTGCGCAGGCGGAATGGATAATCTGCCGCCAGCTTTTTCGCAGCTCTGAGCATTTTTAATTCATCAGTGAGGGTTAATCCATACCCCGACTTAATTTCAACCGTTGTGACACCCTCGTTGAGCAAAGCTTCCAGTCGAGGTCGTGCCTGTTGGATAAGCCCACCTTCTGTGAGAGAGCGGGTTGCGGCAACGGTGGCAAGAATACCGCCTCCTGCACGGGAAATTTCTGCGTAACTGGTGCCGTTTAACCGTTGGGTGAATTCCCCAGAACGCTGACCGCCGTAGATCAAATGGGTGTGGCTGTCTATCAACCCAGGGGTCAGGATGCTTCCATCTGCATCAATTATTTCTCCGTGACATTCGTCAATATTAATATCTTGCATGGGAGAAATAATTGTAATCTGCCCATTTTTAACCCCGATAGAATGATTTCGCAGCAAGCCGTAGAGGGCTTCAACTTGCGGGTCCATCGTTGCCAGTTGGGCATTGATCCAAATCTTTTCGCAGTCATTCAATACAGAATTCATTAATTTCCCTTCCCATTACTAACAAATGTATATACAATTATATACAAATATGCAAGCGGTTGGGTGAAAAATCTCAATTTGACAAATGATCTTGCTGCTCTGAGGAATAAAAATGCAGAAACAGGCCGGAGTACAGCCACGGTTTCAGGTGATTAAAAATTTTATCTGTCATGCGATCGGGGACAGGACATATCCTCCCGGCGCGCAGATTCCGACAGAACATGAATTGGCAAAAAAGTTTGATGTCAGCCGCATGACCGCAAATCGAGCGGTCAAAGAGCTTGTTGCTGATGGACTGCTTGTTCGGTATCAGGGGCTCGGCACTTTTGTCGCAATAATTCAGGCCGAATCACCATTACTGGAGATCCGTAATATTGCCGATGAAATTCGAGGGCGGCACAATGTCTACAGTAATCAACGGCATCGTTTACAAAAAGTACAGGCCAATAAAGATCTGGCAAACCAACTGGGGATTTCTGCCGGGGATCCGGTTTTTCACTCTCTTATCGTACACAAGGAAAATGGCAGGCCGCTTCAACTTGCAGAACGCTATGTCAACGCAGTGATTGTCCCAAATTATATTAAGCAGGATTTTTCGGTGACGACTCCCAGTCAGTATTTGAGTGAACTTTTTCCTCTATCGGAAATCGAACATATCGTTGAGGCGATTTTGCCGAACTCTCAGGAGCAGGATTTACTTAATATCTCAGCAGATACCCCCTGTTTACTTGTCAATCGGAGAACCTGGTCGGCGAACAATCTGATCAGTTGTGCTAGACTGGTTCACCCTGGCAATCTCTATCGCCTTAGTTCACGTTCTGTGGTCTAACAGCCTGCTAAACTGAGACTGCTTGATTTCAGGCTAAAATCATCCCAGTTGCTGGGCGCAACCTTTCGCATTCACGAGTTTTTGGCTATGGATCCGATGATAGATGATATTATCATCCCCAATCAGTACGTTTTTCTGTATAATCCTCCCGATTTTAAAGACGATTTTTTT
>JAQIBX010000008.1 GCA_027858895.1 Desulfuromusa sp. | reverse complement strand
AGGGCGCTATTTTTCAGAATATTTTGATCTTTTGTTAATAACGGGATTTGCCGAGCGTGACTTTGGGCAACAATAATGCGGTCAAATGGGTCACGAGTCCAGCTTAGATCTATGGCTTCTGTAACGGTATGAATGAATGATTGGCCGCAAATTTTCAGCCCGATGCTACAATTCAAAGTTTCTATAATTAAAGCACAATTGGCGGTTATTTTGTCTATTTCTTTTAAATATTGTAGTTCCAGTTGCACCATGGGAGAAATTAGAAGTTGATTAGCTTCAATTGCTTCAATTGCTTTATTTGATAATTTATCTGTTAGTGCTGCGTAGAGCCATACCACAACATGGGTATCAAGATAGATCACAGTTCCACTCCTTAGACCAATCATTGTGAACCAGATCTTCTGGATTTCCGTTGATACAATTATGTGTCATCAGGTTGTCCAACTTTTTTACTTTTTCAACTGGTAGAATGACCAATTGACGTCCTTTTAACTCTATTTCAAGAGGGTTGCCTGTTGTTAAAACCTTGTCTAGTAGATTGTATATATCACTGCGAAACTTTGAAGTTGTAATAGACATTGTTTTCTCCTTTCCTGATCGAGATTATTTTAGCGTACATTTTATTCTATCTTATACGTACGTCTCTGTCAAGAAATATTGGAAATACGAGGGGTCAGGTGTTTACTTTTAACTGAAAAAGTGGCATGTTTCAAAAGTCGTTTTTCAAGGAGCGGTTATGCCACGTAAGCCTCGTATTGATATCTCTGGATTTCACCATGTTATTAATCGTGGTGTGAACCGCGAAAATATCTTTTTGTGTGATGAGGATAAAAATAATTTCATACAGATTCTTGAGGCCGCCCGTGAACTTTACAACCTGACGGTTCATTCTTTCTGTATCCTGGATAACCACTATCATCTGTTAATTGAAACTCATCGGAACAATCTTTCTCTCGCTGTTCGTTACATCAATTCGCTGTACTCCACTTATTTCAATAAAAAGATGCAACGCATCGGTCCGCTGTGGCAGGGACGCTTTAAGTCCTGGTATGTTCATAGCGATGAGTATCTCTGGCTGTTAATCCGTTATATTGAAATGAACCCGATAAAAGTTGGCCTCTCCTCGGTCGTTGGAGAATATCCATTTTCATCATCGTATTTTGTTTTTCGTTCGCTTAAGTCTGACCTATTGGTCTCTTCATTGCTCCATGAAAAAGATATCCATGATTGGCTTCTCCCTCTAAATAAGGAGAACGTTGTAAAACTGGCGGAATTTAATAATGCCAGCTTTGAGAAGAGGGATAGTTGCTTCGTCCAATACAAACAAATCAAGTTACAAGACTATTTTCAACATTCAGACATGGGGGATCGAAATGAATCCATTTTTAAAGCTTTTATGGATGGTTATATGCAGGGCGATATCGCCCGCTATCTCAATCTATCTGCTGTTGCTATCTCTCGGATTGTCGGTTCTGAAAGAGCAAAACGTGAGCTTTTTGCCAAGGTTCAGGGTAAGGGTTTATTCTGGAGTTATGCGCCCGATATCACATATGATGTCAAAAAAGCTGAGCTGCTTATAGAAACTATATTAAAATATGCCGATCTGGATGACATTAAGACTGTGTTTGCACTGTTTGGAACAAGATTAGTCAGACAGATTTGGGAAACCCGCTTAAAAAATGACGCGCGCTTCAAGAAGCTGAACTATTTTCTGGCACGGGTTTTATTTAAGATGGATGTGGAGGCGAATGATTTTGCCGAAGTCAAAAATACTAGAGGCTCAAAACTTCGACTGCTTGCTGGATAATACCAGGGCTATTCTGACCGAACTCACTGATACAGCCCCCTTTCTTGACAATTACACTCTGGTGGGTGGCTCGGCACTCTCTTTGTATCTGTGCCACCGTAAAAGCGAGGATCTGGATTTCTTTACTTACGGGGATACTTTTGAGCGGCGTGAAATCCTTGAATATATCCAACGATTCAATCAATTTGAGGTATTGAATGATAACAGTGATCAACTGGATCTATTGCTGGATGGTGTCAAGGTGACTTTTTTTAATGCCAAATGGGGTTTTCTGAAACCTGTTCGGTTATCTCAGTTGAATATTGCTAGCTTAGAATCCATTGCTGCAATGAAAACCAATGTTCTTTTTCTACGTGCAAAGTATCGTGATTACTATGATCTCTATTTTATAACAAAAAGAGTCATGGCGCTTAAAAAAATATTTTCTTGTGCGCAACCTCTCGTCAGCGGTTTAACTTTTAAACTTTTCAGTATTGCTCTTTTGTATATTGATGACATTGAGGATGACAATATTGATCATCTTAAACCGGTTGAAAATTTAAGTAAAAAAGACATCAGAGATTTTTTTGAGAGTCAGTTACAGTCTATAATAAAATATTAACTTTGGAGATAACTTAATGAATTTAACAATTATTGGTACGGGATACGTTGGTTTGGTCAGCGGTGCCTGCTTTGCAGAGATGGGCAACCAGGTCAACTGTGTCGATATTGATCAATCTAAAATTGACGGCCTTAATAAGGGAAAACTGCCGATTTATGAGCCTGGACTGGAAGCGATTGTGCAGCGTAATCACGCTGAAGATCGATTGCATTTCACGACCAGTTTGGCCAAGGCAATGGAAACATCCAATGTTTATTTCATCGCTGTTGGCACCCCTCCCGGTGAGGACGGCTCGGCCGATTTAAAATATGTCCTGGCGGTTGCACGAGAAATTGGCCGGTTGATGATAAATTATGCGCTGATTGTTGATAAGTCGACAGTGCCGGTCGGAACAGCGGATCTGGTCAGTGCGGCAATTCAGGATGAATTGGACAAGCGAAACCTTAAGATTGATTTTGATGTGGTTAGTAATCCCGAATTTTTGAAAGAGGGGGCGGCCATTGATGATTTTATGAAGCCGGACCGGGTGGTTATTGGGACCGAAAGTGACCGGGCAAAGGATTTGATGCGACAACTCTATGCTCCCTTCAACCGCAACCATGAGCGGACCATCTTCATGGGTGTGCGTGATGCTGAAATGACCAAATATGCGGCAAATTCAATGCTGGCGACTAAGATATCTTTCATCAACGAAATTTCTAATCTTTGTGAATTGATGGATGTTGATGTGGAAAATGTTCGTCGCGGGATTGGTTCTGATGGGAGAATCGGTTTTTCTTTTATCTATCCCGGCTGTGGTTATGGGGGATCGTGCTTTCCTAAAGATGTTCAGGCTCTGATCCGGATGGCTCAGGATGTTAATTTTCAACCAGAAGTTCTTCTCTCAGTGGAAAAACGTAATCAGCAACAAAAGAGATGGTTCAGTCAACAGCTTGAGAAGCGGTTTGGGTCTGACTTATCTGGCTTAACCTTCGGCGTCTGGGGTTTGGCTTTTAAACCGGGAACTGACGATATGCGTGAAGCCCCAGCTAAAATACTTCTCGCTGATTTGATCTCTGCCGGGGCTAAAGTATTGGCCTATGATCCTATTGCGATGGAGGTGGCACAGCAAGAGTTGCCGGCCGAGTGGTTTGAATCCGGTGCATTAAAATTGGTTTCAAATCAGTACGATGCGTTGCAGGGTGTTGATGGGTTGTTGCTGGTCACAGAATGGAAGCCGTTCCGTAATCCTGATTTTGCAGCAATGGGCCGATCAATGCAGCAGAAAATTATTTTTGACGGTCGTAATCAGTATGAACCTGATTATATCCGCAATGAAGGGTTTGAATATTTTGGGGTCGGACGATTAAAGAAGTGATGATTGATGGCGTCGCAAAAAAGTCCGATCTGCAGCGTTGCTGCATGAATAGCATCTGGGGTCCGTATTCTATATATGGCACGGAGCCGAGCAGCAGCTGTCGACATTTCTACTGTCCGCTGGACATTTTTGGCATCTTCACAAAGAAGGTCAGGCGATTTGACACTCACTGAATTACTGCTTTGGTCCAATATTATTCTGTGCCCTGTTGCCGGTGTTTTTCTGCTGTTACGGCGCTCCTATGCCGTATGTATTTTACTTTTTATTGCCGCTCTTTTTTTCATTTCTGGCGTGACCTATACCGATTTACAATCACTTCAATATCCGGAACAGGTGATGGTATGGCAAAAGTACGGAATGCTTTTGCAAGTTTTTGCCATTCTCTGTGGTTATTTTTATACCAAAACTGCTTTTCGGGATAATTCTGAGATTTATAAGGGCAAAGGCTTCTGGATATCTGTGTGTGTTGCGATATCTTTGCTGATCTATGTTGCTATCAGTCCCGTTGACCGCTTGCTTTTTTCCCCCGATTTTTCTACTGAACAGGTTCTTTTTCTGACCAATCGCGGGTTTATTATTTATCTTCTGTTGATGATTTATCTGGTATTTGGTCTGGTTCAGTTAGAGAGAACGTTCGCTGGATTGCATCAGGTACAGCGCTGGGGCGTCAAATTGATGGTCTTGGGTGCTGGCTTGCTGTTGACATCATTTGCCCTTTATTTCAGTCACAGCTTGCTTTATCGCTCGATCAATTTGAACTACCTGGGAATCCGCTCGGTGGCTGTCCTTATTACGGTTCTGTTGTTTTGTTATGCTCGCTTGTATCGTGATGAGGGGCGTAAGTTGGCACTGTCTCGTGGCATTGCCCATCGTTCTTTCGTATTGTTGATCGTTGGCGGATATCTGATTCTACTAGGAGTCGTCGGCGAAGGGTTGCGTTACCTTAATATTGAAAATGCGAAGTTGATATTTTATGCTTTATTGCTGATCAGTATTCTCGCACTCGCAGTTGTTTTTCTTTCGGAGAAACTTCGTCGCAGACTTAAAGTGACCCTGCACAAAAATTTTTACCAAAGAAAGTACGATTATCAGGAACAGTGGCAAAATTTTGCCAATCGGGTTGCTGTTGGTGACAGTCTTTCTGAAATTCAAACGTCTATTCTTGATTTGTTCTGCGAACCTTTGGCTTGTAAGGGAGCTGCTTTTTATCTCTACGATTTTGAGACAAGCCACTATGTTTATACTGCATCTTTTAATTTTAGACGTGACTGGCGGCCATTCTCAGTCACCGATCCTCTCATCGATAAACTCACACAAAAGGATTGGATCATTAATCTCACAGAAAGCCATCCTGAATTCAGCGACTCCCTGATTGACTCCTTCGATGCTGCAGGGGCTTTTTTGATCGCGCCACTTTTTTTCGACGATGAACTCGCTGGATTTATTGTCCTGGGTGAGCAAATCAATACAGGCGAGGCGTTGACTTATGAAGATTATGATCTGTTGCGGATGTTAGCTCGACAAGCCATTGCAACGGTCCAGGGATTGCGCCTCTCGGAGCAGTTGTCCATCTCCAGGGAGTTGGCAGCGATTGGTAAGGTGTCAACTTTTGTGTTACATGATCTGAAAAACCAGGTTTCTGGATTGTCGCTGATGCTCGATAACGCCCGGGATTATATCGAAGATCCCGAATTTCAACAGGACATGCTGGAAACGGTTGGGAATACAGTGGACAACATGAAGGGCTTGATTTCACGCCTGAAAAACATTAAAGAAAAACCTGAACTTGTGATTGCTTCTGTCCCGTTAAATGAGATTATTCAAGATGCAGTCGAAACCGCCGGTTCCCGTATTGAGGTTGATGGCAGACCGGTTCATGTGGCTGTAGACGAGGAAGAAATCTATAAGGTCATATTGAACTTACTGGTCAATGCCGCTGAAGCGACGGGCAGCGATCATCCGGTGCAGGTAAAATATGGACAACGTGAGGATTTGGCTTTTATTGAGGTTGCTGATTCAGGTTGTGGCATGAGTGCCGATTTTATTGAAAATAAATTATT
>JAQIBX010000152.1 GCA_027858895.1 Desulfuromusa sp. | reverse complement strand
CTTTGATTCTTTTTTGTCTCTGATGGTAAATTAATTTCTTTGGTTTGCTACTTAGAAAATAAAAGGACAATTTAGAGATGAAAAAAGCTATCCGTATTATTGGGGTTCCCATCGATCTGGGACAGAATCAGCGCGGAGTCGATATGGGACCGAGTGCTATTCGCTATGCTGGGTTGTCAACGCGGCTGAAGTCTTTGGGCTATCAACTTCACGATGCCGGGAACCTGTATGTTCCGGTGCGAGATTCTCTTGTAGAGGAATCGGACGATTTTCTTGGAGCGGTTCAACAGGTTTGTCAGGCGGCTTATGAGGCTGCTGCACAAGCGGTTAAAGATGGTGAAATTCCATTATTTCTTGGCGGTGATCATTCTTTGGCGATTGGAACCATCGGTGGAGTGAGTAGCAGGGAACCAGTCGGGGTTATCTGGGTTGATGCCCATGGAGATGCTAATTCTCCTGAAACGTCACCATCCGGCAATATTCATGGAATGCCAGTGGCAACACTGCTTGGCAAGGGGTTTCCTGAGTTGGTGAATATTGGTCGGACTGGGGCAAAGTTGCAGGGAAAGGATCTGGTGCTGATTGGTATCCGTGATCTGGATAGTGGCGAGCGAGATTGGCTGAAACAGAGTGGTGTCAAGATCTATACTATGCGAGATGTTGACGAAAGGGGGATGGGGGCAGTGACCCGTGAGGCGCTGGATCATTTAAAAGGTCACAGCCGCCTGCATATCAGTTTAGATATGGATGGCCTCGATCCAGATAGTGCTCCAGGAGTTGGAACCCAATCTCCCGGGGGATTGAGTTGTCGAGAGGCGCAGTTGTTGATGGAAATCATTGCTGATACCGGCAAACTGGCATCGGCGGAGATCGTAGAGATCAATCCGATCCTTGATCACGAAAACCGTACGGCAAAAATAGCGGTGGAATTAGCTGCATCGTTGTTTGGGAAAAGTATCTTGTGAATAAAATATAGTTATCCAAATAACCAAAAATCATTTAACGGAGAGGCGCAGAGTTCTCAGAGAAAATCTGATTTTTTTCAGTAGAAAAACTAGGTTATGGTTTTTGGCTTTCTCTGCTTCTCTCCGCCTCTGCGTTGAGGCTTTTGACCCTTTTATCTTTTGATTAATCCAGTGGCAGTTCGGTTTTTTTCAAGACAGTTTTTAGGGCGAATGAGGACTGAACTCGCAGAACTCCGGGAATCCCGGTTAAGCGGTTGTGGATGCGCATATAGTCTTCGTTATCACGAACGATGACCCGCAGTAGAAAATCGCTATCACCTGACATCAGATAACATTCCATCACTTCCTTGACCTGCCCGATCTCCTGTTCAAATCTCTGTAGCTTTTCCTTCTGTTGTCCTTCCAACGTGACCCTGACAAAAACATTTCCCGGCTTGCCGAGAGCCGCTTGGTTGATTAACATGACATACTTATCAATAATGCTGTTCTGTTCCAATAGTCGAACCCGGCGTAAACAGGCAGATTCAGAGAGTCCAATCAAGTTTGCCAGTTGGACATTGGTCAGCCGTCCATCCTTTTGTAGGGCGGAGAGAATCCGTTGATCAATGGCATCTATTAAATTTTTTCGTGGAATCTTCGACATATTTAAATAATATCAGTGGTATCCATTAAGTAACAGTATTTTATTTTTAATTTTGCAGGAACATTCGATTATAAAGCTGGTAGAATTTTCTGTTTAATAGATTGAACCATTCAATTTAGCCCATTTGACAAAAAGGAGCCTGCTATGATCGTTGGAATTCTTAAAGAAATTAAGGTTGAAGAAAATCGTGTCTGCATGACCCCGGCTGGGGTTGAAATTATGAAAGACAATGGCCACCAGGTTCTCGTTGAAACTTCTGCAGGGGTTGGAAGTGGTTTCAATGATGAAGATTATAAAAATGCAGGGGCGGAAATTTCTCCATCTGCTGCCGATGTTTATGCTCGTTCTGAAATGGTTATGCATGTAAAAGAGCCACAACCAAACGAATTTCCGATGATCCGTGAAGGGCAAATTGTCTTTACTTATTTCCACTTTGCTGCTGGAGAAGAATTGACGCGGGCAATGATCGATCGGAAAGCGATTTGTGTGACCTATGAAACAATTACCGATCCGGACGGTTCACTGCCGCTACTAACGCCGATGAGTGAAGTTGCCGGGCGAATGGCCGCGCTGGAAGCTGCGAAATACCTGGAGCGTTCTCAAGGGGGTCGCGGTCTCCTGATGGGCGGTGTGCCGGGGGTTGCTCCGGCTACTGTAGTGGTTATTGGCGGCGGTGTGGTTGGTACTCATGCCGCACAGATGGCTTGTGGTTTAGGTGCCAAGGTTTATCTGCTCGATATGAACCTGACCCGCCTGCGCTACCTGTCCGAAGTGATGCCGAAAAACTGTTTTCCGCTGATGTCCTCACCGGCCGCTATCCGCGATCTGGTGCAGGAGGCAGATGTGGTGATTGGTGCGGTTCTGCTGCATGGTGCCAAAGCTCCCAAGTTGGTCACGCGTGATATGCTCAAGACTATGAAGCCAGGGGCAGTTCTTGTCGATGTGGCGATTGATCAAGGTGGCTGCTTTGAAACCTCAAAAGCAACGACCCACACAGATCCTGTTTATAAAGTTGACGGTGTTGTCCATTACTGTGTCGCCAATATGCCGGGTGCCGTTCCGTTGACGTCAACCATGGCTTTGACCAATGCAACCTTGCCGTATGCGGTTAAGCTGGCAAATCGGGGTTGGAAGCAGGCCGCTGTTGAAAATTCAGGGATTAAGGCTGGTCTAAATGTTGTGGCAGGGCAGGTTTGTTACGCCGGTGTCGCCGGTGCGTTCGGATTGGACTATGTATCGGTTGATACCCTTTTGTAG
>JAQIBX010000076.1 GCA_027858895.1 Desulfuromusa sp. | reverse complement strand
ACAGGTAAAATCATTATATCCCTCCGAATTGATAAATTAGTTACTTAGATTAACAGAAAACTCCGCAGCAAAAAAATACCCAAGGTCGTAAAAATGATTGACCCCAGAGACGTTGACGCAATGATCGCTGCCGCGAGATGATGATTCCCACCCATCGCCTGAGTCATAGGATAACTGGCAGCAGCGGTTGGAGCAGCGCACATCAGATAAAGAATTCCCAGCTGTTCACCACGCAGCCCAACGAGAACCCCACCCACAGTCATCAGCAGCGGAACAAAAATAAGCTTTCCAGCTGATGACCAGTAAAGTGCCTTTGACCCATGAAACTCCTGGAGACGGATTGTTGCACCAGCACAGAGGAGAGCCAACGGCAGTGTCATTCGGGCAAAATAACCACCTGTTGTCAGAAAAAACTCCGGGACCCGGTAGCCACTCAATGAAATAACAACGCCAGCGAGAATTGAAAGGATCAAGGGGTTCTTTATAATACTGGAAAAAATTCTGACGTAGGTGCCCTTATCGGTCGAGATATTCTGATGTCGTGTTAACGTAATAACGGCAAGAATATTGAATAAAATTGTTAAAACCGCCAGATAAATTGATGCAGCTGCGACAATTTGATCACCGAAGGCGCTGATACAAAACGCCAGCCCGATAATTCCCATATTGCCACGAAATGCCCCTTGGACAAAGGCCCCCCGATCGAAACTGTTTTGCAGCCGGTCAGCGATAAAACGGTCAATGATCAGGAAAACAACAACAGTGGCGAGGACCGCATAGGCAACAAGTTTATAAGGTAAATCATGGCGGAAATCGGTTTCCACCAGCTTAACAAATAACAGGCAGGGCAAGGTGACTCTGAAAACCAGTTCTGAACCAATTTTAGCAAATTCGTCAGAAATCCAACCGATCCGCTTAAAGAGAATGCCGAAGCCGAGTATACAGAATATCGGTGCCGTAATCGCGAGGGAAAAACCCAGATCATTCAACATTCTGTGGGAACTCAATCATGAGGAAGATTATTTAGCATTATGTAAGCGGTTGTACTGAAAAGTTTGTCTGCCGGGAACCAAAAAAAGATCCCCAGCAGACAAGGATCAACGCCAGTATCAGGATTCTTTCAAGGCATAACCGGCGCCCCTGACCGTATGAATCAGCTTTTTCTCAAATTTCTGATCGATTTTATTGCGCAGGTAATTCACATACACATCAATAATATTGGTAAAGGAATCAAAAGTATAATCCCAGACGTTCTCGGCGATCATAAGTCGGGTCAGAACACGATTCGGATTACGCATGAAATATTCCATTAATGCATATTCCTTGGAGGTCAAAGTGATCTCCTCTCCAGCGCGCCACACTTTATGCGCAACCGGGTCAAGACGTAAATCGGCAAAAAATATCTCAGCCCCCCGGACATTTGAACCGCGACGAATCAACGCCCGGCAACGAGCAACCATTTCGACAAAAGCAAAAGGCTTGGATAAATAATCATCCGCACCGATATCAAGACCAGAGACTTTATCGTCAACTGAATCGCGAGCCGTCAAGCACAGGATAGGTGTCATGATATCTTTTTCGCGGAGATATTTTACTGCAGCCAGTCCATCCATTTTTGGCAACATAATGTCCATCAGGATCAGATCATAGGGTTGTGATTCTGCTTTCTTAACCCCTTCTTCTCCATCAAAAGCCACATCGACAGAAAAACCTTCTTCCTCCAGCCCCCGCTGTATAAAAGTTGAAACCTTTTTTTCATCTTCAACAACAAGAATCCGCATCGACTGTCTCCTTTGTAAGTGAGTGTTCTTTTCAAAACAAACCATGATCTTTTTTTGAGCTGTACCTGATTATAATAATAAGAAACTTATTAGGCCAAGCTAGCAGAAAATGTGATGCTCCTCAAGAAAAAACATAAAACCTGTTGCCCTGGGATTTCATAAAAGAGGGTAAATGATCTGTTTGAGTTAAAACAGATAATGCCAGAGCAGATCGAGACGCCCCCTTTTGATCAGTGTTTTACCAGAATAGCGCATAATCTCGCGCACTTTTTCACGATAACCCGATCGATAACAGTGGACCTGACAGTGTTTACAGACTGGTTTTTCTTCGAGAGGACAATTTAAGCGGCGTTCGATGGCATAGTTGAGAAATTCTCGACAGGAGGCACAGCAAGGATAACTCTTCAACGAAGCAAGCTGTTCTGGCAATGCCAAAAGAGATTCCCGTTCTGCGGTGTGATGATCCCGGCAATAGACCGAAGTAAACAGAGCAAGAATTTTCAGATCCTTTTTCTCTTTATTGGTCAAAAGTGCAAGTTGTTGAATGCTGAATTTCTTCAAGCCTCCTTATAACTCGCCGCTAGATCAAACAAGCGATTGTTATCCAGAATTTCAATTGTTTTACCCTGAACGCGGATCACATCATCATCGGACAGTTTACGGAAGGTTCGCGACAGGGTCTCACTGGTCGTGCCAAGATTGGATGCCAACTGGCTTTTAGCTATAGGGAGTGAAACTGAGCCGCCCATTTCATCATCCAGACTCAGTAAATAACGTGCCAACCGCGCAGGCACATCGCGAAAAGTAAGATCTTCGATCTGCACCGTAAACTGGCGCAGAAAACGTGACAACCCAGCAATGATATTGATTGCCAGCTGTGAATGCTGATGCAATAACTCTAAAAAATCTCGCTTCGGGAAAAACAACAAGGTTGAGGTGTCTAATGTTTCGGCGAAAGCAGGATATCGCCCATCGTCAAAAATAGCCGCCTCAGCAAAACTATTCCCCGGTTGAACAACATGCAGAATGTGCTCTTTACCATCCGGGGACAACTTATAGACTTTGATTTTACCGGTAGCAACAATGTAAAAACCATCAGCCTCTGCCCCCTCCTCGAATAAAATTTCGCCTTTATTACATTTACGGATGCGCAGTATTGATACCAGCAAACGCAGATCTATTGCGCTAACACCGTAAAACAAATGACATTGTTTAATAATTGCTGAAGAATCAAAATCCATCTTGTCAAAACCTGATATAAAATTCTATAAACTCTTATCGCTTGCACGGATTTTTGTTATAGTTGCTGTGAGAATGTTGTCCGAAAAACAAAAAGGATAAAGCAATGAAGTTATTTCAAGTACTTATAGTCAGTTTTTTAATTATTGTCAATTCAATAAGTATCGCATTTTGTCAGGATGTCACACTTTCCTGGGACCCCAGCCCCACCCCGGAAGTTGATGGCTACAAGGTCTATTACAAACAAGACAATATGAATTTCCCCTTCGATGGAACCGGCGCTGACCAAGGTGTTTCTCCTGTTGATGTCGGCAATGTTCTAACAACGACCCTCACCAACTTAAATGATGGGGTGACCTACTTTTTCTCTGTGACTGCTTATGACAATGACGTCAGTTCTGAGAGTAACTATTCCAATATCGTCAGCAACAGCTGGCTCCCTGCATTGGTCATTCCAGCTGCTGGCGCCACCAATGAACCCGTTCCTGTTACCTTCCAATGGGAAACCGCTCCATCAGACTACAATGTCAGCTACACCCTCTTTTACGGGACCGATCAAGACGAAGTGAGAGCGGCCAGTTCGATTGTAACCTTACCCTCACTCCCTGGAAACAATAGCTTTCCGACAGGCGTACTCCTCATTTTCGCGGCACTGCTGCTGATCGGAATAAACTATCGAGCCATTCCTCAGGTAAAAGTGATCCCACAAGCCGCTAGTTTTCTGCTGGTTGTGCTCCTGGGAGGGATTTTGACCGCCTGCAGTGGCGGTGGAGGCGGGGATACCACCACGACTGATCGCGCCGCTTCCACAACCCCTGAGACAGCGCCACAATCGGTACTTTATTCGATTAACAAGGGGAGCAGTGACTACCATCAGGCTTATGATCTGACAACCTCAACAACCTACTACTGGAAAGTTGTTGCCACTGACACACTCGATCCAAATCTAACCTATGAAAGTGAAGTCAGACAGTTGATCTTGCCCATCAACAACGGACACCGAGTTAAGCTACAAGTTTGGCCTCAAACGCTTCTGGGCTGATATGCCCATTGGCGCTGTGGCGACGGCTGCGATTATAGTCAACTTCGAT
>JAQIBX010000019.1 GCA_027858895.1 Desulfuromusa sp. | reverse complement strand
GTGACAGCCATCGATAACGCTTTTCAATTCAGGGAATTTTAGGCCCTTTTGTCTTTCCTTTAACCAACTTTTTAATCTTTTTCTTCATACCACTCACAACAAACGGAGTCGCTCGACCCCGTTCTAAAAGTCGCTTTTTCATCATCACTCTACGGTTCAGCGGCGGAGTATAATTCTCATTCCTGTCGACCATAGATAGAGCACCCTGATGACAGACGGATATGCAGGCTCCACAACCGAGACAAACCTGCTCCCGCAGCTGCACAGGCTGCTTTACTTCTCCAATTTCCAATGCTGCGACATTACAGGCCTTGATACAGAGCCCACAACTGTTACAAAGCTCTTCGTCAATCTGAAGGATGAAAGGAGCTTTGGCAATGCCATCAGTATAACCCTCTTGAACCCCAGCCAAAAGTTCACAACAACAAGAACAACAATTACAGATAAATGAGGGCTTCTGACGGATATTATCAGTGATGTGAGTTAAGTTGAGCTTGCGCGCCCGATCCAAAACCTCGAGTAACTGCTCAGCGGTCTGCTCCTTGGCAAAACCACGCCGGGCTAAAAATTTTGCGCCGGTGCCAAGAGAGATACAGATATCCTCCATCGGGGCGCCCTTAGCACAATCTTCCCCCAGATGGTGTTTCTTATGGCGGCAATAACAAATACCAACGGCGCCATATCCAGCGTTCTTAATGATTTCCCGGGCATTTTCATAACTGGTCACAGTAGAACTGACCGGAATCTGATCTTCATATACTAGGGCCCGGGTCAGCGGTGTGTTGCTGTCAAAGAATTCCTTGGCCATCCCCTCACGTGGATTTTCATACAAATATTCTTGCATCAACCGGGATATTTTTTCTTTGGGCAGGTCGGTGCGATTCTTCATAAAGGTCAATTCAAAAAAACCGATCAAGCCTGGCAATAGCAAAAAGTAGGTTTCCCCTTCGTAGGGGAGATCCATCACCAAGCCTTTGTCACACATTCGTTCCAACTGTGGAAGCAAGTCGACCCCCGGAATAGCTGTTGCTTGCGTCAGCTCTGCCAAAGTCGCTTCTTCGAGTGGAAAACGCGACGCAATAAAAGCTTCATTTTCGGCAAACAGCAAAGACAGAATTTCACGTAGTTTTTCACTGTCGGGCAATCCGACCGGGTATTTATTCAAACGATCGATCAGAGGCACAATACTGTTTTTACTGCCGACGTGATGTCCCATTGGTACTCCTTTTATTCTGCCATCCGGTAAGTATCTTCCAGCCCAATCACCTGCTTCCAGACGCTTTCAAAACTGATTTTATCCTGAGCAGGCTTTTTGATCATGCTGTGATAAATGCCTTCCTGCTGCGGAAGATTATTGTGATTGAGAATCATCTGTAAAGCAAACTCAGAATAGTCACGGATCAGAAAATCAAAAATATGTTGCAGAAGATTTTCATCAAGCTGATAAAGTTGACTGTTTTCCAGAATCAGTTGGGCGTAGACAATCAAGGTAAACAACTCCCCTGCTGCCAACATATAATCGATATTCCCCATCTGTTCCTGAGTTGGCGGCGCCTGTATCAGCAGTTGTCGAAACAGTTCCACCTGCTCACGGAAGATCGCCACATTGGTCGAATCGAATCCCTGGTAAGCGAGACGATAGTCGGGAAAACGAATTTTGGCTAACCCACCAGTAAACTGCCTGAACAGGTAGCTGTCGTCAGCAATATCATTACGGCGGGGTATTTCCGGATAATCGACTGGATCAAAGAAATAGTTACGAATAAATTTGACGTTCAGCGCCATGTTGACATGCTCGGTGCCTTCGAGCTTGGGGAGCATGCCAATATCGCGGAGCGCCATCTCAAAGTAAGTGTCCTGCTCAAAACCCTTGGCAGCGATAATATCGTGCAGCTGGTTGACCACCTTCTCCCCCTGTGAGGTCACCTTCATTTTGACAATCGGATTAAACAGCAGATAGCGGCGATCGTCATCAGAAGCGCTCCGCAAGTAATCACCGGCACGCAGGGCAAACAGTTTAGCGGCGTTCAGACGGGCATAGGCTTCGGTAAAGGTTTTGCGCACATGGGGAAAATCTGTAACAAACTGGCCATAAAGGCTACGCTTTGCGGCATGGTTGAGGGCTTCGTAAAAGCAATGGGTCGCAATGCCGATGGCGGCAAAGCCGAGTTCAAATTTACCGATATTGACCGTGCTCAAAGATGAGTCCCAGGCCAGCTGTCCCACCGAAAGGATATCTTCTTGCGTGATCGGGTAATCGTGTAGACAGTATTCAGCAACATAGGCTTGGCGGACTCCCGAAGTATCGATTTTTTTGACGCATTCGTAGTTTGGATGATCACTTTTGACGACGAAAAACACGTATTCACCGCTATCGGCGAGCTTGCCGAAGGTCGAAACCAGAGCGGCACAATTGCCGTTGCCGATGTAGTATTTTGAGCCGCTGGCCAGATAAGTCCCATCCGGCTGCGGATGAAGCATCACTTCGCTGGAGTAGAGATCGGCACCATGGTCTTTTTCCGACAGCCCAAAGGCAAAAATTCCGCCATCCTGAAGTAATTGTGCCGTTTGATGTTTGATTGCTTCGTTGTTGCCCATCCAGATTGGTCCCAACCCAAGGATGGAAACCTGCCAGGCATACCAATAACAAAGCCCGTAAAAGGCCAGAACTTCGTTGAACTCGCCGATACGACCCATGTCCCAGCGGGAATCATCCGTACCATATCCAGTAGGGGTGAGCATGGTCGCAAAAACGTTTTCCTCTTTGATGAAATCGAGAAAATCGTCATACCAAAGCATTGCCTGATCATCTTCTTTAATCTGCTTCAGACCCTTTTTTTCAAAAAAGGCGATGGTTTTTTCCACCAACTGACGAGTCATTTCATCGGCGTGTTCGCGTTGATCGTTGTGCGGATTAAAAAGGAGCATACTTTTACCCTCCCAAATTTATGCTAACCGGTTTAAAAAAATTGTGAAAAATCTGCTTTACGACCTTGGACAAAGGCGCTGATCGCCTCCTGCGCTTCGGGTTTAGACAATTGTTGTAGAAACAAATTCCCCTCCTTGCTCATCACTTCAGCTACCTGCTGAGCTTGATTTTCTTTCAGCAAGGACTTGGTCAAGCGGACGGAGACTGGCGGTTGTGCGGCCAGTTTCTCAGCTTTGGCTAAAACCTGTTTAAGTAAATCATCGTGCGGCAAAACTTGATTAACTAACCCAAGCTTTGCCGCTGCTTCAGCACCGATCGCTTCGCCGAGCAACAACAGTTCCGAGGCTTTCAGATGGCCGACCAATTTCGGCAGAAGATAACTGGAAGCCGCTTCCGGACAAAGGCCCAGGTTGACAAAAGGGAGCCGGAATCTGGCAGTTTCATCACAATAAACCAGATCACAATGGAGCAACAAGGTCGTACCAATCCCGACTGCCGGGCCCCTGACCATCGCAATCAACGGTTTCTTAGCCTGATTAATTGCCCGCAGAAAACGGAAAACCGGGCTATTTTCTCCCGCAGGGGGATTCTTGGCAAAATCGCTCAGATCATTGCCGCTGGTAAAACAGCTCTCAGTTCCATGCAGCAGTATCACACGAACTTGTTTATCTTGTTCCGCAGATTCCAGAGCTGCGGTAAGAGCATCATACATTGCCAGCGTCAAAGCATTCAGTTTATCGGGACGTTGAATGCCAATCCGTAAAATTCCGTTATCTTGGGAGGTGGTCACCAGCCCTGTTTCATTACTCATTGTTTAATCCATCTTGTTTAAAGGAGACTTCGACCTGCTGTGAACCCTTGGTGAATCGCGTCAAAAACCATGGCCGGTTGTTTTGCATCACCAACAACCTGGCAGAGAATCTGTTGTTCCGCAGCAATTTTCTGCAATGGATTCTGTGCCTTGGTTCCTACGGCGAGTACAACTGTATCTGCTGGAATTTCATGCCGTTGCCCAGCTTGTTCGATAATCACTCCGGCTGGAGTGATTTCCAACACTTTTGCTTCAGTACGGGTTTCGATATCGGAACGCTTGACATCCTGCAACATGCTCCAGCGGGTCGACTTACCAAAGTTTGTGCCTAGCTTGTTGATCATTTCGATCAAAGTAAGTTGTTTACTGCCAGTGGTCGCGAGACGGTAAAGCTCCTCTGCTGTTTCAGCCTGATGGACGAGTAAAAACTTCAACTCATCCCCGGACAGAGTCCCCTCCTCAGCCAGTAACAGCGCTGTTTCAACCCCGACAGCACCACCGCCAATGATCGCAACCCGCTGCCCGGTTATCTCTTTCCCGGCCAGAACATCCCAGGCCTGCACAACATGTGGCAGGTCAGCGCCGGGGATATTTGGAGAAATCGGTATCCCGCCAGTTGCTACGATTAAAGCTTCCGGCTTTTGCTCAGCCAATAGTTGCGTATCAACCGCTGAATTGAGAACGACTTGTACATTCAGATCGAACAGTTGCTGCTTAAGATCATCTGCAAGAACTAAAAACTCATCACGACCCGGAGGTGCCCCGGCAAGCAGTAGCTGCCCCCCCAAAGTCAAACTTTGCTCATGGAGAACAACCTGATGACCCTGCTCTGCCGCCGCAATAGCAGCACTCATTCCAGCAGCGCCACCACCGACAACCAGGACTTTGAGGGGGTGATCGGTCAATTTTAGCGCGGTTTCAGCTTCTTTTCCCACTCGAGGGTTACAAAGGCATTCCACCGGCCTCATTTTGAATAGATTATCGAAACAACCCTGGCCACAGGCGACACAATGAACAATCTTGCCCTCCTGATGTTCGCGGGCTTTATTCGGCAGTTGCGGGTCGGCAATCAGTGACCGTCCCATAGCAACCATGTCGCAGAACCCACCCCCAATCAGGTTGCGCGCTACGTCCGGATCGTTAATGCGATGGCTGGCAATCACCGGAACCTTAACTTCGCTGCGAATATCACGGGCAAGATAGGCAAAAACTCCCCGGGGAACCTTGGTAACGATCTGTGGAACTTGGGCCTCATGCCAGCCGACATTAATGCAGAGTGCATCTGCGCCTGCATTAACCAGTTGAACAGCAAAAGCTTTTAATTCTTTACGACCGATTCCGCCCGGCATGAAGTCATTGCCGTTGATTCTGACCACCAGCGGGAAATCATCACCGGTGGTTGCTTTGACCGCCCGGATAACCTCCAAGCCGAAACGCATCCGGTTTTCCAGGCTTCCGCCATACTGGTCCTGGCGTTGATTGGTCAATGGAGAAAGAAATTCGCTGATCAGATAACCGGTTCCGGCGAGGACTTCCACCGCATCGAACCCGGCAGACTTAACCCGTCCGGCAGCATCGGCAAAACGTTGAATTATTGCGAGAATTTCGTCCGCTTCGAGCTCTCGTGGAGTCTCTCTGGTCATCCGTGATGGAACCGGTGAAGGGGCCACTGGCTTCTTCCCACCGAGGAATAGTGAAAAATTATACCGCCCGGAATGATTGAGCTGAACACAGGCTGCAGCACCTTCTTTTTTGATTGCTGTTGCCAGCGCTGTCAGCCCGGGAATAAACTCATCGCGATGAGCCCCGATATTCCCTGGTTGACCAGATAGTTCATCAACTGTCGCATAGCCAACACTGATCATACCGACACCCCCTTTAGCTCGCTCAATATAAAAATTGATCAGCTGATCGGTGACGACAAACTTGCGGCACATATTCATGTGCATGGCCGGCATCAGAATCCGGTTTTTCAGTTCCAGATTGCCAATTGAAATGGGATCAAATAGTCGGTCAGGTATCATTGAAATTTCCTATTTATGCTGGCGTCGCAAAAAGTCAGGCGATAGTATGAGAAAATTTATCTGCGACCTGCGGAAACAGACCAATGTCAATCAACACATTTCGCAGCAGTTCTGGCTCAGCAAGAAAATCGCGCAAAAAGACAACTTCAGAAGCCTTTAAGTAAGTGACAAATGGGTGGTTGGTATCGTCTCTGGACAGCTTAGTCACGATCTCTGCAACGGTCATATTCATCGGCAGTTTTTTAATTCGTGCTGCCCGTTCCAACAGTTTACTGACATAAAACAGCAGGCAACTGTCAACACTGTCGATAGTTTGCCGATGCCCGGGCAAAATTTGTTTATCGCTCAGAGTCACCAGTTTAGCTAGACTTCCGCAGTAAGCTGCATAGTTGCGAAAGCGTTCTCCGGTCAGCAAATCAACATCAAACAACGGGGTTTGAAAAATACCTTGCAGCATGACATCGCCCGTAATGGCCCAGTCTGCACCAATTAGCACCATGTCACTTTGGGAATGGCCAGGGCAGGGAAGTGCTGACAAACCAAGCTGTTCAGGGAGAGATTCTTCAATAATTTGAAATTTTTTCGGCAAAGGAGGAAAGACCGTGCCATCGTCCATACTGACCCGAAACCGCTCCAGAAAAGCGGGTTCAAAACCGATCTGTAACAGCAGATCGTACATCAGTTCTAAACGTTCCGCGTGCCGGACAATTTTCAGGTGGTCGCGAAATGGCAAATAAATGGTGGCATCGGTTTCTTGTCCCAACCAGTTGGCCAGCCCATAATGGTCGATATGACAATGGGTAATGATGACGTGTTTGAGACGTTTGAGATCCAGGTTTTCCTGCAGATACAGTCTGGCTTCTTCAGTTGG
>JAQIBX010000026.1 GCA_027858895.1 Desulfuromusa sp. | reverse complement strand
GCAGCGGTTGGATTCGCCTCGCGGTTTATCCTTCTCTTGCAAGGGGCTTCATTGTCCCGGTGGCTTCAGACCGAGCCGTTACCAGCTTCGCCTGCACCGGTAGGCTACCGTTGAGGGACCAACGAGTCTCCTTTCCTCTCTCGAGGTGAGACAATAATTGGTGCAACTTCACGTCGCACACGTACGATATTTTCCGTTTCGTGAGCAGCCCCCTTAAAGAAACGAATAGAGAAGCCCTCGAAGCTTTGGAAACAACAGAACAAAATAATTCGCTTTTAGAAACTAGCGTGAAAGATTTAAAGGCCCAAATCAACTCCCAAGAATTAGATTATGAGCGGATAAATAGCGCTCAAACTTCAAAAATTGAAGAGCTAAAAGAACAGGTAGGCACCCTCCATACAGAACGGGACCAACTCATAAAATCCGGCGAAGCATCCCGCACAGAAACAGCTCGCGCACAGCTTCAACTCGATCAAGCAGTTAAAGCAGTTGCTTCAGCGGAAAAACGAGAAAACGAACTCAATAAAAGAATTGAAAATCTCTCCGCCGAAAATACCCAAGCAGAGAAAAAAGCGGCGGTAGCCGCTGCCCGAGTCGAAGAACTAAAAGAAAAATATATAAATGTAGAAAACCGATTGAAAGAACAAAAAACAGAAATTGTAAGCCTAGAAACAGCTCTCAAAAACACCCAACAAGAGAAAAACACCGCAGAAAAAACAGCAGCGGTAGCCGAACAACTCGCAACGGATCAGGCGGCACAGATAAAAGCACTGGAAAAGGTGGCCAGCGAGAATAAAGAGCTTCAACAAGCCCTTACCGCCTCACGTCAGGAAGTCACCAACAAGTCTCTGTTGGAAAAAGATATAGAAAAACGGGCAGAAATGGCCGAACAACAATCAATAACTCTGACAGAAAAAGTAAATGATTTAAAACGTAGTTTGAGTGATGCCCTGAAACGCATCAAAGAAATTGACAAAAAGAAGGGATAAAAAAGGAAAAAGGCCGCTAGCATTTTAAGCTAGCGGCTAATGACCGCCAGAAGGCGGTGAACTCTGGATGGGTGTACTGGAAGTGGCGATATTCAGAACATGCTCGATAAGACGGATTTTCTGACCTATAAAACAATGTGGAGCAACTTCCGAGACGTTTTAGACTGATCGGAATTTTGGGCTAAAATAATGCTCTCTCAATGTCCGATTAGTCGACACTTGTAGGGATTTGGTCACTACATAACTTTCTACTTTTGAATATTCTGCAGGATTCCCCCAGGGGCATTTTCCAAGGGTTAAATTCATATTTTTGACAAGCCGAATCTGCGCAATTTATCTTAGGAAAACAGGGCTTCCCCTGTAATTTATAAACTTATTAGAAGGCTCCTATCCGCACAAGTGAGCTGTGGCTTTGGCGAAATACTGGGTATTTCTAGTAGGGCATTTTGGAGGATAACGCCTCCATGTCTGTCCAACTGACAAAAAAATAGGCGTTATCTCTGGCAGGCTGGCGGAGTTCGACACATGAGTTACGGCATTGAGATAATTTCATTCAACACATTATCGACAACAACTGGAGTCTCGAGGTAAGTCAGCGCGGGGGCACAGCCATACTTCTCAAGCACAAACCCTTTCCATTCGGCGGTGTACAGGCAATCTGCAGCTTCGCGTGATTGCCAAAGGTAGATGCCGCCAGCACTAATTCCGTCCGGAGCCAGAAAATAATATTTTCGAATTAATCCGGGCATGCCTTTATATTTAGGCGCTGTGCTCAAAAAAATATCCTGGGCCTGTTGGGTTGAAATCGGTTGTGGGAGTTTGAATTCAACAATAACGGTGAGCATCTGTTGTCCTTATAGAGGAATGCTCCATGAGAAGCGCTGTTTTATAAAGCCTTCGCGGCCTTTCAATCTGTCGCTTATTTCTCATGGTGCCTGGGACGAGCCGATTCCATCAGACCAAAATCTTGTCCAATTCTCGCCGAATACTTAACGGCACAGGGACCGATTTGTTTTCCGCACGGTTGACAAAGACATGTACCATGTGACCATGGGCCGCCGACAGAAATTCCCCCTGCTTAAATACGGCAACCCCATACTGGACCGAACTGTTGCCAAGTCGATCGACCCTCAGACCGATTTCCAACTGGTCAGGATAGCCAACCGGGGATGAGTAATTGCAGCCAGAGTTGACCACATAACCGACAACGGGGGCAGTGTGGATATCCATCCCCCCGGCTTCAATCAGATAGAGATTAACCACCGTATCAAAATACGAGTAATAGACCACATTGTTAACGTGACCATAAAAATCGTTATCCATCCACCGCGTAGCGATAGGGTAGAACACCTTATAGTCGTTACGTACAGGTCGATTTTCCATGTCACCTCTTCATTCTGCAGTCAAACTCAATGCAACCCGGCTAACGCATAAGAACGGGGGCCAATAGGCCCTCTAGCTCCGGCTCGAAAATTGCCCAGACTTGCGTCTCTAGCTGGGCGAGAAACTCAGGGCTGGTGATGTTCGGTAATTTGATGTGCGGGTTTGGATTTTCAATGACTTCGGCAGGCAGGCAGAACTCAGCTTTAGTGTACCCCTGACGCAGTTCCAAAGCCAACCCGCGCAGAAAAGCTTGGCGCACGGCGGCGCGAATAGCATCAGCGCTGACATCTAGATCAAATTCACTCTTTAAGCAATCGACTACCATCTGTGTACCGATCCCTTTGGCGATATCGAAAAACTTACACAGACCGATCATATCGAAACCGACGATATGCAGCTTGTCTTCGGTAATCCCTTTGACCCAAGAGTCGATGTCCGACTTACCTTCCCGGGTCAACAGACCATAGGTGCCCATCGACATATGTCCGCCAGCGATGGCCCAAGCGTAGCCTGGGTTGGTTTCCGGTTGGTAGGCGGCAATCTCCAATCCCTTGACGTGATAGGCATAAGACGTTTCGCCGAGACTTTCGGACAGTCGCATTGAGCCCTTGCCGATCTCCGGCAGCTTCCCCTCCCCAGTCTGGATAATCAGTTCGCGGATCTTGGCATAATCGCCGAAAGTGGCACCATTGAGGATGGTTTTTCCCGGATGCCGTTCATTGTAGGCCAGGGCGTAGGAGATAGTGACCCCGAGGGAGATGGCATCCATACCGTAGTTATCACAAAGTTGAATTAAACGTGCAGCCTGTCCGGCATCGTGAATTCCGATATTGGTGCCGAGCAGGTTGAGCGGTTCATAATCGAACTTGGCCAGAAACTCACCCTTGCTGCCGTCGATGTTTTTTTCCGAGATATTGTTGTGACAGGTGATGCCACAGCGGTAACAGGCCTCGGACTTGATGTCGTACTCTTTTTCAACATTTTCGCGAAACAATTTTTCCGGCAGATCATTCCCCTGCGGACGGAAGTTGTTGAGCGGTACGGCATGGAATGCCTGCAGCACGTCGTAGGCCGCCCAGGTACCGCCACCACCACCGCGACTGAGTGGCTGGATGCGTGCTGAACCGCCCCCTTTGACGACGTTAAGGTTGACCTTTTTGACGGCCTCACTGAGTTTTCCGTGCTTGTCGCTACTCTGGGCGACCAGGGCAAGGATGTTTTTGTGGCCCATCAAGCTACCCATGCCGCCGCGCCCGGCGAAGCGACACTTATCTTCTTTTGATTTCAGCTGATTTTCGGTCGAGAGCGCTACGCCACCCATGTAGTTATTCTGCCAGTTTTCGCCGGCCTGACCGATGGCTGCAAAATGGGCATCGGGATACTCCAGCTGCAGTGCCATGATCTTAGCGTGGGTTGAAAGCCCGAGCAGATGAGTCGCGGACTTTACCTCGACCATGGGCCCATCAGGCGTTTCTTTGATCAGAATATAGACCGGCGTTGCGGAGCAATTTTCGAAGATCAGTTCATCCAGGCCGGTCCACTTGAACTTGGCGCCGAACTTACCACTACCAGTTGACCACATGGCGGCGGGCAAACCTGCCTTCGAGCCCTTGATCGGACTGTAGCCGGAAAAGTAGGTTCGCATTCCGGTCATGGCGCTGCTGCCGGTGAGCAGCCCGGTGTTGACGATCAGCGGGTTTTCATCACAGTAGGCAGTTTTAATTGTCCGCTGAGCCAGATCCTGAAAGGAGCGGCCGAAACCACCCAGCACATCCTCCAGATTACGACAGGGGATATCGGCAAAGCTTATCGCCCCGGTCTGCAAGTCAACAGTACAACGGTTGTATAGAACCGCAGAAGGGTTTGAGGCAGGATCTGTGGTATGGAATTTCATGGGTCCGCTCCTTGCTCTTTGCTATTGGTAGTTTTCAGCCACCATCCAAAAGGGGTAGTAACGTCAGACAGTCCCCGTCACTCAGAAGATCAGAAGCTTCGGCATGGATGTCATTGATCAATATGATACCAAGCATTGTAGCGGGCAACTGAAGATCGTCAATGACCGCTTGTGCGCTGGTGCCTGGTGGGATGCTGCGGATATCTTCCTTGAAACGGTCAATACGAAAGAGTCCGAACAGGCGCACCTTGATGTTCATAAACTCTCCCCCGTCTCGTCCAAGAAAGATCCGCGGCCTATTTTCACCAGGCATCCGTGTATATCTGGAGGACATCCTCGTAAGTAATATCACGGGCATTGTTGACCAGCAAGCGAGACTGCAGCATGGCTGCTTCAGCCAACTGGGACAGGGCTTGCTCCTCAATTCCGACCTCACGCAAGCGTGTTTCCAGGCCAACGTCAAGAGTCAGTTGTTCCAGAGCTGAAATCAATTCCGCGCCTGCGGCCAGATCAGTAACTGAACCGAGATTGTCAAAAAGTTCACGAGCAAGTTCAGCATATTCTTTGCTTGCTACCGGTAAGTTGAAGCGCATGACATGAGGCAGAACTA
Organism: Desulfuromusa sp.; assembly: GCA_027858895.1. Classification (GTDB taxonomy): domain Bacteria; phylum Desulfobacterota; class Desulfuromonadia; order Desulfuromonadales; family Geopsychrobacteraceae; genus Desulfuromusa. The sequence goes on along the minus strand of JAQIBX010000026.1, from coordinate 37,168 downwards.
GGGAATTGCTCAGGCCGTGGGGCACGTGATACTGCCCGCCGATCGGGTAGGCCAGGGCATGAACTGCCCCCACCGGAGCATTGGCGAAGGCCTGCCCGGCGAGCATGGCACCAACCAACATCTGCGAGCGAGCTTCGAGGTTGTTACCATCTTCCATTACAGGGCGGATATTTTCGAACAGCAGTTTCAGTGCCTGACGGGCCAGGGTGTCGGAAATCGGATTCTTTTTCAGCTTAGTGGTATAGGCCTCGATGGCATGCACCATGGCATCAATCCCGGTCATGGCGGTCACTCGCGGCGGCAGGCCGGTGGTCAGTTCGGCATCGAGCATTGCGATATCGGGCAGCAGCTGCGGTGAAACAACCCCCTTTTTTTCACTCTCGCCGGTTGTCACAATGGCAATCGGCGTGACTTCGGAACCGGTTCCGGCAGTCGTGGTGACCTGAATCAGCGGCAAGCGCTTGCCCTTTGCCATGCCGACCCCGTAAATGTCGGGCAAACTCTGGCTGGAGCAACAGAGGAAGGCCACCAGTTTGGCGACGTCCATCGAGCTGCCACCGCCGAAGCCGACAACTCCGTCGGCGCCGAAATCCTGGGCCAGTTGTAATGCTTCCATGACATTACTGACCGGCGGATCGGCGAGTACATCGGCAAAAATTTCAACCTCCATACCGCTCTTGCGTAGTCCGGCAACCGCTTTTTCAAGCAATCCGATCTTGGCAAGCATGGCATCGCTGACCAGCAGCACGCGTTTCATGCCGAGTTCGGCCGCGAACTCACCAAGCCTTGACGTGCAGCCAAGGGCATTAATAATTGTCGGGGTTGTTTGGAAAATAAATTCGCTCATTATATTGTCTCCACTCTAGATTCGAACGATATGCCCAGCATTCAGCACCGCTTCAGGTCAGGGATTTTTCGACAATCTGACCACGTTCAATGACGAAGACCTTATCCACCAGCCCCGCTGAATGGGAATAATCAGACTCGGACAGCAACATGGACAAGCCTTCGGCCTTCAGCACACGCAAGACATCCATGAGGCGCTGGCACAAAGCGGGGGCTACCCCCTCAAAAGGTTCATCCAGCAGCAGCAGTTTCCGGCCACAGAGCAGAGCCCGCGCCAGGGCGACCAACTTTTGTTGACCACCACTCAACTGCAAAGCCTTGCGACCCGCAAATCCGGCCACCTCGGGCATAAGTTCATAGACCCAGGCCAGGCGTGCTTCGTAATCGGGGATCTTGCTTGCCCAGGCCGGAACCAGAATATTCTCTTCGACGGTGAGGTCCGGGATCAGCCGCCGGTCCTCGGGCATGTAGCCGATCTCCATCTTGGCCCGATGATGGGGTTCAATCGTGGACATGTCGACCCCATCAATCTGGGCAGAACCGGAGACATAGGGCATAAGTCCCATAACCGTCCGCATCAAGGTGGTTTTGCCCGCGCCATTGCGCCCGATGAGACCAACCATGGTCCCCGTCTCTATCGATAGCGAAACATCTCTTAAGATAGGGGTCTTTTGTATATTGACGCTAAGTTGGTTAATTTTCAGCATTTTGATCATCCTCAGGCTTTTGCAGGTGCAATTCGGAGCCTACGATATATTCTCTCACTTCCGGATTGTTCAAGGCCTCTTCGGTTGGACCATCTGCGATTATATGCCCGTCGTAAAAGGCGATAACCCGCGTGGCATAGCGACTGACAATCTCCATATCGTGCTCAACAAAGAGGCTTGCCGCGCCCGATCGCTTGACCGCTTCCATCACCGTATCCATCAAGCCGAATTTCTCTTCAATGGCGACACCACTGGTAGGTTCATCCAGCAGTAGCAGATCGGGTCCACTCGCCATCGCCATGGCAATATCCAGTAATTTACGAATCCCCTGGGGCAAGGTTGCTACCGGGGCATCCGCATAACTCTCTATTTCGTAGCCAGACAGAGCGGCCATGGCGGTATCAATGTTCGTTTGGCTCTTCATTGGGGCCTGCATGCCCAGTCTTTTTTTACTCAACATGGCGTGGGCCACCAGCATGTTTTCCAGGGTGGTTAATTCAGGGAACAATTGTGCCACCTGAAATGAACGGCAGATGCCCGTTCTGGTGACCTGTCGCGGGGAGAAGCCGGTAATGTCGCGACCGCGAAAGAGGATGCTGCCGCCGGTCGGCTTCAGGTAGCCGGTCACCATATTGATAAAAGTCGTCTTCCCGGCCCCGTTAGACCCGATGACACCGACGATCTCCTTCTCATTGATAGTGACATTGATGTTTGCTGCCGCAGTGATGGCGCCAAAACTTTTAGTTAAACCTTTGGTTTCCAGGATACTAGACATTATTGCCCCCGACTTTTTTGGCTTTCAGCAGAGACCATAATCCCTTCGGCAGAAAGAAGATGACCAGCAGCAATGTGGTGCCGAGAATCATCTGCCAAGTATAGGGTGCCAGATCGAAAGCGATGGTTCTGATGACCTCAAACAGGAAGGCGCCGATAAAGGCTGCGACGACATGGCCGGTGCCACCGAGCAGGGCAACAAAAACAAATTCACCCGACGTGGTCCAATAGGCCATCTCCGGATCGACATGCCCGGCAATCATCGCCGTGATCGATCCGCCAACCGCAGCCAGCATCGCTGCCAGCACATATTTGATAAAGACCACGCGCTGCGGTGAAACGCCAAGATATTCGACCCGGATCTCGTTTTCACGGACTGCTTCGCCAGCGAATCCCATGCCCGACTGGTAATAGCGATGCATAAAGAATGCGGTCAGAAAGGCCACCAGGCAGGCGAGGCTGTAAACCACCAGACTCAGCTGCCCAGGGCTGGGTTGCCAGCCTAAAAGGGTCACTTTCGCAACATTGAAGCCATCGGTGCTGCCGAGCTCACTCGTTTTCACCAACACCCCGTAAAGAATCATCGAGAAGGCCAGGGTCAACATGGCAAAAAATATTTCCCGGTAGCGACACAGCAGCAGCCCCAGCAGGGCCGCGAGACAGCCGGCGATAAAAGCTGAAACAAACAGGATACCGACCGCATCGGTGATGCCAAGATGCTGACCAGCGATGCCGACGGTGTATCCGCCCAGGCAGTAGTAGAGTCCCTGGCCGAAAGAGACCAGTCCCGCCCTCATCAGCATGACCAGGCCGACAACGACCATCGCTTTGGCCAATGCAATGGTGGTAAGAAAAGCGAGCCAGTTGGGCAATATCAAGCCGACCAACAGCAGTAAAACAAATGCGATACACAGGTTGCGTGAGGTGTTATCTGTTTTAAGCATCAGATTTTCCTCGCGACAGTCGAGACAAAAAGACCCTGCGGCCGAACCACCAGGACCATAGCCATAACGCCATAGATGACGAACAGTTCGACCTGGGGATAGGTGTGAACTGCAATTGCGCGGGCGATTCCGACCATCAGAGCACCGACTGCGGCCCCACCAACACTGCCGAGGCCGCCAATTACAACAACTGCAAAGGCCAGGATGCCCACTTCGATGCCGATCCCGGGTACCACCGAAAGAGCTGGGGCGGTGAGCCCACCTGCCAGTGCGCCAAGTGCGCTGCCCAGAACAAAGGTCACAAAGAAGGTGCGCTTAACGTTGATCCCCATAGCCATGCTGATATCCCGGTCATGGATAACCGCACGCAACAGTTTTCCTTGAATGGTCCGGTTTAGCCCCGCCCAAAGCATTGCACCGATCACAACCGCAGCAGCGATCAGCACGAAATCGTAGTTGGCAAAGGTGATTCCCAGAAGTTTGGTACGGCCGACCAGGCTATAGGGTTGATAGGCGAAATAAGCCTCCACTCCCCAGAGCAGCTTGATCACATCTTCCAGGATCAGCAACACGCCATAGGTCACTAAGATCATGACAACTTCGTCGCGTCCGTACATCACCCGCAACAGTCCGCGTTCGATCAGCAGGCCCGCAAAGGCCCCTGCTAATATCGCGGCGGCGAGAAACACCAGGTAGCTGGCCCAGGGGACATATCCGTTGGTAAAGTACCAGCCGACCATCGATGCGGCAGAGTAAGCCCCGATGGCATACAGACTTCCGTGGGCCATATTCAGGATTTTCATGACGCCGTAGACCAGAGTCAGTCCGGCGGCAACGATGAACAACCAGGATGAATAGACAATTCCATCGATCAAAATGACTAAAAGGGTATCCATGGACAACTCACAATAATTAGCAGGAAAAGGACAGGGGTGGCCGAAGCCACCCCTGCTTAGGAGTGTTACTTACAGCTGGCCTGCTTCAGGCCGTTCTTGATCCATTCAGTGCTGGTTACACCATCAGGTGGGTTGACGCAGTCAGCAGGATAACGCTTGACGTTGGTCATGGTCGGCTTGCCATTCTTGTTGGAGTACTGACCGTAGTACATATCCTGGACAGCTTGATGGCCATTGCCGAGCGCCATTTTTACCGTGCCGCCTGGACCTTCAAATTCCAAGCCTGTGAAGGCCGCGATGATCTCATCCTGGGTTGGTTTCTTGCCTGCGGTAGCAGCGGCTTTATCAGCGGCCGCTTTCAGACCCATGAGGGCCTGAGCCATCTTATAGGCTGGATAGGTTGGTGGAGTCCCGTAACGAGCCATGAAGTTTTTACGCAGCCAGTCGTTGAGTGGGCTTTTCGGAGCATAGACACCGAAGGGTCCACGCGCACCGAGAATAGTGCCCTCGGCAATCTGGTCAGCCAGTCGGAACATGCCGGTCTCACCACAGGTAAAGACCCCGGTGAAGTCGTCAAATAAACCACGAGCTGCGCCCTGGAGAACCAGACCTTCCATATCACCGCCCCAGAAACTGGAATGGATAACTTCAGCCTTTTCAAGCATCAAAGATGAAACTTCAGCACCATATTGGCCAGCATAGATTTTAGGAAACTGCTCAGTCTTGAACTCGACGCTTGGCTTGAGGGTCTGGATGGAACCTTTAAAGTCGGCCCATGAGTCTTTGCCGAAAGAGTAGTTCTGATTGATTCCTGACACAGATTTCAGGTCAGGGTTGATATCCAGGACATAGCGCGCTGCGGCAACGTTATCCATGGTGGATGTCGGACCGGTACGGAACAGGTATTTGTACTTGTTGTCTTCAAAAATCCGGGGGGTTCCGCAATCGAAAAAGACGGTCAGGGTTTCAAGCTCCTCAACGACGGGCGCGATGGCCATACAGTCGCCACTGGAGATATAGCCAATAACAGCATCGACATTCTTGCGCTGGATAAGATTACGGTACTCGCCAACCTGCTTGGTGCCACCACCGGCCTCATCAATGATGATCGGCTCAATGGCTTGCCCGGCAATGCCAATACTGTTGTAAGGAGCGGGTAAGGTACCCTTATTGATTGCTTCAATCACAAGTTCAGCAGCATTTCTGGCCGGAACCCCAAACGGACCGGCAGCCCCGCCCGAAAGGAAGGTCACGAGGCCGAGCTTGAAGGTACCGTCTTCGGCTTGGGCAGGTGCCGGCGTGCCGACACTGAGAACCGCTGTCAGCATTGCGATAAGAGCAAATACTGTCAGATGAAACCTGGAATTCTTTCTGGGTTGACTGTCTTGTGACATGGTTTGTCCTCCTTGAAAAGTTGGGGCTAACGCCCGTTGATCGTTTAGGTTTCCGACTGTCCACAGAATTCAGAAATAACGGGACCTAGACTGTTTGACTGATGAGAGGTCATCGATATAATCAACCAGTGTTATAGCAAATGATGTGCCACAACAATTCTAGGCAACTAAGTGATTGAATATACACAGGGAAACATATTTATATGGACAATTGGCGGATTAACGGTGAATTGCAGAACTGCAATGGCCGGTGACTTGAGAGGGAATTGGGTGAGAGCTAAAGGCCTTTTGGGGGCTATTCAGCGGACATCTATTGCAATACTGCAGTAGAATTGCAGTATTGCAATCCTACTTGAGGCCGTGCTTACTCGCTTTTCGCCACAGGGTTGTCGTGTGAATCCCCAGCGATCTGGCGGCCGATAACTCGGTAGGATGCTGCTTGAGGGCATCTTCAAGCATTTTCTTCTCCAAACCATCCAGAGCGCGTTTCAGATTCGGCACCCCGAGCAGGCCCTCCTGGTCAGATAGGGACACAGCGCTCAACTCCATCGGCAAATCTTCCGAGTCGATCGTCTGCTTGTCGGACATTATCGTCAACTGCTCAAGAAAGTTGAGGAGCTGGCGGACATTCCCCGGATAAGAGAGGCCCTGAAGTCGATTCAGTGCGGCCGGGGTAAACCGTTTGGCAGTGTTGTGTTTTTGATTATATTCCTCGATAAATTTATAAATCAGCGGGGGAATATCTTCGCGCCGCTCACGTAACGGGGGGATAGTGATCGGTACGACGTTAAGCCGGTAAAACAGGTCTTCTCGAAACTGCCCCTGCTTCATCATCTCCTGCAGGTTGCGGTGGGTTGCGGTGATAATTCTCACATCGACCCTGATGATCTTGGAACCACCCACCCGGGTAAAGGTTTTCTCCTCAATGACCTCCAGCAGCTTGACCTGCAGGGCAAGTTTTAGCTCACCAATCTCGTCCAGAAACAGGGTCCCACCCTGGGCAGCCTCGATTAATCCGGCTTTGCCTTCTTTGCTCGCACCGGTAAAGGCGCCTTTTTCATAGCCGAACAGCTCACTTTCGATCAGGGAATCGGGGATGGTGCCGCAGTTGATCTTGACGAAAGGGCGCTCCTTACGTTTGCTCATCTGATGGATGGAGCGGGCCAACATGGTTTTGCCGGTGCCTGATTCACCGCTGAGCAGCACGGATATCTCAGAGCCCGCCACCTTGACGGCCCGGTGCACCACATGCAGCATCTCTTTGCTCTTGACCACCATATCTCTGAGCATCTGCTCCATCTCTTCCTGCTCCAGGATTGATTGGTAGTAGCGGCTGCTCAATTGGCGGCTGTCTTCCAGTTCAACGCGCATATGATTAAGCTCGGTAATATCGCGCACGTTGGTGACGACGAGTTCAATATCCCCGGCATCATTGAAAACCGGGGTTCCGGTGACCATGATCTGTTTGCCACTCTTGAGGTTCTGCAGCATGGAAGACTGTTTTCGGTCCTGCAATACAGCCAGAGTGGCAGAGTAGTCAAAGACCCCTGCTGCGACCAGATCATGTAAATTTTTGCCGATCAGATTTTTACGTGAGAGCCCGGTGATACGTTCATACGCGCTATTGACGCGAACTGTGATGGCGTTACCGTCCGCGATATAAAGTCCATCTTCCGAGGACTCAAAGGTGGCGTCCAATTCGCGGTGTAGAGTCTGATAGCCCTGCAGGTTGGAAATAATCGATTCATATGCGGAGATGTCCTGAAAAACCGAAATTGCCCCAGCAATGCGACCATCAACAATTATTGGGCTGCGATTAACAATAATCGTAGCCCCAGAGAGAGATAGCTTTTGACCTATTTGGGATACACCTGTCTCCATCACCCGCAGAAGATCTGGCCAGGCTTCGGGGCGAACCGCAGAGAAATGCTGGCCGACGATAGCAACCTGATTTTCATCAAAGATTCTAGAGGCCGCAGTATTGTAAAAAACAACGATGCCTTCCCGATCCAGAATCATAATACCGTTGTGACTAGCATTGATGATTGCCGACATGGGGGACTGTAGATCCACCAGAAAACGCAATTCACTTTCTACCACTGAGCCCATATGGAGGTCATTATCCTTTCCCGCAACTTAAGTATCGAGACCTCCCAAAATGAAGATATTCAAGGTGGAGGGAGCAACGCTAAAAGCTTATTTAATTGACCTTAATCATGGTTAAGCGAGACGGCTATCTCCCCTACTAAACCCTCTAGATTGCACTTAAACTGAATGTAGACCAAGGAAAATTCCAAGTCAAAGATCTCGTCCAACTCAGATGTGGTGCCACTTGAATCTGGCGGGTACTAAAAGGGAATATCCTGCAACAATCAATCCCCTCAATCCAACGCACTCGGGATATGCGATTGTCAAAACTTAGCAGTTGTGACGGTTGGGGGGGATGTCTGATAAGTCACCATTTACAGCACATCAGAAGGCCCAATCGAAATTATCGATTGGGCCTTTCCTGAAAGTTGTTCTTAAATACAATCCTGCTTAACCTAAGGATTAAAAGAACGCTCCTGCCAAGTCCGTTGTCAATTTCTCGGCATCAAAGTTCCCCCCCAATTTTCATCTTATGTGGTCATCGGAACAATAGGATTGATTCGGGAAGCTATATTTGCTTAGCGAGAGTTTTCTTACCATTGGGCTTCAAACCCACTTGATACGTCCACGGCATCAGAAAACCTTAGCGTACGATTTTTTACGAATTCTGCGGGCACCCCCATTGGGCTTCATTAGACCCCGTATACTTTAAAAATCGATTGACCACAAAAAAAATGAGTGTTATTTTTTGCCTGAAAAGAAAAAGAACTGCGACTAGCCACCCCCCCATCCGGCTTATTGCAGTTTTTTTTTATTCAAAAAAACTCTCAACAAAATAAGCCTTTTGTTAAAAGTTTGAATTCCAATTTGTTGGTATTTCGGATGTTTAAAGATTAAAAGACAATGAAGGCCAGAGGGCGAAATGTTAAAAGTTGAAACAAAAACAGTAGATGATCACGAAAGATATCGCGATTTTTTGACCCATATTGAAATAGATAAGCTCTTAAAGGCGGCAAAGAAAAGTCGCTATCCCGAACGGGATCAAGCTTTAATCATGATGCTTTTCCGTCACGGCTTAAGAGAAACGGAATTGTGTCGAACCAGGCTTTCGCACCTGGATCTGAAAACCGCTCGGATCTGGGTAGAGAGAATTAAGGGCGGTCTGAGTACAGAACAGCCCATCGAGGGCCGCGAGTTACGCCTGTTAAGGCGTTATCTTCTTACTCGTAAAGATTCCCTCCCCTGGCTCTTTATTTCAGAACGTCAAGGCCAGTTAACTCGTCACGCAGTTATCTATATCGTCAGCAGATCCGCAAAACTCGCAGGCCTGGGGCATGTCACCCCTCACATGCTGCGTCACAGTTGCGGTTTCTACCTCGCAAACAACGGGACACCTAGCCGTGTTGTACAAGATTACCTGGGACACCGCGACCCAAAACATACGGCCCGCTACACCAGGACCGCCGCCATTCAATTTGAAAATCTTTGGTGAATATATGGAAAAGACAAATGAAGAATTCAGAAATATAGTGCTATATAAAAATAAAAATTTAATTTGAGTATTATCTCTATAGAAGAAGTTTTAAGCAGTTAAAAAAGAAAAACCGACCTCCTATATTAGTCTGTAATAGATGTTATTCTTCTGTCTCTATACTTACTACTGAGAATAAATCTTATTTTAAAAAGATGTTCCACAACATATTTAGTTAAAGTAAAAATCTATCAAAATGCCCCTGCTGTTTGTTTCTTCGTCTTATTAAATGCCGCTTTTAAGATCTTGATTGGTTGGTTGTTCTTCCCTGTTAGGGAACTCAGGTAAGAGCAAATCAGAGCAATAATATTTTTTTGTACGTACGGAATTGGATTTTTTCATGTTCTGCCTGTGGCCATAGGCCACGTTAAGGCCACTTATAAAGTTTTTGTTTGTTTCTCTGATTTAAGCCTCCCTGCGCCCGAATAGGGCGCGTTTAGGGCACTTATATGCACGGTGTTTAAAGAAGTGTTTAAAGTCTTTAAGTGCTTTATAAGCGTTTAGGGCAAAAAAAACGCTCCAACATTACGGAATTATTCACTTTTTTGGCTTGTCAGGTTAACCAATAGTACTTTATTGGTTAACCAATAGTACTTCCTGCCTGTGGATACGGTCACTCAATAGTACTTTTAGAGTCATCCAATAGTACTTTCCCTTCCCTCTCTGGCCCTCGGTCACTCAATAGTACTTTGGGTGAATTTAAACAAACGACACTAAAGTTGCATAGGATTTCGAATAGTTATGTCCTGAATTGTCCACCTTAAGTTGAATGTTCGAGGACAGCATCTCCGATTTCCCGACAGGATTTGTCCTCTTTGGGTATCGATAGTTTTAGAGCCGCGTCGCGTATCCGCATGACAGTTTGCCGAGATGTCTTGAATTCGCGTGCGACCATGGCAATATTGGCGACGGCATCCAGCCTCTCTACGACAGCTGCTCTTTGATCCGCATTAAGGGATGGTCGTCTGCCGAATCGTTTGCCGGCCGCCTTAGCCCGAAGAATTCCCGACTGCGTTCGTTCAATCAGCAAGTCTCTCTCAAATTCGGCCACCGCTGCGATAACTTGCATCGTCATCTTTCCTGCTGGGCTGGTGAGATCAACACCGCCAAGTGCGAGGCAATGCACACGTATGCCTGAGCTCTCGAGTTGCTCGACGGTTGCCCGCACATCCATTGCATTGCGCCCCAATCGGTCAAGTTTGGTTACAACAAGCACGTCCCCCTTCTCCATCCGATCAATAAGCTTAATAAAACCAGGCCGCTGTTTTGCAGCCACCGATCCGCTGATGTTTTCTTCGATAAGGCGATACTTCTCGATGGCGAATCCGGCCGCTTTGATTTCCATGCTCTGATTCTCAGTGTTCTGATCAGCAGTAGAAACACGACAGTAGGCAAAAACACGTGACATAGGTCTAATCCCGTCCGAAAGTTGTGTACGAATTAAAGCTTGCGTCCAAAATATATTTACCTTACTTTCGTACACATGTAAATATGTATGACCGAAACCGTTCCTATTCGGACAGGGTTGTTTGGGGAAGCTGTATCTACCGTGTTTGATCAGTGCACGCTTTGATCTGGAATTACGGTTTTGAATTTGAGGTTCTTTCTTGTGAGTTAACCCTATGGCGAGAATGAAAATCTTCAACACTCTGGAGGAGGAGGCATTCGAATCCCCGCCGGTGTTCAACAGTGCAGAGCGCAAGCAGTTCTTTTCTTTGCCTGTGATGCTCAAGGATTCGATGGTGGACTTGCGCACTCCCACCAATAAAGTCTGTTTCCTGGTAGCTGCTGGATACTTCAAGGCACGGCGAAGATTTTTTTCTCGACAATTTCACCAGGCGGATATTGAGTATATTGCGCGTCAGATTGGTGAGGATCCAGCTGAGGTACACGCCGAAACCTACAGCAAGTTCGCGTGCTCCCGTCATCAGTCCATAATTCTTAGCCACTTCGGCTGCAACCCGTTCGACGAAGCGGCTAAAAAATTTATCGCCAGTGAGATTATGACGTTAGTGCGCGTCCAGTACCGACCCAAACTGGTTCTGCTGGAAATTATCCAGATCCTGACACGTCAGAAGATCGAGATTCCCAGCTACAATGTGCTGGCTCAGCTGATCGTCACTGCCACCAATCACCATCGACGTGTGCTCAGCGACATTGTCGACGCCGGTCTCAGCAAGAAGCAGCGCGACATGCTCGATGCGTTGCTGGAAAAAGAGCCTGACAACGGAACGAGCGGGGGTTGGCGCTATCGCCTCACGTTGCTGAAGCGACCTTTCCAATCCACCCGGCCGTTAAAAATCAGAGCCAATCTGGCCGACCTGGACACCCTGCAAACGCTCTACCTCGGCCTGAAACCGGTGATACTGCGCCTCGACTTGAGTTACGAGTGTACCCGCTATTATGCGTATTCGGTCATCAAGGCCCAAATCCCCCAGGTTTCACGCCGCGCCGATCACGACCGTTTGCTGCACCTCATTGCCTTCGTTGCGTACCAGACCTTTAAACTGAATGACACTCTGATCGATACGCTGTTGAGTGCCGTGCAGGCAGCGGTCAATAGCGCAGTAAGGGCTCAAAAGGAAGCATATTTCCAGGAGCGTGAACAGCGCAGCCAATCCCTATCGGCGCTGGCCGATAAGCTGCGTCAAAGTGTCCAGGAGACGCTGTCCTCGATCAGGCATATCGTGGCTGATGCGCAGCTGTGCGACAGCCAGAAGGTCGCCTTGATTGATGCCGCCGTGAATACGGAAAACACAACGGCCAGTGTCGAAATGCGGATCGACGAATTCAAAAAAAATGTGGCGAAACTTCAGCAGGGACAGGACTATTTCACATTGCTGGAGTCGCACTCCCTCAAGCTGCAACACCGCGTTGCCGATATCGTGCGCCAAGTGCAATTCGCACCGAACTGCAACCTACCGGGGCTGTGGGCCGCGCTGCGGCATTACCAGCAGAAGGATGGCAATGTCGACAAGAGCGCGCCGCTCGACTTTCTGTCCGCCGAACAGCGTGCGGCACTGGTGTCCACAGATGGCAAGTTTCGAGTCTCGCTGTACAAGGCACTGCTGTATGTCGGGATTGCCGATGCCATCAAGTCCGGCGCGCTGAATCTGGCGCACTCGGAAAAATACCGCGCGCTCGACGAATACCTGATCCCGAAAGCGGAGTGGGATACCCGCCGGGCCGAGTATCTGCACCGGGCTCAGCTCGAAGAATTCGCCGACTGCAAAGCCACCTTGAGGGCGCTGGACCAGGCGCTCGATGTTCGTTACCAGGAAACCAACCAGAACCTCAACTCAGGCAAAAACTCGTATTTGTCCATACGTACCGACGGCACTTTCCATGTGAGCACACCCAAGCAGGAGGAAGTGGAATGCCTGTCGCTGGGGGCATTTTTCCCGGAACGGAAATACATCTCCATGCTGGAGATGCTGGCGACGGTAGATCACGCCACAAACTTCCTCGACGAATTCGAGCATTGGCAAGTCAAGTACCAGCGCGCCAAGCCGGCCAAGAAGATTTTCTTTGCCGGCATTATTGGCTTTGGCTGCGATATCGGCCACCGCAAACTGGCGCAGGTTTCCAAACAGATCGACGAAGGTGACCTGGACAACGCGGTCAACTGGTATTTCTCTCTTCAGAATGTGCAGGGTGCCAACGATCGTGTCCTGCGGTTGATGGACCGGATGAGCCTACCGAACATCTACAGACAAAATCCGGAGGTTCTGCACACTTCCAGCGACGGGCAGAAGTTCGAGGTGGCCGTGGATTCCCTGAACGCTAACTATTCTTTCAAATACCTTGGCAAAGACAAGGGTGTCAGCGTGGTGACATTTACGGATATGCGCGACCTGATGTGGCATTCCACTGTGATCAGCTCCGCCGAACGGGAGGCCGCCTACGTCATCGATGGGCTGATGCACAACGACGTGATCCAGAGCGACATCCATTCAACCGACACGCATGGGTACTCGGAAGTTGTCTTTGCGGCGACCTACCTCCTGCTTTTTGGGTTTGCGCCACGCATCAAGGGCGTCGGCCGCCAACACATCTACGCCTTCAAGCACCGCCAGCGTGACCAGGAGCAAGGGCAACTCTTGCGACCCAACCACTATATCCGCGAATCCCTGATTGAAGACCAATGGGAGGAGGTGCTGCGCTTTATCGCGACCATCCGGATGAAAATCACCACCGCCTCCCAACTCTTCAAACGCCTGAACTCCTACTCCAGGCAGCACCCGCTGTACCGGGCGCTGAAGGAATTTGGAAAGATTCCGAAGACCCTCTTCATTTTGAAGTATTGTGACGATCTCCAGCTCAGGCAGGCTATCGAGAAGCAACTCAACAAAGGAGAGGGATCGAACAAGTTTTCCAAGGCCGTCTCCTTTGGTCACAGCCACGAGTTCATTCAGGGCGAGAAAGAGGACCAGGAAATCGCCGAGGCCTGCCGGCGGCTGATCAAGAACGCCATCGTATGCTGGAACTACCTTTATCTCTCGCGGGTACTTGCCGAGGAGAAGAATGAGGAGCGCCGGACAGTGCTGCTTGAAGCCATGCGTAACGGCTCGGCCGCCACCTGGGCGCATTTCAACCTGCACGGAGAGTTCGATTTCTCGGATGAGCGAATGGTCGATTCGATGGGTTTGACGCCTCCCAAAAATCCAGGTCTGGAACTAGGCTAAAATCAGGAGATCAAAAACAGGCGGAAAGTCTTGCAAGTGGCAAGTTTACGCAAAATCCTATGCAACTTTAGTGTCGTTTGTTTAAACGTACCCTAAATTGATGCGGGGAACCCAGGTTGATTACGATGACTGCCTGATGTTGACCCAGGCACATCGGGAGAGGATAGATATTGACCGTCTGGTTGGACACTATCGGGAAATAAATGATTATTTACGATATTGCTGAACAGCGGATCAGGCCACACATTGACCGGTTCATCGAAGAGCTGCGGGAGAATAATCTTTATGGCTGATGCAAAACTGCTCAATCGTTTGGCTAAGTTCGGTTTCCAAATGTTCGAGACCACAGAAGAGGTGGATGCGGTGGAAACTTTGGCCGAGGTTGTCCAGAGCCATGACGCCCGCCTCTGGGAGGGCTTCCCTGTCATGTTAGCCAGGGCCGCTGAGGATTATCGTTTCTCTCTGGATGCTTTAGCTGAAAAGCTTGATAGCCAGAAGCTGAAGGATGATTTGCGTTTCCTGATCATGGTGTCCCTATCGGCTTACGCAGTCTACAATTTGACCTTTTCCTGGTCACGTAAATTCTGGAAGACATTGAATGAAGAAGATCGGAAAGCGGTTGGTTTCTGGCGAAATGTTCTTGTACATGGTACGGAGGTCCGCTGGGAAGATACCGCACTGGATCCGAAGCGGATGAGAGAGACATTTGAGCTCTATTTTGTTCAGGCTGGTGCGGAAACCAAACGCAGACGGGAGAAACTGGATGAATACTCTCTTGAATATTCGCTTTCTCAAGTCTTTTCGCCGAAACAGAAAGATCTTTTCAAAAAGAAACTTGAAGGAAAACCCTTCACAAAAACCGATCAGGAATACTATTCTCGGACGGTTAAAAAGAAGGTTGTAGCCCTGGCAAACTCAGAGTTACATGCCTTGGCGAGAAAGCTGCTGGAGAATTGATACTCTCTGGTTGAAATCTCTCGTACTCAGTGTATATTTTGCCTCTGGTTTTTGAGGCGCTGAGGCGTTATCATGGCCAGCAAAAAGTAAAGTCCCGATGTTGGCGCATCGAGGCTCTTCGAAAGACCGGGTCTGGAAGCCCTGAATCTCTTGGGTTGAGATTTTTATAGCACCCTTCCTGCGCCCTTTCAAGATTTTTGAAGGGAACACCTATGTCTCAATCACAAAACTCGCTTTTTCCTGAAATCATACCGGATGAAGTTATCACCGACTTAGAGGAGAAACTGGTCCCTTCTGACCATGTTTTCGCAATTACGGATGTTTTGGCCTGGTCGCCGAAGAGTGACCGCCACACCCTTGAACACCCGTTTTTTGCTCTCTCTACCAAGCGCGATACCCGTATGCGCGAGTATAAAAGTCCCAATGGTAAGGCGAAGGTTACAATCACCCCTTCGTCCTTGGGTCACCCAACGGTTATGGATCAGGATTTACTTATCTATGCGGCGACCCTGATCCGGTGGGCGATGGAAGATGATTTCATGGGTGAAACCAATACGCCGATCAATATCCCGTCTTACAATTTTCTTGCTGCGACAAGTCGGAGTACCGGGGGGAACAGTTACAAAAATATTCGCGATATGCTGAGGCGGTTACAGGGTTCGATGATCGAAACAAACATTGAAACCAATGGCGTAAGAGATATTGAGTCGTTTGGCCTTATTGAGTCCTTTAAAATCCGGGTGACCGGCAAGGACGAAAAAATCTTGTCCTTCGATTTGAAATTAAGTGATTGGTTGTACCGGGGGATTTGGAACGCGAAAAAAGAAATGCTGACGATGAACCAGCAATATTTTAAAATTCGTTCCTCTTTGGAGCGCCGGCTTTATCAGATCGCCCGGAAGCATTGTGGGAATCAAACGGATTGGTCTATCAATCTAGACACTCTGCACCATAAGGTTGGGTCGGAATCACCACTGAAAAGGTTTCGATTAAACATCAAAGAGGCCGTCAAAAAACAAAGTTTACCGGACTATATGATCATCTTTGTCGCTGAAAAGGATAAGGTGATTTTTGCGCGGCGGGATTCCAAGGCGGTGGCAAAGGTGTTGCTGGATCAGATGGGGGTTTCATAGCCCGGTGTTTTTGGTTTTTTGAATGGATAGCTATTGCTATCGGAAGATTACCGGTCGATCTTAGCTGGTGTGGCCCCCTTCCCTCGTGGGTTACCTCGAAGAGTTATCCATAGGGAACAGGAGCGAATGAGCGACGTAGGGGATCAGGGCCGCGCCCTTCTCCCACTTCTGGTTCAAGTTGACTGCGACCAGGAGTTTAAAAGGTGGAGGTCTCCCCTACCCCCTCTGCGGCTTTCCCCGCAATGCCCCCTGAAAAACCAAAGCGCAGTATCGGTGCGACACAATCAATTCTTATCTGTTGTTCCAGCACCCAGACTCTGCTTCTCCTAAGATTTATCGAACACTTTTTGAGTGCCCGCCTGTACCCAAATCCCATCCTTTAGTTAAATGTTATGATTCATTTTTTGTGTAATTTCTGTCGCACATCTTAACTGTTACGAAAATTATTGCCCAGATAATGAAGAAAAGAAAAGGGCATGCCGCTATCTTGATTATGACGATATACCGGATATCGTAGTGCTGATTTTAAAAATATTCACAAATCTCTTCGCTGTTTTGCGATTGGTTGCTAACCCACGCGACAAAAGCATTAAGTAGGATTTTGACCGAACCCAATCAAGACATGATCCCAGAAATGTTGCTCAAGGAAGAAAAACTACCAGAACAGGCTGTAGAAGTTATTAAGATTACAACAAAACATCAGAAGCAGAATTGGGAGCAGCGACAAAAAGACTTCATTGTTGTTTCCAAGCTTGCTGAGAAACATATTTCAATTCTAAGCTTTGTCGAGGAATATTTACTGGACCTTTTGCACGGCAGCCAGGCTGAAAGTACAGATGATGACGACAAGGTCACCATTATCACTATTCACTCAGCCAAAGGCACAGAATGTGAAACTTGCTACGTGGTCAATGTTTCCCCTGGTTCATATCCAACAAACCGAGCTAAAGATGAACTTTTTGATGAGGAAATCTATAAGGATTCAGTGTGGAAACCAAGTGAACTTGCACTAGCAGCAAAAAATCCAGTTCGAATAGGAATTAAATTTTGAAGTTTCTTTGATATGTCGATCTGCGTGAAAAAAAACTAATTTATTCTTTACTTAAAGGTAAAAAGGATCTAATTTGGGCCAATAGAATACACTGGAGGGGGAGTTGATTCGATATTTTCAACAACGACCAGAACTTTTATTTGTCGTCAAAGCCTTTCTTCTGGTTGTGTTGCTGAAGACACTGCAGAATATTCTCTACCTCTGGTGGTTTACCATCCTCCTTTGTGCCCCCGTCTTTCTATTTTTCTTACTACAAATTGTGTCGATACATCAGAACAAGAGTTTTCTTGAGATTCTGGTAGACAACTTAACCTTTATTCCTGCCCCCTATCTTGAGTGGGACGATAAATATCAAACAGTTCCATGGGTAACCTATACTCTGATTGGGATCAATGTTTTCGTCTTTTACCTGGTGATGCCCTCCTTATCAGATCAAGTCCTTGATAATCTTGCCTTTGTCCCCGCAGATATCACGTTTATCAATACCCTGATTTCTCAGCTAACAAATTTATTCCTCCATGCTGATGGTTGGCATTTGTGGGGCAACATGGCTTTTCTCTGGGCGATGGGAACAGTTCTGGAAAAAAGGGTTGGTAGCGGATGGCTGCTCGGTCTTTATTTGGCAGTAGGTTTCGCCAGCAATCTCCTGTTTGTTTTTGCCGGTTTGCTGATCTATGGGGAACTGGTTCCTTCTATCGGAGCTTCTGGCGCAATTTCCGGATTAATGGGGATCTTTGCTGTCCGCTGTTACTTCAAGACCATCATCTTCCCCTTTCCGGTTTTGGGATTGTTCTCCTATATTTTTCCATTGAATCTCAAGATAAGAATGAACTCTCTGGTCGTGATTGGATTGTTTTTCTGGGCGGATATGAGTTTAGGTATTGGTCAGCTTCTTGGAACTAATACTGACAATATTGCTTATGGTGCTCACATCGGAGGATTACTAACGGGTGTCCTGTTAACCAAAGATATGGGGCTAACCAAAGATGCCATTCAGGAAAAGAGGCTGGACACGGCTCGATCTGCTCTGGGTGGTAAAGAGTGGTTAGACCAAGATATTGGTGAAGAATCGGTCAGAGAATATCTTCAAAGAGATGAAAAAGATGTCGAGGCAATATTATTGCTTGCAAGAAAAGTATCGCATTATCGGTTACCCGATGAGGGGCGTGATCTTTATCAGCGGGCTATTCTGATTTTACTACAGTCCGATCTCGACCAGGCGGTCACCATATTCAAAGAGTATTTTGATAAATATCAGCAGCCTCTTGAACCAGAGTTGCAGATTAGGTTGGCGGTATTGATTGAAAAAGGTGGAAATCTCGATTTTGCGACCCGTTGTCTGGAAATGCTGATCAATAATGGTGAACTGTCACCAGAATTACAAGACAAGTGCTTGTTTCATTGTTCGAGGTTGTGTAAGAAGATGGGATTGGATGAGGCATCTGAAATGTATTCGGCGCGGCAACGCGATCACTGAAGAAATCAATGGTTACCTTGAAAATTAGTTTTTGTCCTCCTGAAGTACCTGCGTTCATCTATCTTTATGAGGGAGGTCATAATAGTGGCGGTCCTATAGAATCAGGGTCTGCAAAGGGAGAATGTTTAGCGTACATTTTCAGGTAAACACTGTCTGAATACACATTCACAAAATTTAGAGTACCGGGGGTTTCCTTTTGATAAGCCAGGAATGCGTTTTTTTAAAAGTTTAAATTAAAAACCTTGCTTGCATGTTATTAATACATGTATTTTTTAAATACCTATCTGCGAATCAAGGAGGGGCCTCGACCGCAAATCAAATTTTTCTGTTAATCTGCCGACACCAAACTTTTAATGACCTTTTTATATTTTATTTGTATCAAGTGTTGCTGATGAGGAACTCGTATGAAGTCTTATGAAAACTGTGAGTTTGAACATGAAAAACTAGCTTTTGGGGAGCTTGATACATCATTTTTATGTGGTGACGATATTGAAATTTACCCGAATTTTGAACTTTTTGATGACAGCAAAAAAGCATATCTTGAATGTGATCTGGTTGTAATCTCGAAAGGGCATTGTGCAATTGTAGAGCTCAAACATTGGCGAGGTGAGATCACTGTTTCCCACGATTTATGGTATCGGGGCTATAGAGCTGTGCCCGATCCTCATCGATCGAACAACAGAAAGTGTAAGGTCTTAAGGTCGACGATTGAAAAAATCCTTCCCGCAGTTTCCAAAATTCCATTTGTACATTCTATAGTTGTTTTGACCAATCCCGCTGGTGAAGTATCAGGTGCAGATAGTGTTAATCCATTATTTAAACAAGATTCAATCCAAGGACAAATTACTTTTGATGGGATACCTTCTTTAGCTGATTATTTAAAAAAAAGAAGCAAACGAACTCATAGGAACTCTTTATCTGATGGAGATTTCTCAAGGGTTAGAGCCTATTTTGACAAAATTTTTGATCAGCCAAAAGCTGAATATACAGACCAAATTCCTGGCTATAGTATTGTCGATGAATTAGAGCACACAAATAGCTATTCTTCATATTTGGCTGCGAAAATTCCCCCTCTTGGAGATATCCTATATCGGTTGCGAGTGTTTGGAGTTTTAAGTGATGATCCAATCAAAAATGCAAGGCAAGTAAGAAGTTTAAAAGAGTTAGGGACTCTTGATAAGCATGAGAATATCCACCATGCTTCACAGTGCCCTAACGAAAAGAAGTTAGTTGTTGAGGTCTCAGAGTGGCTAGGATTTGAAACTTTAGAGCAACGTCTTGGTCAGGTTGGTCAAATAGCTTGGCCGCATGCGTCTGAAATTGCTTTAGGTGTTGCAAAGGCATTGCTGCATATTCATTCCTCTGACCAGATGCTTGTACATCGTAATCTCTCCCCCAAAAGCATACTCCTTAATTCTGATGACATTCCTCAGCTCACCGATTT
The DNA here is from genome assembly GCA_027858895.1 of Desulfuromusa sp. Lineage (GTDB taxonomy): Bacteria > Desulfobacterota > Desulfuromonadia > Desulfuromonadales > Geopsychrobacteraceae > Desulfuromusa. The sequence goes on along the minus strand of JAQIBX010000026.1, from coordinate 17,241 downwards.
TGATTTAGTTTATGATCCTACCGAGGAGTATACAGTTTTTGAGCCTCCTGCTAAAGAGTATCTGCCTTATATGGCTCCAGAAGTTCACATGGGAGACGCTGACCCTAGGTCAGATATTTATTCTTGGGGAGTGACGTTCTTTACAATGCTCGCAGGTGAACCACCGAAAAAACGAGGTGATGGAATTCTCTCTGAGGGTTTAAATCCACAGCATCTCGACAAATTACCGACCGATGTTCCTGCTGAGTTAAGAGGTCTGCTTGTTGATGTAATGAAATTTGATGCTGCTTGCCGGCCCGAGGCAGTTGAGGTTGTTGGTCGGCTACAGGGGGTTCTTCCAGAACATGTTTCGTCTAAGGTCTCTACTTTAGCTAGATCTTCTAATACTTGGATACTTGGAGACCTGTTAGCAGAAGGGTCGACAAGTGAAGTCTATAAGGGGGATTGTCATGGCGAGCAGGCCGCACTAAAACTATACAGCCCTGAAGTATCAAAAGATAGATGCTTGCATGAACGCTCCATGCTCTTGGAATCTGATTCACCTTGCATCCCTAAATATAAAAGTTTTATGCAGTGGGATGATGGGCGCTGGTGTTTGGTTATGGAATATGTAGAGGGCTGTAAGCTGAAAGACCTCATAAAAAATGGCAAGCGACCATCTCTGAATGATTTTCTGTCTGTTGCTAACCAGTTACTCGAAACGCTTTTAGCCATGCACCCGAATATTGAAAATGATGCGAGTGTTGGAGTGATCCACAATGATATCAACCCTAATAATATTCTTGTAGATGAGTTGAGTGGGCGTACAGTCCTGATTGATTTTGGTGCTGCTTCAACTCCTGGTCCAGTCACATATCGTGGAACTCGCGGTTACATTGCTCCAGATTTGTTGGATGCGGGTGAGCTTGATGCCTCGCCGTCGGGTGATATCTATGGTCTCGGTGTAACTCTATGGGAATGGCTTGTTGGCAAACGCCCAAACGAGAGTCACAATCTCAATGACATTGATCTTGAGGAGTGTTCAGAGCAGCAGAGAAAGCGCCTCTATAACTGGTTTGGTCAGTGCTGGGGAGGGGAGGATGAGCGCTTCAGGTCTGCTGAATTTGCTTTAAGTGCTTTCAGAGAAATTACAAACGAAGATGTTTGCATTACAGAAATCTCTTCTGAGGAACAAGACAGGGTCGTTATTTCTGCTGAATGTAATCATGAGGCGGCCCAAGATTGCCACGCCCCAAGTTTTGTTAGTTATCTGAATACAATGCATAATGTTACGGCTAACAACGTGCATGCCCTTGCAGAAGCTCAATCAATCAACCCCTACTTTGTTGATATTTATGAGCCGATCAGTTTGGTCGGAGATATTTGTGATTATCTCACCGGCGAAGATCCGGTGGTCCTCGTTTTGACCGGTCACGCAGGTGATGGCAAATCAACAATTGCACTCGATGTGTTAAAAAAACTGAAAAACCTTCCGGAAGATAAGCAACTTGATGCCCCACCAATTGAAGTCGAGAAAGTCATTCTTGGTGAGAGGCGATGCGTATATATAGTTAAAGATATGAGTGAGCTGTCAGCAGAAGCGCGTATAGAAATATTAACGGATAGTCTTGATGAAAAAGATGGTGAGTTTGTCAGTTGGCTCATTGTTTCGAATACTGGACCTCTATTGAGTTCATTCTCAGCTCTGAAAAAGAGTGATGAAGAGAAATTACAAGTTGAAGATGCAATACTTGGTGTATTGAACCAGCCCGTAGATGGATCAATCTCTAGTGAAGAACACTGCCTCAATGGTTTCAAAAAACCAGTACTACTTGTCAATTTAGCCAAGCTAAACAATGTTGGCGTAGCTTCGAACGTATTGGGTCGAATCGTTGCGCACCCGAGCTGGGAACACTGTGATTCTTGTGATGCGAGGGAATGTTGCCACATCACATTGAATGTCACCGCCCTAAAAGAGGCTGGTTCAATTAGCCGTGAAAGGGTGCGCTGGATATACACTAGGCTTTCATCTTATGGACAAAGAATGACATTGCGCCAGATGAGCTCTCATCTAGCGTACAGCTTAACGGCTGGATTTAATTGTAAAAAAATTAGAAAAAAGAAAAGAAGCTTCTCTACAGCGTCAGAACAAGAGGACTTTTTAGCCTCACATGTTTTTAGTAACACTTTTTTTGGAGGCAGTGAAGCAAAAGAATCGGCTGCGAATAGCGCTCTCTATTGTATGAAGTTACTTAAATACCATCACTTTGGTGTGCATAGTTCTCCACAAATAGAACGCTCAATATTGAATGAAGATTTTGCGGATTGGGCTAGCGTACCGGTATCTCTTGGACCCACCACTCATTACTTAGCTGGGAAGAGCTCTAAGCCTGGGAATAAAGATTCACGTCAAAGTCTCCGTCGTTTAATCTATATGTTTGCTGACTTAAATGATGGTGCATCTTCTTTCAGCCGTAATTACTGCAATCATTTTTTGAAGTCCTCCCGCTTGATCGATCTAGAAAGATGGGCTTACAAGGGGGCTATCGTTGCCTCTCGTGCAGAGAAGAGGGCTCTTTTGGACAACACGTTGGCGGTACTCTTGGAAGAGTATTCCGGGTTCAGCATTGGGCAGTACGGAGCAACCAAAAAACTGTATGTGACTTTAAAACGTTCTGACCGTAATGTGCATCAACCCTCACAGCTTGTCTTGGCAGAGTTCTCATTTGATGAGTTCAAATTAGTGTTTGATGAGAAAAAAAGAATACCAAGACTGATCCATAAAGATTATCAGGAAGAAAAAGGTCTTGAGATGTCTTTACCATTGCTTGATTACATCACATCTAGAGGTGCAGGGGATCTTGATTGTGGCCTTGATCCAATTTATGCTAATCAAATTGAACATTTTAGATCTCAACTTCTTGCCATTCAGCACACCAAAAATGAAGAAGATTCTCATGGTGTTATCACTTTAATTAAGGCTGGAATTGAGGGTGAGGTGAAAACTTATTCATATGAATTATCAGATGATGATAAGTGTTTGGAGGGGCTTTAATGGAAAAATTTCCAAAGATTAAAAGCATTGGCGCCGATTCCAATCCAGCAATTAGTCTTTTCGGGCGCAGATATCACAAAGATCAAACGCCAGTTGAATACCTTGCTGAGTTTTTATTGGCATTTTCCTCACCAAAATGCAGTGATGAGGACTCCTTTTTTTCTTTTCAAGGAATAGCTGACGATACTGCAGATCCTACGTATAAGCCTGAGGATAAAATATCTTTAAAGCTCTTCTCCTTTTTTGCCTCATCAAAGTTTGATACTCGTCACCCTGTACATGTTCAAAGCTACAAAGAGGGTCTGAATTCGATCAGGAATAAAATTAGTTCCACAGAAGAAAAAAAAGACTTTGATGTCCACTTAATTCAGAGCCTATTGGAGGGTTTTGTTGGAGTTGCCAAAAATCGTACATGGGCGACTCAAGCGTTTCTCCCTTTTTCTAGCTCCCTTTTAGCGAGGGAGGTGGACTGGAGACATTCTAAGGCGATTAAAAGAACAGGAAAAGAATGGTGTGAATTCCTCAATTGTTTCGATGTCAGTGCTCACAATTTCATGGCTAGGGGGGGAGAGCTTCTATTTTTACAATTAGTCAACCTTTTTGGCAGCCTTGATAGCCCTGCAGTTGAAAGTATTCGCGCATCTAAAGATTATTTACATCTTAAAATCGACTTGACTCTGCGAAGAGATATAGAAGCAGGGTTAAAAAAAATGCTCACTGAGGTTGATGATAGTTTTGGACGATTGGTTGATTTTGTAGAGCATTGTTTGGAAAATTTTAGCCTCGCCGATAAAGGTCCTGCTAAATTAGGCTGGATTCCCAAACAGACGCTGCCTGAGGCGTTACTGTTTGCCTCTGAAATTCTAAATATATGCAACTCAAGCCATGGAGCACTTCAAAAAGCTGAACTTCTGCAGTCTCTGTGCTGTATGCATGTATTAAGAAGCCTCTGTTCACAGGCAAGACGCCTAGGAGAGACAGGTGAAACGGAAGGTCAGGTGAAAGGATTTGTTGGTAATTATGCTTGGGTGGTTTGCTCTCCGGATAGTGAAATAGCCGGAGAAGCTCGTAAGCTTGCTCAAGAAAGTAATCATTGCATAGAACAAATGTTGTACCGAGTTCTCAGAAATCCGTCGGCTTACCCCGATGGAGTGCTTCCTGCGAATGAAGATGATTTAAGTAAGGCTGACGATAATGTTTTTAAATTATTTAGGAAACTTGGTAAAGAAATCGGACTGATTATTCCGCTCACAGGAAAAAATCAACGTTTGGTTTTGCCCCCACAATTAATTAGATTCTTGGTCTATTCATTGATTAACCCTGGAGGTCGTATTCGTTTGTCAGAATTTTATCGCAGAATATTCGCGCATTATGGAATTGCTATTGCTTCTAGAGAACAAGCGATTGCTTTGAAATGGATTAGGAGGACACGTGGCGAATTAGCCGTTTCTAGAGATGCTTCATGGTTTGAAGATGAGTTACAGCGTGGCGGTGTCTTAATTGAATTGTCTGATGCTGTCTCAATGGTTGAAAACCCTTATAAATAACTCAAGGTTTAGTTAACTATGGATATGTTCTCTAAAACTCTCGTCGATTATTTGAAGCAACAATGTGAAACAGTTTTGTCTGATGGTGATTCTGATAGAGAAGTTCGTCTTTTTGTTGAAAGTCTTCCGTTCTCGCACGCCAAGACAGTTTTTGAAGAAATGGAAAGTTTTCTTCTGCAAGAAGGCAATATCGAATACCACTTGAAAATTGCCAGCGGTCTATGGCTCGACTGGAAAAGTAACACCTCTGAGGTTTCACACGAATTAGATAAAATTGAAATTAAGGGCTGGGTTGACGACGAAGATAAACTCACATTTTATCGAAATAAAAGCTGTCCTTTAGGCAAGGATGCTTTGGTTATCATTTTGATCGGCCTAGACCACGCGTCGGATAAAGGTGGGTTGTCAGATTTTCATGTTGTCAAAGAAGATATTCTATGGAATCAGGTGCTGCAGGGTTCCTATGAACCCTGGGTCAATCAACTGATTTCTGACTGTGGCTTGCAGGTCGGTGAGAAAATCACCCAAACTTTAGCAGTAGCTCTAGACGTTATCTACAAAAATCGGCATAGAAGCTTAATTGAGCTCTCTGATTTCTTCTCAAATCATATACTGCCTCATAAATCCTACTTTTTTACAAATACAGATTTGCTTAAGCATGTTTTTGAACGAATACCCGCATGGGGTATTCCGCCTTTCTTTAAAATCCCAAGTTCAGACAACAAAATTACCACGATGCTCAATGATGCTATGAAATTCATTAAGCACCAGATGTTCAACACCAAAGCTGAACGAAAAAAAGCTATTAATAAAATTGATGAAGCAAAGCGTGCGGGGCAGATCAATATGCCTGAAACGCTAAATGATGAAACAATCTTCAGCAGCCTAGATGATTTCATTGAAACTGTATTTGAGTTCATAAGAAATGGTGATAGAGAAAATGAACAAAAGCTTCTTAAAACAGACATCTCTCAAGTCTTGGAGGTTCTAAAAAAGAGAGGGCCTGGGAAACAAAAAACAACAAGGGTTACCAGGCTTAATGGGCCAAGTATCAGTGCCTTTGTTGAAGCAATTTGGTTAACACTTAAAGACTTCAAAAAATCGTGCCGCACCGAGTGGGCTCCTAGTCTCATAACAAAAATTGACGTTAATATCGTAGGTTTTAAGCACAATATTACCGCCGATTTTGATAACGATTCTTTAACCGGCAGTGAGGCTGCAGAGGCGATATTGGAGGGCTGCCTAGGCGGCCTCGATAGGGTTCTTTTTGATAGTATTGAAGTGAAATCTGACCCGGACTCTCCTTGCCGCGATATAGAGATACCAGTCAAATTAACATTTGGGAAAGATGACTACGGTGTCCGTTATTCGTCAACACGTGCAAAGGCGGGTGTCGAATTCGAGGTAAATGTAACATCAATTTACGATAATTACTCCCAGCTAAGCAGCTTTATTTGGACATTAGACGACAACTCAGAAGAGAAAGTAAGATTTCAATGCGCTACCTTAATTCTAGAGGGGCTTCAGAAATATCAGCAGCAAATAATTCCGACCTTTAAATTGAATAGAACCTTTACAGAACTGTTTTTCGCTTGCGATGTAGAAGAAGCAAACCGTTTGGTAAGAGAGGGGTTGGTTGAACTAGAAGTTTCCGATATCATGGCTGGTACCAATCGGGATGATTTTGATGTTAAGTTAATTGCGGCGTCCAAAGATCTTTCATCTCACTTTAAAACTTATCTACAACACTTCGTGAATAAAGGTTATTACGAAGCAAACAAAGAGAAATTGCTTAATGTTCTTTCGGCCTATGAGAAATTAACGACTCTACTCTTGCGTGAAGATTTAAAAGGCAGTCCAGAACTTCTTAATAGATTTTATAAAGCATTTTTAGTCGTTAATTGTGATTCAGTCCCCGGCGATAGTTTTGTTACATCAGCAATTTCGTTAAGTATTGCGCCGTTTGTTGCAGAGCTTTCTTATGCTAGAGAATCCTATCTCATAAAGCATTTCCCAGATATTGCGTCCGAGTTACTAGAAAGAGGAACTATTTCAAGTCAGCTTTTTTATGATCGGTTGATTGGGCTTGTTGAGATCAGAAGGCCACTAGCAGCAATTGTCAAAGATAAAGACCATCGTTTGTCAACGCGCATTCGTTCTTATGGTTTGGTTCACTGTTTTGGTGATTCCCCAAGCACAGAGTTAAGCCTTGCTTCACAATCCATTATGCGAGAGCAAGGCAATGAGGATGATGAAAGTATCTCAAGTATTGTTAAGCCAAACGATGAATCTCGAATCATTCAGAAAACTTTATCTGACTACCAAAAATTACACCCCTATGCACATGACCAAATTCAAATTTTGGTTGTCAACGCAACAGATTTAAAAATGACATTATCTGGGATTCATCACTTTTTAGTTGATTACCTTAAAGATCAGAGTGATAGTGCCGTCCCTTTTCAGCTTTACCTAAAAGTTTATACTTCTTCCTCTTCACCTATCGCAATTACAAACCAACTTTCCGCCTGGCGTGACTATTGGTTGCAACAAGAGGGGCGTGAAAGAAAATGTAACATCCGTGTGGGACATCGTTATGCTCCCCAAGGGAAGAACGTTTTGGATTTCCTTGAAAAGGAAAACTCTGATTTTGATGTTACTTTTTTCCTCAAATTTATGATGAGTCAACAAGGCGGAGATGAGGTTGAGCCGGTTGCGCCTTTTGAATACAATTTTTCACCTTCGAATATCGATAAGTTTCCAATTTCAGAATACCCTCGTCCGGTTAATAAATTTGAAGAGAACCAAAGACAGACGCTTTTAAGTAACCGGCGGTTACGAGCGCAGACCTGTCATGTTGAATTGAGCGCTAGGCTAAAGCACCCTCATAACGCTAAAAATCAAAACTATTTGGTGTTTGGCCGAGTCGATATGTCGGATTGGGAGAAAGTTGTCGCCGCGCTTCATAGGCACACTCAATGGTTGGCTTGTATTGATCCATACATTGATAAAATGTTAGTCGATCATGTCGGTGTTGATGACGCTATAGATCGTAAGATTGTAGGATTTAGTTCTGGTCTTGGATTGTCTGGTGAACTTAACCTAACTATTTCAACAGAAGCGGACACGTTGTCCCGTCTAATCGTTTTAATGCGTGAGCGCTTGTCTGTACTTTACCCTGCGTGGGATACATCACAGTGCAACTTCGTTTCTCAGAGTGTCATTTCAGAATCACAAGAAATAACAGGTTTGTCTCTTGTTAAGGCCATTGGAAATAGTGAGCACATTCGTGATGTGGTTGCTTATGCAATGGTTAAAAAGGCTTTTTCTTCTTCGCCTAACGCGATTATGACGCAAATTGTTCCAATTGACTCTGTGCAACATTGGTTTCACGGTGCGGACGTTAATCAAAGACCTGATCTGCTTCGTTTTGAGGTCTTTTTGGAAGGTTCAATTGTTAAGATAAAAGCTTCAATCATAGAGTGTAAATTAGCACTGACGAATGACAAACATCTTAGCAAGGCGATAGAACAAACTAAGGCTGGTCTAGCTCGACTTACCCAAATATTTAAACCAAACACTGAAGATGAGAGCAGCGCGGCATTTGATAGACGTTATTGGTGGGCGCAACTCCAGCGGGCTATTGCAACTAGATCTTTGGTGAATTTCACTAAAGATGTTTCTTATAAAGTTAATGCAGCATTTGAGCATTTAGTTGAAGGTTACTTTGACATTGAGTGGCAAGCCGCTGTTGTTACTCTTTGGTCTGATCAGCAAAATCTAAAAACGGAACCATCCAAACTGTACCCTGCTGTTACCGGTTTTGCTGATGGTAACAAGTCTCTCGATGGTTTCCACATTTACCATTTTCAATACGGACATGATGCTGTTGCCAACTTATTTTCGGAAAACAGTGATTCTGAATTAAAAATTCCTGGAAGTTGTCTTAAGTATTTGTGTAGTCAATGCAAGAGTGCAACACCAGAGCCAACACCAGAGCCAACACCAGAACCAACACCAGAACCAACACTAGAGCCTAAGGGCTTTGGTCCTGTTGTGCTGACCAACGACGTTCCTAACCGGCTATTATTAGGTGTAGATCGTAGTGACCAACAAATATTTTGGGAGTATGGGCATGAAAATCTGAACAATAGGCACATGTTGATTTTTGGAGCTTCAGGCTCAGGGAAAACTTATGCGATTCAATGTTTATTGGCAGAATTGGCACTTAGGCAACAGAACAGTTTGATCGTTGATTACACAGATGGGTTTTTGCCCAATCAGGTTGAACTGGCTTTCACACAAATTGTAAAACCGAAAACGCATCTTGTGATCAAAGAACCACTTCCCGTGAATCCATTTAGGAAACAAATCACAGTAATCGAGGGCTTTGGTTCAATTGAAGAAAGTGATTTTAATGTGGCCACCCGTGTTGCAAATGTCTTCTCTTCAGTGTTTGACAGTGTTGGACAGCAGCAATTTGCAGCTTTGATTCGTGCCATTGAGAGTGGACTTTCATCACATCATCAATTCGATCTTGACACGTTAATTGAGTGCTTAGAGGAAGAGGGTGATGTTGGGATAGCGCTGTCAAACAAGATAACACCTTTGATAAAAATGAAGCCCTTCAGGGAAAAATCTGATTCAGGTTGGAAGCAAATGCTGAACTGTAATGATTCAAAAGTACATATATTGCAACTTGCTAGAATTCCTAGGGAGTTTCAAAGAATTATATCAGAATTTATTCTTTGGGATATTTATGACTATGCGACTTCAAGTGGTAATAAAGATAATCCCTTACCCATTGTTTTGGATGAAATTCAGAACCTTGATCATCGAAATGATTCGCCTTTGGATAAGCTTCTTAGAGAAGGTCGCAAGTTTGGAATCTCTTTGATCCTTGCGACACAAACTTTGAGCAACTTTGATTCTGAAGAACGTGATCGATTATTTCAAGCAAGCCATAAGCTCTTCTTTGCCCCTGCAGATACAGAAGTGAAGCGCTATGCAGATATTTTAAAAGATAATGTTCCGGGAACTAATCGTGACGAGTGGGTGCAGCGATTAAAAAGTCTTCAAAAAGGTGAATGTTTGTCGCTAGGTCCAGTTGCTTCCTCTGATGAACGATTAAGGGATAGAGTTATCCCGTTAAAAATAAATTCACTTGAAAGTCGCATTAAAGCATAAGGAGTCAATGGTTTGTCAAAAGATCAGTTTATAAGACTGCCTTTATCCTTTCACGATACATTTGCGCCTGAAAGTAGTTATCTTGCAAAGCTTATGCAGTTCGCTGAGTCACAAAAACAGGGGACCATTGATAAAATTTCGAGTGTTACTGGTATTCCAACGGGTAAATCTACTGGTAAAGTCGAACCAACGATTAAGTATGCTCAAGGCATGGGGCTTCTAAACGTTGAACGCATTGGTGGTGCATGCTTCCGCTTGAGTTTAACTTCCTTTGGTGAAGAGATATTTGAACAGGATATTTACCTCAAAGAAAATTTGACGCAATGGCTTTTACATTTAATGTTTTGTCGTCGTCAAGGCGGTGCAGAAGCTTGGTACAGGGTGTTTGGAGAAGGGCAACTGCCTTTAGGGCGAACATTCTTTCGTGATGATCTTACGACGTACCTTAAAACGCCTTTTAAGAATATAAGTCCCCTTTTGCGCATGTATTCAAATGATTCTAGTTTTGACCTTTGTCGAGCGTTAGTGGAAGAAAATGGGACGATCGTAAGAAGCATAGCCCCAATGACTCAAGAGTTTTATTATGGATATGCCTTTCTCCTCCTGTCAGCATGGGAGGAATATTTTCCGAACGACCAACAAATATCAATTGCAAATATTGAGGGCACATCAAATTTTTTAGCAACACTTGGATGCAAAGAGGTTGAAGTGAATATTTTTCTCGATTGGATGGCTGACAATGGTTTGTTGAAAATTGATCGCCAGACAGGTGAGGCATTGCTTCTGAGGACAGCTGCAGCCGAAACGGTAATTAATTGTCTTTACGATAATTTGGTATGATCAAGGGGGGAACATAATGGTAATTGGAGACCTGGTTGGATTTAAGAAAGAGCTTTTTTTCGAAGGAGCTGTTCAACTCAGATGGGCTCAAGAAAACCCTGAACGTGCAAAGGTTGCATCTGAAAACTTTGTTTTCCATGGGCCACGTTATCATGGTGTAAGTGAAAATGATGATAAAGGTGTTAGCCGATCTTACAAGCTAACGGATACGGCAACTTTTATTCATGATTTGATTAATTCACTGTGCCTCTCTCCTGACACCTTAAATATCAACCCTCTTTTGCTAGCAGTTGCTGGATACGGTTCTGGTAAGTCTCATTTCGCTCTCACTGCGTCTCAACTTTTAAGTCAACCAAATTCCCCAGAAGCGCTCTGCATACTAAAGAACATTTATGCCGCTGATGCAGAGATTGGCAATAATGTTGCTGAATTACTGGAGAAGCTGAAGAAACCTGCATTGGTTGTTACACTCGATGGTATGTCGAATTTTCACTTAGGGAGTGAACTGAGCCGCGGAATTATTCGACAATTAAAGAATGCAAACGTGGATTTAGATCCTATTACCGAGCTCTCGCCACGCTTTCAGTATGCAGAAGATTTTGTCATAAGAAATTATGAGTTCAGAAAAAATGAGTTTGATAAGGCTGGCATAAATGAAGCCCTAATAACTATTATCGATAAATTACAAGAACAAGATGAGGATCTGTATTCGATTGTTGACGATGTCTTCTTTAAAGCAAACGGCACTAGAATTCCTGTTGATGGCCATGAGTCAGCACAAGATTTAATAAAAACTGTCTGTGAAGTCTATTGTGGCCCTGCAGGTCACTTTTCTGGCTTAGTCATCTTGTTTGATGAATTTGGTCGATATCTAGAGTACGCAGCAGAAAAACCCAACTTGGCCGGTGATTCAGCTTTGCAGCAAATATTCCAAGGGATACAGGACTGTAGCGACAAGGCAAGGTTCGTTGGTTTTATTCAATACGAATTAAAAGCATATTTGAATCGTTTTAACCAGCGGGATTTATTACAGTTACAAAGATATATTACTAGGTTTGATTCTTCAGAAAAATTATATCTCTCTACCAACCTTGAAACTTTATTTGCTCACCTGATTGAAAAACATGATGAAGAAAAGCTCAGTCATGCTTTAGAGACCTATCAGCCGAAAGGGGGATGGGCAGAGATCCATAGTTTGTTCTGTTCGAGCTTGCCAGGATTCAAGCGGATCCCCGTATGGTCTGATTTTGAGAAGTTTAAGCAAGTGGTCGTCAATGGTTGTTGGCCTCTTCATCCGTTGACCACATGGTTTTTGACAAGACAACAAGATATTGTTCAGTCACGTTCCGCTTTAACGTTTATCAAAGATGCTGTTGAAAATGTCGCGTTCAACCCTCATCAGATCGACGGTGATCTTTACTATATCTCTCCAGCAGAGTTGGTTTTACAAAGTATGCTGCCTGAAATCATTGCAGCAGAACGTACCCAAGGTGGCTCTATCGCAGAGACATTGCAGGCGGTTTTAGAAAAGTATAAGTCCAAGCTTACGCCAGAGCAAAAATTGCTCCTCGCGGGGGTAATGATACTCGATAAGTTGCGCATAGAAACACGTGAGAAATTATTTGTAGATAAATTACTCGGTTTTGTTTCTGGGTTGTCTGATGAAATTTTAAATACAACCCTTTCTTCTCTGAGTAATGAAGTTGGTGTTGTTGAGTGGAATGCTGACCTTGGCCAATATGAGTTGATCGCGGATGCTGCGACACGTGGACAATTCCAGGTGTTACTGAATAAAAAATTAAGAGAAATTGATAGAAAAAAAATTAGCGAAATTTTTATTCATAGGGGAAGTAATTACGCTGAACTTACGGATATTAATCCAGATTTCTCTAATAAAAAAAACATATCAACCTCTGATTGGTTTTATGAATCCTCCCTTGCGGACGCTGCAAATATCAGTGGCGTCTTGAAGGGAGCGATTGAGAATTGGAAAACAGCAAGTTCTCACGATGATCCTAAGGGGCACGTTGTATATGTTCTTGTTCAGGAGGATGAGGATTATGACGCTGTAGCCTGTGCAATTTCTGCGGCCTATAAACGTAACTTGGATGAGCAGAAGGCTCCTATTTGGTCAATTGTTTTACATGATCGTGATGGCAAGATTTGTGAGAGTTTGGCTAGGGCATACGTTGTAGACGAAGAATTTGGTGCAGATGAACAAGATAAGTTTCGTCGGTTTATCCCAGAGGAACAAAAAAGGGCCCTTAGAGCTTTAAAAGATGGCGTACAAAAATCACAACTCGAACGTAATTACTACGTCGCTGGTATTGAAGACGTCCCTGAAAAAAGGCTCAATGCCGTTGCCAGCTGGTTGTTTGAGCAGGTGTACCCGAAGGTTATTTCATTCCCATTTGATGGGTTTGGTTCTAAATCGGGGGCTGGTCCTCGTGATTGTATGAGCTTGATGAGAGCTCTCGTGGGCCGACAAGTCAACGGTGATTGGGTGGCCTTACAACAAAAAGCGATGCAAAATCGTGTACGACGTTTACTTGTGCAGGACTGGAAAGTGTTGGGAACTGATGGAAAGTTGCGTCAAAAACCCGAAGAAGAGCCTTTAGCTGAAGTCCTACAGGTAGTTGAGAATGCACACCTCGAAGACAGCGGTAGAACACTGGGAGAAACTTTCAAGATGCTCTTGTCTCCACCCTATGGCTTTAATGCATCGTCTGCTGGTGTTATCTTGGGATTAATGCTTGCTAAAGAGCTGCCACCGCGGGCTTTAAAACTTAATGGGGATAGTTGCTCTCTGGAAGAATGGTTAGTGCATGTCCTCCCAAATAAAAAAGGAAAATATTCTTTCGATATACAGGGGCTTGCAAAGACCAACCTTCTCTTCCTGGAGGAAGATGCTAATCAACGTTGGAACTCCATATTGATAAAGATTGAAGACGAAAAAAATCTTTCACAGAAAATCTTACTTTTTAAAGCCGCTGAAAAACAAAGAAAAGCAGACCCTTTGCCCGAGTCTCTTGAAGGGATGTTTTCTTACGTCAGGGATAAAGCCTTAGAAGCTGAGCTCACGGTTGGAAAACATTATAAAGAGCTTGAGGAGCTTGAAAAAAGCTTTGAGAGAGCTGAACGCCAAAGAAATGTCGATAGCCTCATCTACTGCGGGAGCAAGTTTGCCCAGAAAATAAGTAAGATGGAAGGGGAGAGCGAATTATGGGCAGACAGTCAAATTCACGAGTTAACTGCATTGGTGTCTCATGTCAACTCATTGCTTAGTGTAAGCCTCGCTGAATGGATTAGTAGCCAGTCGTGTAACAATATTAAGCAAGTATCAGTATTTCGTGAAAAGATGGAGAACAGGATTCGTGGACTAGAAACTTTAGGCTTAGAAGATGAGGCAACATGCCTAGACGAACAAAAAAATACAATTATTTATCAAATTGATAAGCGTGCTGAGTATGAAATGAGTCTTAATAAGGCTACTGACATTGTTCGTTTGCCTGAACCAACATTGAAAGATAAAGTGCTCTCGCTTAGGCATCATATTAAAGAAGTAGATGGGCTGGTAGTTACTTTGACTGCAGCTTATAAAAAAATTGATGCTAAAGACATATCTGATTTAATTGTTAAGCTTAAATCTCGTAAACATATTTATGCAGATATTGAAAGTCAGCATAAGAAGCGTTTAGGTGAGGTCTATAATTATCATATAGACGGTTTGCAAGCAGTAGAAAACTTACTGGTCTTTGTTAAGGATTTACAGCACATATTTTCAGGAACCAAAGATGAAAATGATGTTGTTGAAGTGTTTGAACAACTAATGATTTTTAAGAAGGACATGCAGCGCTGGGAATCACTTGAAATTCCACCTGAGGAACTAGAAATACTACTTGAGGAGCAGGTAGATCATCGTATTCAGGAGATAATACGTCAAGTAGAGAGTGCTGATGGCGAACTGTTTTGTGATTTAGAAGAAGTATATGTTGAGTTTAAAAACAATATCCTTAAAGATAAAATGGAACTTTCAACTCAGTGGTTAAGGGATATTTCTCCTAAACTTGATGAGCTTGACTCTTGGTCAGTGCCTGAATGTGAAAGACAGTTGTCAAAGCTTAACAATGTACCAACTTGGATTTCTTTGGTTGACCGAAATGAAATAACAAGATTTGTTGATCTGATTTTTGCGAGTATTAAACAGTCTGTTGAGAACGAAAGGCAGAAAAAAGAAATTACTTGGTTGACCAAGGTGAGGGATGAAATACCGTTTATTGCTACTAGAAGTGTTGTTCACTGCGAAAAACTCGTGTCAGAGTTGAGCAGCGTCCCTGAGTATATTCATCATGAAAATTATGATGAAGTCAGCAAAATGAGGAAAACTGTACAGTCCCATATTGATGGAATGCATATTGATGATATTTATGAAAGAATATGCAATTTATCAGAAAGTTTAAGGATTTCTTTGATTCGGCAGTTGAAAAGAAAGTTCTCAGAAATGTTTTCTTCAGAGTGAAGATAGTCATGTTCAATCAATAGAGCTGGGTGTTGTGGTCTTTTTCGTTAAAAGGCCATTTGTAAATAGCAGTCTGCATTGACGAACCAGTCAATATTGATGGACTCGCAAAAACGTCGTGTCCGGATAACCAGCTGAAATAACTGACAAAGCTCAGGATTTTTCCTTTTCAACCACATTGCCCCATGGTAGGATAACCGCAATGAATTCAACTGGTTATCCGGAGGTCGCATGATTCATGTCAAAGACCACAAAACCTACGACATGTTCAACCCGTTTGAGCATCTTGGCCCGAAACGACTTGCACTTTTAGAAACGTCCTGGGCGCACCTGTTTCGCGAAGAGATTCTTCACCAGCTTCCGGCTGAGAAGCTCTTCGAACTGTATGACGAATCGAAGGGGCGGCAGACTAAAGAACTCTACGCGATGCTCGGCCTGGTTCTTCTACAGCAGATGGAGGATCTGACCGACGAAGAGACGGTGCAACAGTTTGCCTTCAATATTCTCTGGCAGTATGCGCTCAATGTGACCGATGCCTCTGATTTTAGTTCCTATGTCTCGACCCGCACCCTCTGGACTATGCGGGATCATGTAGGTCATCTCGGTCTGGATCAGGCGCTGTTTGAGAATGTCTCGGAGACATTGACCAAGCTGTTTACCCTGGACACCTCAAAGCAACGGCTCGACTCGGTGCATATCTTTTCGAGTTATAGTCAAGTCTGGTGTTTGGGAAAATTCCATCATGCGACGTCCCTGTTGAGTTCACTCTCAGTTAATGGCTCGATGGGCTCTCCATCTTTGAATTGAACACCTCGTATTACCGCTGCCAGCAGTTTAAATCCTCGCAACTTGCGCCATCTATTCTGTGCACTTTGTCCCAGCTTGAAGACCATAGACAAAATTGTTTTCCTTGCCACACAGCCTCTGGTTTTTGCCGTCCGCAAACGCACGGTGGCAAAGGTTGATTCTATGGGGTTACTCGTCCGTATGTGTTGCCAATGTGTGGCCGGGAAATCATAGAAAGCCAACATCTGATCTTTGTCTTTTCCCAAACACTGCATGGCCTTGGGGTACTTGGCTGAATATGTCGATATCGCTGCATCGAAGGCCTTATAAGCTTCTCCTTTGGTCGGTGCCATCCAAATCTCATGCAAGGCCTGCTTAGCCTTGGGTTGAACACTCTTCGGCAGCTTGTTGAGTACATTGGCCGTCTTATGAACCCAGCAGCGCTGATGGCGGGTCTCTGGGTAGACCTTGCTCAAAGCTTTCCAGAAGCCCAGAGCACCATCACCGATAGCCAGCTTGGGGCCATGCTTCAGTCCTTGTGATTTGAGCCGTAGCAGAACCTCTGACCAACTTTGCTCGGACTCTCGGTAACCGTCCTCGATAGCGATAAATTCTTTTCGCCCCTGCTCTGTGACACCGATAATAACGAGGATACATTGTCTGGCGTCATCACTGCGAATGTTGAAATATATGCCGTCGGCCCAAATGTAAACATAACGCTTGCCTTCTAAGCTGCGTCGGTCCCAGACTTCATGCTCTTGCTCCCAGATACGCTTGCAGCGACTGATCGCTGAAGAAGATAATCCTTTGGCGTTAACTCCCAAAAGCGTATGGAGAGCTTCCTGGAAGTCTCCAGTGGAAATGCCCTTGAGATAGAGCCAAGGCAATAGATCCTCGATATTTTTACACTTTCGCAAGTAGGGCGGCACCAGAACGGAATTGAATTTAATCCCCTGGCCACTTTTATCCCTTACTTTTGGAATCTTGACTTCAACCTCTCCGATCCCCGTCAGAATTTCCCGCTCGGGCAAATAGGCATTCCTAACGACCTGACGGTGCCCCTTCTCGTTTTTGAGCTCTGCATATTGCGCCAGAAAATCCTGAATCTCGGCTTCAACAGCTTCTGCAATCAACTTCTTGGCCCCGGCTCGGAGCAACTCGGTCAGCGGATCTTCAGAGATTTCTCTTGGAGCTTTGAGTGTAGTGACCTTATTCTTGTTCATAGACGTATCCTTTTTTTGTTGGGACTTCTGTTTTGGCGAACAGTTCCAACAGGGTACGTCTTTTATTTTCTTAAATCTCCCTCAAACACCACTTTCGAGCATAACTCG
>JAQIBX010000138.1 GCA_027858895.1 Desulfuromusa sp. | reverse complement strand
CTTTCTTTAGATACTATTTCATGGCTTCAATTGTTTGGCACAACTCCGGTTGAAATTATTGCTACCCTGAGTGCTGTCATTGGCGTCATACTGATTGCTCGGCAAAACATTCTGGGTTGGCCTTTGGGAATACTATGGGCGGCTATTTCTGCCTGGCTGGCATTTACGCAGTGGCAACTGGTTTCCGACGGTATCCTCTACCTTGCCTACATTCCTATTCAGCTTTACTGTTGGTTTGTCTGGGCACGTAGCGGAGGTATCCAGCAGGAAGAACCGTTTATTCCGGTCTGGTTACCACGCAGAAAACAGCTCTTCCTGTTTATTGCTGCATTGCTCGGTATTGCCGGCTGGGCATTCGGAATTTCTGGGCTGGCTACGCAGGTGAGCTGGATTCCGGAACCCTCCTTGTTGTGGCGTGACTCAACAACAACCGTCTTGAATTTTTTCGCGCAGTTTCTCCAAGCACGCAAGCGGATGGAAAACTGGGTTCTGTGGCTGGTGGTTAACCTGCTAGGAATTCATATTTATTGGGTCAAAGAGGCTCCTATATATTCCGTTCAATACGCCATCTTTCTTGTCCTTGGCATCTACGGTTGGGTAAAGTGGCATCGATCCACCCAGCCAAAAAACTAAAAACAGATTTTACGGACCAATATGATACGAATTGTCATCACCGGTGCAGAATCATCGGGGAAAAGTAGTCTCACTAAACATTTGGGAGAAGTTTTTGAACTGCCCTATGCGCTGGAATACGCTCGCTATTATCTCGAAGAAAATGGTCCGGAATACGATCTTGAACAATTGCGGATAATGAGTCGCTTGCACCTGAACTATCAGCAGGAAAAAGTTCCCATCTCTACACCCTGCGGGATTTTTGATACCGATCTCATCAATTATAAGATCTGGGCAGAAGAGGTATTCGGCTGTTGTCCTGCGGAAGTCAGCACCGGAATCGAACAGGAAACATCTCATGTTTACCTGCTTTGCAAACCGGATCTACCTTGGGAGCCTGATCCTCTACGGAAAAATCAACACGACACCCAGCGACTTTATCAGCGGCATCTCGACGAAATAACCCGGCTCAAACGGCCCTATGAATTGGTAGAAGGCTGTGGCCGGGAGCGAATGGATAATGCTGAAGCTGCCCTGCGTCGCCTGTTGTAAAGATAAATAATCTTGTAGCTGCTTTTTGTTGGTATAATGTTCATATTCATTCCTCGGAAAATTCTCAGGCTGGAGTATTTCTGTATCTACTTGATAGAGTTTGCTCGTAGTCACCTCTGAGCCTTCTTATTTTTAAAAAGGATATACAGATTTACAAATGGAAGTAATAAGAACAAAGCCCTCCAAGCCCAGTCAGTAGCTCTTTCAGGAGCACCACCTTTGAAAAATATGACAGACAATACACATATCACAGCTATATGCATCAGTATGGCGATTATTCTCATTTGCTATATTTCCTGAATTTATAAAATTTTGTTCGGTTGACACAGCTGACAAAAGCTATTCACCACTATCAGGAACGGCAGCATATTCCGTCCGTGTTGATTGCATTGCTATATGCTTTATTGCTGTAGATTTAGAAAAGTTTACTGCCAATTTTAGCGTTGGCGGCAGGTGAAACGAATGCGGCTTCGCCACTTTCTGCTTTGGGGTATTGAACGCCAATGACTAAAACTTCAGAGACAACCGTTTCCATTTTCTTCGGTTCAAAATTTAACACCCCGAGAACAAGTCTATCTTTAACTTCTTCAATCGGATGTTGAGTAAAACGACCGAAACTCACACGCTTTCCGTATTTGCCAAAGTCGACAACCATTTTATAAGTTGGTTTGTGTGTTCTTGTTTCAAGTTCAACTTCTATAATTCTTCCTACTCTGATGTCGAGTTTATCGAATGATTCTTCGAATGATACAATTGGTTTTATGTCAGTCGCCATTTTCGTGCCTCTTTTTTTCCATATTACGGTTTCAGATAACCGGCGGCGACGCGAACTTGCGTGGCCCACCGCAATTTTTGATTTTGTTTTTCAATTTAGTGCAGACGTATTTCCCGTCCGGTTGATTTTTTTGCTATGTGTTTCTTTCTATGCAATACCTATTTGCCGAATACCTTCGAGTAACCCGTTAGGGTTAGTTTTTATTAAAGAAATTATTTCCGGACACGAACCACTTTTCCTTGATTAAGGTCAAGAAGGCTTTCTGATGAAATGCGAACTAAAGAAGTTTCAGAGCCACCTCCGGTATATACGACCTTCTTATCGAGTACTTTCGGATCAACTAAAAATCTAGCGGAGAACCCAAATGACGGGGTGCCCCCACAGGGAAAACCTGTACACTCTAAAATTTCTTCTGGAGTTGCTGTTCGAGGCCTATCAATTTTAAGGGCTTTTGCAACCCTTGAGGTGCTTGCTCGATGATCACCTTTTACTATGGCTACTATCATATTTTGATTTGAATCGATCATACAGATATTCTTCACTAAATCATCTGGATTGCCTCCTACTGCCTCAGCAGCTTGAGTGACGGAATGACACGATTGATCGAACGAAAGGTGCTCCGCATCATTTGTGGTTTGTTCAAGGTACTGTTTTAACTTATTTTCATACTGCTTCATCACTTATTTTCACCTCAGGGTACTATCAGTAACACGGGGGGGTCAAAATTCAAATTGCGTAAATCATGTTAGCAGAAGGTTGCACCTACAGTACTAATAATAACTGACCAGAGCAAACCAGATCACGGTAGCCCTCCCACATAGTGACTTATAGAATAACTGGGGACTTCCTTATTTCAGAGAATATGAGAATAAGGGGAGTGTCACGCTTTTCCCGTGACTTAAACTCATTCCCAGTGATTACCACGCTTACGGCGCAGCTCGATGTCCATGGACTCCACCCGCCCGCGATCACTGATGAACGAGCTGAGCCCCCAACTCACCAGACTGATGATCAGTGAACCAAGGAGCGCAGAACCAAATCCGGACACGTGCAGGCCGCCGATGACTCCGGAGGTCATCATCAACAGGAAGGCGTTGATGACAAAGGTAAAGAGGCCAAGAGTGAGGATGTTGATCGGCAGGGTGAGGATAATCAGAATCGGTCGGAAAAAGGCATTGAGAATACCCAGAACCACGGCGGCGAACAAAGCGGTACCGAAACCACTGACCTCGATGCCGGGAAAGAGATAGGCAGAAACCATAATAGCAGCCGTGAGAATGAGCCATCTTAGAAACAGGCCAAACATAAAAGGACTCCTTGTCGAAATTAACTTTTTTTCTCTCGTCGATACGCAATCGGCTCAACGTCCCGGCAACGCTGTTCCACCTGATGGGCAATCCGTTGAATCATTTCAGCATTGAGACTGATGCCGCTTGGTTTTGCCAGGGAATAGGCTTCTTTACCGCTGATTACTTTTATTGGCCGATCAGCTTTACGTACAACATACCATCCAGGAAGAGCCAAAACCGGCAGCACATACACCGCTTCACCAACGGCACTGGTTAGCCATTTTTTAAGCCAGTCGGCTTGCCTTTGCGTCTGCAGTAACATTTCGGTTTCATACCAACCGGGAAATTGCAGCAGCTTACCATCATAAATGACCGTCGCATCAGTTTTCCCTTTTCGTTTCTCCGCTTTTGACCGCCCTTTTGTCTCAACGGCAAATACGCCTGTCGGCCCAACCACGATATGGTCAATGTTGAA
>JAQIBX010000113.1 GCA_027858895.1 Desulfuromusa sp. | reverse complement strand
ACCGGAATTTCGATCAGATTAGGCAATCCGGATGCGATTCCTGCTTGAATGGCTTCGGCTATATCGCTTGCCTTCTCAACCCGTCTGGCAGGGACTCCCATCGATTGAGCCATGGCGAGGAAGTCGATTACCGGATCTACAATATCCATAGCGATAAATTTATTTTCTTGTGCTGAGATAAAATGCGGTTGTGAGCGCATAAAGTTTTTCAGAACATTGTACTCACGATTATTCAATACCACAAAAGTCACCGGAAGTTTCTCATGTGCTGCAGTCCACAACGCCTGCGGTGAATAAAGAGCGGCGCCATCGCCAACCGGACAAACAACGGGTTGGCGGCCCAGTCCAAGGGAATAACCAACAGCGGCAGGCATCCCCCACCCCAATGCGCCACCCCGCAAAAACGAATAGCGACGCTTTGTATTACTGTTTAAAAACTTACGCAGATGCGCTGCCGTGACAACCGCTTCATCAACAATCGCCGTATCCGGGCCGATGCCCCTAGCCATTTCCTGAGCAGCAACCAGAGGGTGAATATAATCTAAAGATCGCAATGCTGCGGCTTCCTGTAATAATTGTTCGTGTCTTTCTTTCTGCTTCTGTTCAGCTTTTTTGAGCAAAGCTGAATAAACATCGGCATTATCGGCCAATCGTTCTGCCAGCAGTTTATTCAACACATGCAGTGATTTCTGAATATCGCCAACAACAGAAAGCTTGGTTGGATAACTGCGCCCCAAATCCCGGCCATCAACCGACAGCTGAAACAGTTCACATTGTTCCGGTAAAGCTGAGCCTTCTGAATAGAGAATAGTAATGAAGGATTTTCCTCCCAGAGCAAAAATACAGTCAAAATTTTTGACGGCATCGTGAATTTCGGTGGCTTTAGTCGGCAGATTTCCCGACCACAATGGATGGCTGGTCGGATAGGGAAGATGTGCCGGCCACGATGATCCAAATACTGGCGCGCCGAACATTTCAGCCAAAGCGACAACTTCTGGTGCAGCATCATGGTTTGATATTTCGTCTCCGGCAACGATCATAATTTTTCCCGGAGCGACAGCAGCTAGCTCGTCAGCCAGTAAATCAAGCGAACCCGCAACGGGGCGTCGATCAACATTTGAACGCGGTGGAATTGGAATTGTCGTCATCTCTTCCATAATATCCATCGGCAGAGAGAGAAAAACCGGCCCGGACTGTGCCGCGGCACAATCTTCAAAAGCCCGCCGGATCAGAATCGGCAGCTGTGCAACAGAGTGGACTTCCTGCGCCCACCTTACCGCCGGGGCTGCAATCTGGGTCAGATTTCCAGCCAACAATGGATCGGTAATCGAATGTCGTGAATCCTGCTGCCCGGCAGTCACAACCAATGGCGTTCCAGAAACACTGGCATTAAGAAGATTACCAAGTCCGTGCCCCAACCCTCCCGCTGTATGTAAATTTATAAAACCAGGCCGTCCCGAAGCCTGCGCATAACCATCTGCCATAGCGACAACGCTTGCTTCTTGCAGCCCCCAGATATATTTAACCGTCGGACTGTCAATCAAAGCATCAATAAAAGGAAGTTCTGTGGTTCCGGGATTGCCAAAGACATATTCGACCCCTTCACTCTCAAGCAATTCCAGAAGAAGCTTGCCCCCTCTGCGTGGCTTGAGCTGGGTTGTTTTATTGATCGTTTTTTTCAACATAACAAGTTCCTATTCTCGTAAATTTCAAATAAATATCTCGTAAAAATCATAAGATGGCTAAGCAAAAACTTCGATCTACAAGGCGTAGTGGTTTTTCAGGGGCGAAGGCATGCACAGGGCATGTCGAGATCCTGAAAAACTGCTGCAACACCGAATATCGGATTTTTTTTGCGACGCCATCAAAAATGACTGACTAAGGGGCCGTAGGGAGGAACGGCTGCCTTCTGTAAATATTGCAGAAATTCTTGCCGTGAGATTTCCTGTGCCCCCATACTGACAAGGTGATCGTTCGTCTGCTGACAATCGAGCAACTCAAATCCATGGTGGTGTAAATATTCCAGCAGATGAATCAAGACAACTTTTGAAGCATTGTTACTCCGACTAAACATTGATTCACCAAAAAAACACCGCCCGAGACAGATTCCATACAGACCACCAACCAGTTGTTCCCCATCCCAGCACTCGACTGAATGAGCAAAGCCAAGTTCATATAATCGAGTATAGGCCTTTTGCATTTCCGGAGTAATCCAGGTACCACTCCCGTCAAGACCGGCTCTCAGTCTGCGACACCAGTAAATAACCCCAGGTAAATTTTCGTTAAAACTGATTCGGTACGAATGCTTGCGCATAAAACGGTGCATGGAGCGGGAGATATGAAGCTTGGCGGGGAAAAGAACACAACGGGGGTCGGGGGACCACCAGAGAATCGGTTCACCGGGATTGTACCAAGGGAAGATTCCAAGGCTATAAGCCAGCAACAGGCGTTCAGGGGAAAGATCACCACCGACTGCCAGCAGGCCATAATCTTCCGCTGCTTCCAGCGGAGGAAACCAGAGTTCATCATCCAGTTGGTAGCAGGGCATCAATCAAATCGAAAAGTAAATTTACCGGCCTGATATCCAACCCGAACCTTGCCACCTTTACGCAATTCGGCGAACAATATTTTCTCGGCTAGCGGGTCATTCAACTCAGTTTGGATTAAACGTGCGAGTGGTCGTGCGCCAAACAACGGATCATATCCCAGACGACCAAGTTCCCGCCGGGCCGCAGCAGAAACCTTGAGAATGATATTCTGCTCTGCCAACTGAACCGACAGCTCCTGCAGAAATTTATCAACAACCAGCAACATGATATTTTCGTCAAGAAGGGAAAAGTTGATGACGGCATCAAGACGATTGCGAAACTCAGGGGAAAATACTTTTTCTATAATATTTTTAGGCGCTTCGCCGGTGCGACTGCCAAAACCAATCGGCACAACATTCATATCCCGCCCGCCAACATTACTGGTCATGATCAGGATGACATTACGGAAATCGATTGCTTTGCCATTATTGTCAGTTAAGGTCCCATGATCCATCACCTGTAACAGGATATTGAACAAATCGGGATGAGCTTTTTCAATCTCATCTAGCAGCAAGACTGACCAGGGATTCTTACCTACCTCCTCGGTCAATAATCCACCCTGATCAAATCCGACATATCCTGGAGGTGCGCCGATCAACCGGGCAACTGAATGTTTCTCCATGTATTCACTCATGTCGAAACGTAAAAATTTCACCCCCAACTGCTGCGCCAGCTGTTTGGCCGCTTCGGTCTTGCCAACCCCAGTCGGCCCGGTAAAGAGAAGAGATCCGACTGGTTTGTCGGGATGACCAAGTCCAGCCCGGGAACGATGTATCGACTTAACCAGGGTCTCAATCGCAAGATTCTGGCCAAAAACCACCCGTTTCAGATCCCGCTCAAGATAACGCAGCCGGTGGCGATCATTGCCGGCAATCGTTCGCATTGGAACCCGGGCCATCCGTGCCACGACTCGTTCAATATCATTAACATCTATCGGACGATTTGGATGGCCATCCAAACGATGCTGTGCGCCGGCCTCATCAATTACATCAATTGCTTTATCGGGCAAATGCCTTTGTGGAAGATGTTTGACCGCCAGTAACACCGCTGATTCCAAAGCCTCTTTGGAGTAACTCGCCTTATGGTGTTGTTCATAGCGGGGACACAACCCTTTCAGAATTTCAAGAGTTTCGTCACTACTCGGTTCATGAAGATCTATTTTCTGAAACCGGCGTGAGAGAGCACGATCCTTGTCGAACAGGTTGCGATATTCCTCGTAGGTCGTCGAACCGATACAGCGCAACTCACCGGAACCTAGTGCCGGCTTGAGAATATTAGAAGCATCAAGCGAACCGCCGCTGGTCGCCCCAGCACCAACAATAGTATGGATTTCATCGATAAAAAGAATCGCCTGATCACGTTTCTGCAAAGCGATGACAACGGCCTTAAGACGCTCTTCAAAATCTCCGCGAAACTTTGTGCCAGCTAACAACGCCCCCATATCGAGGGTGAAAATCTCAGCGTTTTTGAGTAGCTCAGGGACATCTCCTTCGGCAACCCGCAGCGCCAGACCTTCAGCCATAGCAGTTTTACCAACCCCTGGCTCACCGACAAACAGAGGATTATTTTTCCGCCGCCGACAGAGAATCAGGATGGTTCTCTCTAACTCTTTCTGCCGCCCGATCAAAGGATCAATTTTGCCATTTTTAGCCCGCGCAATAAGATCAATCGTAAAAGACTTTAGTGGGTCGGCAGGATTTTGTTTTGGTTTGGTCCGTTCGCCGGGAGCAGGATCAGCCGGACGTTGATTTGGTTTTTCACTTGTGCCGTTGGAAGTTTGGCCATGGGAAATAAGATCGAGCAGATCAACCCGCTCAATTCCCTGTTGCTGAAGAAAAAAACAAGCATGGGAATTTTCTTCTTCCAGAATAGCTGCCAGCAGATCACCAACCCCAACCGCCGCTTGCTGTGAAGCCTGCATATGCAACACGGTTCGCTGTAGCATCCGCTGCAAGGCCACAGTCTGCCGAGGAACATCTTCATCTGCAGAAACTTCATCAGTTTCCGGAAGAGACTCAAGGTGCACGTCGAAAAACTCCTCTAACTCCTGTTTTAAAGCATCAATATCTCCACCACAAGTGGTGATAATCTGCTGACCAACGCCCTCAAAGAGCAACGCATAGAGCACATGTTCAGTCGTCAGATATTCATGCCGCCGCCGCTGCGCCTCACGAACTGCCAGAGTAAATGCAATCTGCACATCTTGTTTAAACATTTCTGCCACCGCCTCTCAGGCCTCCTCAAGCGTGCAGCGCAATGGAAATCCCGACTTGCGGGCCTTCAACCGCGCCTGGTCTGCCTTGGTTTCTGCGATCGCATAGGGAAAAGTTCCACAATTGCCAATCCCTTGAAAATGGATCGTCAGCATAATTTTTTCCGCTTCCGTTGCTGGTTTACGGAAAACATCCCGCAAAACCTCAACAACAAACTCCATAGTGGTATAATCATCGTTGTGCATCAAAACTTTAAAGAGTGATGGTGTTATAATCTGCTCTTTCGTTTTGTCGCAAACTTTGGCTTTATTGCCAGTATTGTTTTCTGAGTTTTCCATCTATCCAAATAATCCTGTTCTGCTACTAAATTATTCCGCTATACTAACATAGACAGACAACAACGAACAGCCCAACGGGGAAACTTGAGAGAGATCAATCGATGAGCTTGAGACTCAGCAACCGACGCAAACGCACCGATCTGACCATTCGCTTACTGGCCTGGTCTAATGCTGTCGCGGTCATCTCCCTGGCTATTGCCATCTGCATTATCGCCGTGGCCAAACCGCAACGGATGAATTTTCTTGATCACTTCTACGGTGTACAACGACTGAATCCAACTTGGGACATGGATCTGATCGGATACATCGGTGCCATGCTTCTTTTGAGCTTTTTGGCCAGTATCGTTGGACTATTCCTCAACAGTAAGCGCAGGCGCCGCAAGAGCGATCATATCCACGCAACTTTGATTTTAAGTCTGGTTGCCTCTGCAGTCAGTTTGTTTTTCTACCTAAGATTTACCCTAGGCTAACAAAGAAATAGGATTGCCTGATTAACCCTTGAATTTGCAGTTTCATGCCTGTAATATTCTCACTTGATCACTAAACAACAGACTTCAAAGAGAGCTTGATATGAAAACTTCATTGCATTTTATTATCTTCAGCCTTTTATTTTTATTTGTGACCTCTTCGGCTTATGCAGAAACCCGCTATATTTCGGACCAGCTCCTTGTGACGGTTCGAAGCGGCAAGGGGAATGAATATAAAGTTTTAGAAACGCTACCTACGTCAACTCCGGTAACGATTTTAGAAGAGGACAAACCGTACGTCAAAGTTATCACACCAAAAGGAACTGAGGGTTATATCCTTAGCCACTATGTCAGTAGTGCCTTACCTAAAAGCGTTCGGATTGGGCAACTGAATAAAGAGATTGACGCACTGCAACAACAACTGGCAAAGCAACAGCAGGGTTTTCAAACCAGTCAGGAAGAAGCGAATACCCACAAAAGCAAAATTGCCGCATTGTCAGCACAATTAGATCAAACCCGTCAGGAACAGGATAAAACAAAAGGTGAATACAAAACCTTACTGAGCAAATCTGCAAATGTACTTAACCTGAGCGCTGAAAATGAACAATTAATCGAAGAAAGCAATCTACTGAATAGCGAGCTGCTGGTTCTACGCGAAGAAAACCAGAACTTTCATCGCTCCAACATGATTCAATGGTTTCTTGCCGGTGGTGCTGTTTTCTTCGGCGGCTGGCTAATTGGTAAAATCTCCCGCAAAAAACAGCGCAGGTTCTAAATCGTTTTCACTATAAAAGCCAAAAAAACGGTCAACACCTCCAGAAAATCAGTTACAAGGCCTGACCATATGGATAGCACTATCCCTAAAATTCTTTTTGTCGATGCAGAACAACATATCCTGAAATCATTGCAGCAGTTACTACAAGGTGAAGGCTGGGATTGTCACTTTCTATCTAATGCCCAAGACGCACTAGATTATCTACAAAATCAGCCAGTTGACCTCGTCATTTCCGATACCAAGCTGGCGGATATGGATGGTATCCAGCTGATATCAGAAGTCCGCAAATGCTATCCCAGTATCGTGCGCATGTTTTTGACTGACTCTGCAAAACAGGACAATATTGTTACAACTCTGGCAGAAGGAAATGTTCAACAGATCATACCTAAACCATGGATTGATCAGGAATTAAAAGAGATCATCCGCAGCGCTTTACGCCAAAGCTCACAACAAAAAAAGCATAGCACTGAGTTTCAAATCTTGATTAATTCGATCCCTCTGCTCCCTTCACTCCCTGAAAGTTATTCCAATGTTCGTTCCTGTATTATCGGAGATCAAGTTAATATCGAAAAAATGGCCAATTATATCAGTCAGGATGTTGCCATTTCCAGCGCACTACTACACTGGGCAAACTCAGCCCTGTTCGGGCAGCGATTCCAAGTTGATACGATCAAAAAAGCCATCATCGTCCTCGGTACCGATATTGTCGAAAACCTTATCCTTTCTGAATCGGTGAATCGCACCATTGCAGGAATGCTCCCCGCTATAAAAGGGTTCGATTTCGGTCAATTCAAGAAACATTCAATGGTGACAGCCGTTCTTTCAAGGCTTTTGCTTAAGTCGCTTCTGCCGACAGATTTTATCCAGCATGATCGCGCTTTTATCGCCGGGCTTTTACATGATATGGGAAAGCTGGCAGCGGCAAGTTTTTTTCCTGTTCAATTTGAGCAAGCAATTGAACTCGCTAAAAAAAGAAGAATCCCCTTATCTGAGGCCGAAGTTGAAATTTATGGAACCCAGCATGCAGAACTTGGCAGTTTTCTCGCCGAGTGGTGGGCGTTACCACCCTTTATCGTCAACGCAATTTGCTGGCATCATCAACCCCATTCCACCCCCATTGATCAGGATGTCATTGCTGCCACCCATGTTGCCAATCTATTAAGTTATAAGTTCAATTATGGCTCAAATGGTGACCCTTACCTACGTGGGATTTCCGACGAGTACCGAGAAAAGTTCTATCTTACTGAAGAGGCTAATGAAATTCTCCGGGCCAAAACGGAGCAGACCATCCAAGCCCTTGCGTGCTAACTGATAATTTACTTTTTCTTGAGCAAAAATCCCGCAGCATGAAAAGACTTCAATAGGCCAATGTCAAAGCATATCTGCCCTTTGTATTTCTCATAAACTATCAAATCAAACAATCAAATTAAATTTGACTAATTGAGATATTGTTGGCATAATGTCGGTTGTTGATTCGGTTGATCTAGAGCGATGATATTTCGAAGAGAGAATGAAAACTATTACTGGTCTTCGATACAGGCGTTCAAAGGCATTTATACATGGTACAACGCAGAAATCCAGTTATTCTGACAATTGATGACGAAGAAAATATCAGGGACAGCTTCCGGATGTTTTTGGAAGATTA
>JAQIBX010000092.1 GCA_027858895.1 Desulfuromusa sp. | reverse complement strand
TTTCCACGCGACTTCAGGGAAAATTCAAATAAAACCAAGAAAAGGAGTAAAATTCTAGAGACTGTTATTTCAATCGCCAGCTTGTTCCTTCACGGGTATCGAGAAGCAGGATCCCTTTTGCTTCAAGCTCACCACGAATTTCGTCACCGCAAGCAAAATCTTTTTCGGCGCGTGCCTGCAGGCGTTTCTCGATCAATCCTTCAATTTGTTCTTGAGTAATCTCCAGCTTTGCCAGACCGGCGTACTTGACCCTGTCCAGCCACTCAGTCGGCTGCGAACGATACAGGCCGATCACTTCTCCCAGCCGCAGAATCGTCGCGTCTAGATCAAGCACCTGGGCTACCAGTTCGGGTTTTTTCCTGAACTTTTTAGTTGAGACCAGACGGTTCATGGTGCGGACACCATCAAACAAATGGGCAATGGCCAACGCGGTATTGAAATCGTCATCCATCGCTTCGCGGAACTTGATTTCGACGTTTGCCCCTTCTTCACTGGTCATATCAGTCTGATCAAGACCTTCAGTGGCTATTCCAGCAGATTCGAGAGCCTCATAAAAGCGTCTCAAGCCACTCTGCGCTTCGGATAGGTTCTGGTCGGAAAAATCGATCGGTGAGCGATAATGAGCCGACAATATAAAAAAGCGCACCACTTCGGCATCATAAGTTTTAAGAATGTCACGAATGGTGAAAAAATTACCTAGGGACTTACTCATCTTCTTCTGGTCAACATTAACAAAGCCGTTGTGCACCCAATATTTGACAAATGGTTTATCGCTAGCCCCTTCACTCTGGGCAATTTCATTCTCGTGATGAGGGAAAATCAAGTCGCGTCCGCCCCCATGAATGTCAAAACTGTCACCCAATAACGATGAACTCATTGCCGAACACTCGATATGCCAGCCTGGTCGTCCCGCACCCCAAGGCGATTCCCAGCTCGGTTCACTCGGTTTTGCCGTTTTCCAGAGCGCAAAATCCATCGGATTCCGTTTTTGTTCTCCCGGTGTAACGCGCGCACCGGCCTGCATCTCCTCCATATTGCGCTTGGAGAGTTGCAGATAGTTGGGAAATTTATCAACGCTGTAATAGACATCCCCAGAAGATTCGTAAGCCATCCCCTTGTCGATAAGCTTTTGATTGATCGCAATAATTGGCTGTATATATTCGGTTGCACGCGGTTCATGGGTCGGCTTGATCAGTCCGAGGGAATCCATATCCTCGTCAAACGCTTTAATAAATTCTTCGGCCAGATCCTGGCTCGAAATTCCCCGTTCATTGGCCCGGTTAATAATTTTATCATCAACATCGGTATAGTTGCGCACGTAAGTGGTTTCGTAACCAGCAAACTGCAGATAGCGGAAAATAACATCAAAGACAATATTGGCGCGAGCATGACCAATATGGCAGTAGTCGTAAACCGTGACACCACAGACATACATCCCAACCTTGCCTGGAACCAGGGGTTGAAACTCTTCTTTTTTTCCACTCATTGTATTGTAAATGCGTAAACTCATAGATGGTGTCCCCGTAATATTTTATTATTTCAACTTTGCCCAGGTATCTCGCAAGGTCACTGTGCGGTTAAAAATCGGTGTTCCCGGCAGCGAATCCTTACTATCGACAGTAAAATAACCAATTCGCTCAAACTGAAAGGTGGTTCCCAACTCTGCATTCATTAGCTCCGGTTCGATCAAAGCTGTGGAAGATTGAAAAGATTCGGGATTAAGCGCATTCAGGTAATTTTCTGTTTTATCGGGGTTTTCCTGATTGAAAAGACGATCATAAAGGCGAACTTCCACTTCTTCTGCTTGAACGGCTGATACCCAGTGGATGATTCCCTTTATCTTCCGCCCATCAGCTGGATTTTTTCCCAAGGTATCCAGGTCGGCACTGCAACGAAGCTCAACCACGTAACCACTTTCATCTCTGATGACCTCTTCACACTTGATGATATAGGCATTTCGCAAGCGAACTT
Organism: Desulfuromusa sp.; assembly: GCA_027858895.1. Classification (GTDB taxonomy): domain Bacteria; phylum Desulfobacterota; class Desulfuromonadia; order Desulfuromonadales; family Geopsychrobacteraceae; genus Desulfuromusa. Next base: position 10,963 of record JAQIBX010000092.1, on the reverse strand, counting down.
CCCGGCCAGGAGCAAGGCGGAAAAATTTCTTAGGTGGTTCTTCCATGAAATCATCCCGATCAATATACAATTCATGGCTGAACGGCAACTTTCGGCTTCCCAGCTCGGGTTGTTGCGGATGATTTGCTGCATCCAGTTCTTCAATTTTATCGGTTGGATAGTTGGTAATCGTCACTTTAAGAGGGTCAAGCACTGCCAGACGTCGCAACGCAGACTGATTGAGCTGCTCACGCACACATTCTTCCAGAACTGACAAGTCGATCCAGCTGGCTCCTCTGCCAACACCAATCCGCTCGCAGAAGGTTCTGATCGCTGCTGCAGGATAACCACGTCGGCGCATTCCAACCAGGGTTGGCATACGGGGATCATCCCAGCCGGAAACATGTTTGTCGTTTACCAGTTGAAGCAATTTCCGTTTACTCATCACCGTGTAGCTGAGGTTCAGTCGCGCAAATTCAACCTGCTGTGGAGCAAAAATTTCCAGTTTTTCAATAAACCAATCGTAAAGAGGACGATGATCCTCAAATTCTAAAGTACAGATCGAGTAAGTCACTCCCTCAATCGAATCCCCTTGGCCGTGGGCAAAATCGTACATCGGATAGATGCACCATTTATCTCCTGTCCGGTGATGGTGAGCGTGAAGAATCCGGTACATCGCCGGGTCACGTAAGTTCATATTAGGCGAGCTCATATCTATTTTAGCCCGCAAGATGTGTGTTCCGCCAGGAAAATCACCATTTTTCATTTTCTGAAACAACTCTAGATTTTCTTCAATACTGCGATCTCGAAACGGGCTGTCAGCTCCCGGTTCGGTTAGCGTGCCACGATTTTTTCGCATCTGCTCAGCCGTCTGGCTGTCAACATAGGCTTTTCCAGTTTTGATCAGTTGCACCGCCCAGAGATAAAGTTGGTCGAAGTAGTCGGAAGCAAAGTGGAGATGTTCGCCCCAATCAAATCCGAGCCAGCGAACATCGGCTTTAATCGCTTCAACATACTCGTCCTCTTCTTTGACTGGATTGGTATCATCAAAACGGAGATGACAGCACCCACCAAAGTCTTCCGCCAGGCCAAAATTGAGGCTGAAACTTTTTGCATGCCCGATATGCAGATATCCGTTCGGTTCCGGTGGAAAGCGGGTGATAACCTGACTCCGTTTGCCGCTTGCAAGGTCTTCAGCAATAATAGTCCGAATGAAGTTTGAAGTGACGGGTAGCTCTGATGTGCTCATGCAAATATCCTCTATGAAATAATTGCTGCCCGTTTGGCAGCCAGTCGTTTCTTATCCTGTTGTAATAAAACAACGACAGCATGTGCCGCGATTCCCTCGCCACGACCGGTCAAGCCAAGTTTTTCCGTGGTGGTTGCTTTAATGTTAATCTGCCCCGCTTCCACTCGGCAATCTTCGGCAATCCGTTCAACCATTGGCGCAATATAGGGTGCCAGTTTCGGCTTTTGACAGATGATGGTCGCATCCAGGTTGCTCAGGAGATAGCCTTCTGCAACCATTTTCTTAATAACTTCGCGGAGCAGTTTTCGGCTATCGATTTCAGCAAAGGCAACATCGGTATCGGGGAAATGTTTACCGAGATCCCCAAGGGCGAGAGACCCCAGAATAGCATCACAGATAGCATGCAACAGGACATCGGCATCCGAATGGCCAAGTAAGCCCAATTCGTAGTCGATCTCAACGCCCCCAAGAATCAAGCGACGATCTTTGACCAGTCGGTGAACATCGTAACCATGGCCAATGCGCATCATGGCGGACCTCCCAGTAACGCCACTGCAATCAGAATGTCTTCCGGAGTCGTGACTTTGATATTGCGATAATCACCTTCCAGCATCTGCACCGGATGGCCAAGCCGTTCCAGCAACGAAGCATCATCTGTGGCGATAAAACCATCCGCATCAGCCCGATCAAAGGCCTCCCTGATCAACCGATACTGAAACCCCTGCGGAGTTTGCGCCTGCCAGAGGCGACTCCGGTCCGGAGAACCTGTAATTCTGCTATTGACAACATCCTTGATCGTATCTTTGACCGGAACCCCAATGGTACAGGCCCCGGTTTTGCGAACGACTTCAATCAGCGCAGATAATCGTTTACAGTCAAACAAAGGGCGGGCTCCATCATGGATTAAAATCGGCCGTTGTGGCTGATCAAAACCATCCTCAACTAACGCATTTAAGCCATTTCGGACAGAATCTTGTCGATTTATACCGCCAGCGATAACCCGACGCACCTTACTGAAACCATAGCAATCAATAATCTGCCGCTGGCAGTAGGAAATGTCGCCAGGGGGCACGATCGGATAAATATTTTCAATCAGCGGGTGATTTTCGAAAAGGGTCAACGTGTGAGCAAGAATTGGCTTGCCGGCAAGTTCAAGGTATTGCTTACTAACTGAGCCCCCCATCCGGCGGCCCGTTCCCGCTGCCGGGATAAGGACAGTTACTTTCATCATCTTTCCTAGGTATTGATTATTGCTATTTACCAAAAACAGGTCACTTTAAAACGCACCATGAGGGTAGCACAAACAGAAAGACCGGACATCAAATTATGTGCCCGGTCTTGAGTTCTGCCATACCATTACATTAAATATTAGTGGAAAATCTTTTCTAGCCGCTGGGTAACCTGAGCTTCTTTGGCCCCTTCGGCCAGAGCAACTTCTGTCACCAGTAACTTGCGAGCTTGCTCCAGAACCTTTTTCTCGCCGTAAGAAAGCTCTTTACCTGTCCCTATTTGATACAGGTCACGTAAGACATGTGCTACTTCCAGCAAATCGCCGGTTTTCAATTTATCGTTGTATTCCCGTTGCCGTCGACTCCACGAGGCAATCTTGCCACCGATGGAAGGCTCAGCCAGGGCATCAAAAACACCGGAGATGCGCTGTTGATCGATCAACCGACGCATCCCAACATTGCTGACATTCACAACTGGAATCATGATTTTCATATCACTATCAACGATTCTCAGGATGTAAAATTCTTGGCTATGTCCAGCGTATTCACGAACTTCAATATCCTCTACCACTCCAACCCCCTGGGTTGGATAAACTGCCATATCACCGATTTTAAACACAATTTCACTCCTTTGGCTAAGATCGCTAACAATAGCACAAAATGACCTATTTCGTCAAATTATAATTTATAGATAACCTATTGATTCAAAACAGGAAATTCTTTTCAAGATCCTCGACAATCTTGATTTTGCTAGAGCCTTCGTGAGAGGCTGTGTTAAAATTCCCTGTCTGTAATTTCAATCATTGTGAAATAAGGTTTTTATCCCAACATGCCGATATTATTATTCTTTCTTCTTATGATCTTTGTTCCGGCAGCTTCTGCAGAGCCCAATCTACTCTCTTTTGCTGACAGCCTTGTCGCAGAAGAAGATCATTATCGCGCCATCACTGAATATAAACGCTTCTTACATTATTCTCCCGAGGATTCCCGTGCTGCTTACGCTCAACTTGCGATTGCGAAAAGTCTGTTATCCGGACAGCGCTGGGAGCAGGCAGATCGTGCGCTAAAAAAAGTCTGGACCATTTATCCAGACAGCCTGGAGGCAAAAATAGCTGAACAGTTGTATGCTGATGCTGCCTACGACAGGGGCGATTACGCAGCGGCTCGACGCCGTTATGAAAAATTGAAAAATGCTTTACCAACTCAAAGCAATGCAATGCCAGAGTACAAAATCGGCCTCAGCCAACTGCAACAAAATAAACCAGACGAAGCTCGCGGCAGTTTTTCCGAACTCCCAGCACCCTTAAATCAACAACTGGCATTATCTCTTGATGAATATCAACAGCTGCCTAAAAAATCACCCCAGCGGGCGGGAACTCTCTCTGCACTCCTTCCCGGGGCGGGACAGCTTTATACCGAACGACCCCGCCAGGCCGGTGTCGCTTTTGCCCTCAATGCGGCCTTTATCTATGGTGCGGTAGAGGCCTGGGACAATGACAATTATGCGGTTGCGGGGATTTTGTCTCTGTTTGAAATTGGCTGGTACGGTGGCAATATCTACAACGCTATGAACAACGCTCACAAATTTAACCGGAACCAACAAGATCACTTTCTGCGGAAGTTTCAGCAACGCTTCGGGCTGTCTCTGGGTTGGCACGAAGGGAACCCGCAGCTACAAGCGTTGTTCAATTTTTAACCTTGGATTTTAAATCATGCGTATCGGAATCATCGGCTCTGGAGCCCTTGGCCTCTATTATGGAGCCATGCTGCAACGCAGTGGCCAGGACATCCATTTTTTACTCCGGCGGGATTATCAAGCAATCCAGGACAAAGGGTTGCAAGTCTGCTCCTGTAACGGCGATTTCCATCTTCCACAGATATCCGGCTATCAGACTCCACAAGAAATCGGCGAAGTTGACCTGGTGATCGTCGGGCTGAAAACTATTTCCAATCACCACTTAATTGATTTGGTCAGACCCCTGCTTGGGTCAGAAACTGCGATTTTGACCTTACAGAATGGACTTGGAAATGAAGAATTATTGGCAGAAGCGTTTGGTGCTGAACGTGTCCTTGGCGGAGTAGCGTTTCTTTGCAGCAACCGGGGAGAACCGGGGACGGTTCATCATCTGGGAGAAGGTAAAATTCGCCTCGGGGAATTTAGTAGCGGGTTAAGTCAACGCAGCCAGGAACTGGCAGAGATGTTTCAAACTGCGGGAGTGCCTTGTGCTGCCGTCAGCGATCTGCGTCGCGCTCGCTGGGAAAAACTGGTCTGGAATATTCCCTTTAACGGCTTATCAGCGCTGCTGGGTAAAGATGTCACGGAGCTACTCAATCATCCCCCCAGTAAAGAATTAGTGAGGGATTTAATGCTGGAGGTGATTGCCGGAGCCAATGCACAAGAGTTGGAAGAACCGGTTGATGGGCCAGGGTTCAGTCGACAGTTAATCTCCTTTACCGAAAATATGGATCACTATCGGCCGAGTATGATGATTGATCGACTGGAAACCCGCCCGTTGGAGTTGGAAGCCATTTTTGCCATTCCATTGCAACAGGCCAAGGTTGCTGGGATCAGCATGCCACGGGTTGAAATGTTGCATGCATTGCTTGATTTTGGGGAAAGTATGACTTGATTGCGGATATTAAGCAGTTCGGCTGAACGTTACTCCGTTCATAATGTAACAGGTTACCTGCCCTTTGAAAAAAGAAGAGCGCCTTTTCTCGGTACCAACAACCCAACTATAAATATCAGACAGGCTGCCACGACAATAGTCGGGCCGGTGGGGGTATCCCATTGAAAAGATCCATATAATCCGGCACAAACAGCCAAACAGCCGATTAAGCTGGCAAGCACTGCCATAATCTCCGGGTTCCCGGCAAATCGTCGTGCAGTTGCAGCAGGAATGATCAGCAATGCTGTCACCAGTAACATCCCGACCACCTTCATCATGACTGCAACAATCAATGCAATTAATCCCAGGAACATCCAGTTGATCCGATCGACCGGAATTCCCTCAACCCGAGCCAGATCTTCATGGATGGTAATAGCCAGTAATGGTTTCCAGAGCCAGAGCAAGCCGGCCAATGCGATACCACCAGCGGCAAAAATCCAGCCCAGGTCACTATTGCTGATCGCCAGAATGTCGCCAAACAAGTAGGCTACCAGATCAATTCTGACATCTTTCATAAATGCCAGTGCCACCAATCCCAGGGAGAGGGCGCCATGAGCAAAAATGCCGAGCATTGTATCGCTGGCCAGCTGGCGTTGTCGCTGACTGAGAAACAGCAGAATTGCAAGAAGTTGACAGATAACGATGATTCCAAGGGTCAGATTGATATGCAGAATAAATCCCAGAGCCACCCCGAGCAGTGCAGAATGTGCCAACGTATCACCAAAATAAGCCAGCCGGCGCCAAACCACAAAAGATCCAAAAGGACCGGCAACCAAGGCAATCCCCAAGCCACCCAGCAATGCTCGCAATAAAAAATTGTCAATCATTCACAGTACTCCTGTCACAGGTTGTGCAGAGGTCATGATGATGGTTCTGATCGTGAACATAGACCGCCATATGTTGCACCGCCGCTGGGCCAAAGAGTTCCGCAAAAGCCGGGTCATTCGCCACCGATTCAGGAGTTCCACTACAGCAAATATGCTGGTTCAGACAAAGCACCTGATCAGTTGCCGCCATTACCAGATGCAAATCGTGGGAAACCATCAGCACCGCACAGCCACGTTGATCGCGAATCCGGGAAATTAACTGATACAGTTCGACCTGACCATGGACATCGACTCCCTGAACCGGCTCGTCCAGAACCAGTACATCGGGTTCACGAACCAGAGCCCTCGCCAACAGAACACGCTGCATCTCACCACCGGAAAGAGTCTGTACGGCTGATTCAACCACATGTGCAGCCCCTACTTCGGACAACAAAGCCAGGATCCTGGCAAAATCGTTATTGCAGGCAAGAGCTAGAAAACGTTTGACAGTCAAAGGGAAGGTCGGATCCAAATGCAATCGTTGCGGCATGTAACCAATAGTCAAGTCTTGTTGCCGTTTGACGGCACCGGAGGTTGGTTTCTGTAAACCGAGAGCCACTCGCAACAGGGTGGTTTTCCCTGCACCGTTCGGTCCGATGATCGTCAATATTTCGCCTCGATTGATCTTCAGGTTGACCTTTTCCAGTAAAAGATTTTTCCCTATAACTAGGCTGATATTTGAAACTTCGAGTAGGGGTTGGCTCATAATTCTACCTTTTTAGCCTGGCAACGGGGGCAAAGTCCCATAATTTCCACAGTATGCTGATGAACCTCAAAACCAGAATCACGGGCACTTTTAGCAATTGCAGCATTGATAGGGAGCGCATCCAATTCGGCATAAGATCGGCAGGACGTACAAATAAAGAACTGTCCTTCGTGGGGATGTTCCGGCTGTACACAACCAACGTAGGCATTCAACGATGCAATCCGGTGAACCAAGCCGAGTTCAAGTAAAAAATCGAGAGCTCGATAAACTGTCGGCGGAGCAGCGCGGCCATCCAGTTGGAGCTTTTCTAAAACTTCATATGCCCCGATTGGTTTATGTTGCTGCCAGACCAGTTCAAATACCCGGCGGCGGATTGCGGTAAAACGTTGCCCCTGTTGCTGACACACGTGCTCTGCATTGACCATGGCTTTGGTGATACAACTTTGATGGTCATGATCGTCAGAAATAAAATGTAGATTTTTGTCTATGTTCATAAAAACGGCTCTCAGCAACTTGATTCTTCAATTGTTATATTATAACATTACAAAAATATCAATCTATTCGTTTATCGGAGAAACCATAATGAAGAAAATATTTTTCGTCTGCTTGACCCTTTGTTGCCTCTTTTCACCTGCCTGGGCGACCGACTCTTCGGTTCCACAAGTTGTTGTCAGTATCAAACCGCTACATTCTTTAGTTGCAGGAGTTATGCAAGGAGTCGGCAAGCCACTATTGCTGGTTAAAGGAGGGGGTTCACCGCATGGGTATGTGTTGCGTCCCTCAGAAGCACAGGCTCTGGCAAACGCTCAGTTGGTTGTCTGGGTAGGACATAGCCTGGAAAGCTTTCTGGAAAAACCGCTTTCAACGCTTGGACATAAAGCCAGGCAACTAGAGCTTTCTGAACAGTTGGCAGAGCATCTTCTGTTTAAACAACATGGCGGAACCTGGGAAAAACCGGCCCACATGCATTCCAGTAAAGAGAAACATGCTGACCAAAGTATGCAGCAGAAAAATATTGATTCACACCTTTGGCTCGATCCTGTTCTGGCCAAACAGATTGTCATCTTAACCGGCAAAGCATTGTCAGAGATTGATCCTGTCCACAGTTCTCAATATCAAGCCAATACGGCAGAGTTAAGCGAAAAACTTGATCGGCTGGATCAAAAGTTAAAAAAACAACTCGACCCAGTCAAAGATACCCCTTATATCGTGTTTCATTCTGCCTATCAGTATTTTGAATCGGCCTATGGATTAAATGCCGTCGGCTCAATCACGATTGATCCTGACAGAAAGCCTGGGGCAAAAAAGATTAAAGAAATTCGCCAGAAAATCAAACAACTGAATGCCCGTTGCGTATTCAGTGAGCCACAATTTGAATCACGTCTCATTGCAACAGTGATAGAAGGAACTGAGGCAAAAACAGGAATCCTTGACCCCTTGGGAGCTGATCTTGCCGAAGGGCCGGAAGCCTACTTTCAACTGATGAACCGCCTGGCAGAAAATCTTTATGCGGGATTGAAGTAAGATCGTGGGTGGATACTAAAAAACCGCTCCTTGTGACAGAAGCGGTTCTTTAGTTAACTGGAAGAACCAATCATCTCCAGCAGCAGGATGACCCCCTCATCAACATAGGGATCATCAGCAATTTTTTCATCTAAGGACAGTTCTTTTTTTTCGTCACCATTATCTGCCGCCATTGAACCATGTGGAGTCATTCTCTCCCGCTCATCACGCAGTTGATCCCGCTCCGTCAACATGTCCTTTAATAACAGCGACTGTTGGGTTTCCTTGCGTCTCTTTTGGGCATTATCAGCATCAGAAATAATTTCTTGAAAATCTTCATCCTGTTTTATCCGAGCTTCGCTTAGCAGTTGCAGTTTGGAAATATTTTTAGGCGAAGTTTTCCAGGGTTTATATTTCGCCGAGGCGATATGATCCCATGGCAAAGCATTATCCAGATATTTTTCTCCACTTTCCAGGCCATCCAGGCGTGATGGTAATACGACATCAGGCGTGACCCCCTTTTCCTGGGTCGATTCGCCGCTGATTCGATAAAATTTCTGAATCGTTACTTTCACCGCACCAAGCGGCATATATTTTTCCATCCCGCGCAAGTTGACAAAACGGTCAAGATCAAGCAACGCTTGAACAGTCCCTTTGCCGTGGGTGTGCTCATCGCCAACGATCAGAGCTCGCCCGTAATCCTGAAGTGCACCAGCCAGAATCTCCGAAGCCGAGGCACTGAAGCGATTGACCAGCACAATCAACGGCCCGGAATATTCTACTGAACGATCATCATCGCTCATGACCCGGATTTTCCCGGAACCGTCGCGAATTTGAACCACTGGACCGGTCTCGAAAAAGAGTCCTGTTAAACTGACGGCATCTGCCAGAGAGCCCCCACCGTTATTGCGCAAATCAAGGATCAACCCGGAAATGTTTTCTTTCCGCTGTTTTTTCAGCTCGTCGCGTAAATCGTCGGTACAGTTGCGGTCAGTTTTGCCACTGTAATCACGGTAAAAAGATGGGATTTTGATGTAGCCAAAGGTCTGACCACTCTTTTCGTCTGTAACCGTTGTTCCTTTGACAAAGGTTTCTGCAATTTCCACCACATCGCGGATAATCGGAATCACTTGTCGCCGGCCATCGGTTTTTTTCACCGTCAAGCGAACCTCGGTGCCCTTTTTACCGCGGATCAAAGCGACGGCATCACGAATCCGGGTGTCGGTAATGTCAACCGCATCAGCAGCCCCTTCCGCAACCTTGAGAATGATATCGTCCGCCTCCAACTGCCCCTGTTTCGACGCAGCACTGCCGGGAATAACCCGGACCACCTTGATATAGCCATCATCTTCGCGCAAAGTCGCACCAATCCCCTCCAGCGAACCGCTCATCTGAATATCGAAATCCTCTTTTGAGGTTGGTGGCAAATAGCTGGTATGGGGATCAAACGCACTGGAGATAACATTCAGGTAACGATCATAATGATCCTGAGGTGTTTCTTCGCGCATCCGCTTAAGCCGGTTGCGGTTAGTCTTGCCCACCTTCTCCCTGGCTTGCAGTAACAATTCAGCTTCCTTCTCCGCATCAACAGGCAACAATGCGCCATCGTCATCGACCCCAATGTCATCTTCACGCAGACTGATATACCCAGCCAGGGTTTGGATCTTGATAATTTTCCGCCAGCGTTCACGCAGTTCTGTCAAGTCGACAATATAGTCCAGCTTGTCCGGATCGGTTTCCACGTTTTCAACGACCGTTGGATCGATCTCATCCTTAAGCAGTTCTGTGACGATGTCCTGAACCTGAGCGATCCGCTGATTAAGAATATCCCGTCCGAAGAGTGGCAATTCCAGTCGTCCGCGGCGAATGGCATCATCGATCTCACCTCTAAAGGCTTTTAACTTGACCACATCCTCCTGCCAGAGGAAACGCTTCTGAAAATCGAGTTGTTTGAGATATAGATCGAATGCCACATGGGACAGAGCGTCGTCGGTAGGCTTCTGACTATAATGCTTACCAGTGAGTTGCTGTTGCAGCATATGCCCAAGTAACCGGGCTCGGTTGGTATCAAACGGCTCAACTTCTTTGCCCCAGGCACTGAATGGTAATAAAGTGAGCAGAAGAACTAAAATAATTTGATTTACATATTTTGCAGGATTAAACATAAAAAAGTACCACCCGTATTTAAGTTGTATGTGCAACTCTAAAAATTAAGTTTGAAGAATAAAGCTTACCAGCGAAGGAATATATCAGATTTACGTCTTGAAAACAGCAGGGAAATCTAAAACACTGAAGTGCCAAGATGTTTGACCGGAAAAATCAACTGTTATCCAGGAGATGGCATGAGCGGGTTGAGGGACTATCCACTCAAACAGGCGAACAGCCTTGAGACAGGCTGCCGCCAGGAAAAGTCTGCATGCGCGTCTATTGCCCCTCCCGCTCATTGCTGGGCACGCGGTTTGAACGAGGGTTGCAACTGTTGGATTCGCCCACTACGAAGCGAGACGCAGTTGTGTTTGGGCATAATTCGCGGTGCCGTTAAGCAGCTTAGTACCGGGGAAAACACTGCGGGTACTGATCAATTGAAAATAGAGGCCAGAATCGTTGGTTTCACCGATCATTGTTGCTCCAACTACCCGCTGTTGCTCATCTAAAAATACCTTACGGAAGCGCCCGGTTGCAGCATTCCAGCTACTGATAATTTCCCTGGCATCATCCTGGTAATGGCCGATGGTGGCGACGTCAATGCCAAAAATTTGAGT
>JAQIBX010000072.1 GCA_027858895.1 Desulfuromusa sp. | reverse complement strand
TTTCCCTTGGTGCCAACCCGATCTATCAGTTCGGAACCGAAGAGCAAAAACAAAAATATCTGCGCCCGCTGGCCGAAGGCAGCAAAATGGGAGCTTTTGCTCTGACTGAAAATTCTGCTGGGTCAGATGCAGGCGGCACCAAAACCACCGCGACTCGCGTCGGTGATGAATGGATTTTAAACGGCAGCAAAATCTTCACCACCAACGGTGGCGACGCAGACACCTATATTGTCTTTGCCCGCAGCGACAAAGAAGCACAGAAACATCACGGCATCAGCGCCTATATAGTAGAAAAAGATACTCCCGGCTTCAGCTTTGGCAAAAAAGAATCAAAACTCGGTATCCGTGCGTCCTCTACCCGAGAACTGGTTTTTGATAACTGCAGAATACCGGCAGAAAATCTACTCGGCAATGAAAATGAAGGCTTCAAGTTGGGGATGAAGACTCTTGATGGCGGGCGGATTGGCATCGCAGCTCAGGCGCTTGGTATTGCACAGGGGGCGTTCGATGCAGCCGTCGCATACATGAAAGAGCGGACTCAGTTCAACAAACCACTCAGTGCATTTCAGGGACTCCAGTTCAAGCTTGCCGATATGGCAACCCAGATTGAAGCTGCTCGACTGCTGATTTACCAGTCTGCCTATAAAGCCTCTGCCAAGCAACCCTACAGTAAAGAATCAGCCATGGCAAAAATGTATGCGTCTGATGTTGCTATGCAGGTGACAACCGAAGCGATTCAGATTTTTGGCGGTTACGGCTTTACTCGCGATTTTCCGGTAGAACGGATGTTCCGTGACGCAAAAATCACCCAGATCTATGAAGGCACTAACGAAATCCAGCGCGTTGTCATCAGCGCTTCCCTGCTACGTTAACGAAATATTTCTGTCGGGGTACAGCTCGCTGTGCCCCTACAGTCTCCACATCTTGACTCCCCTTTCATTTCACTGGACAGAACAATCCAAACAGTTTTTACTCATGGCAACAGTAACCTGATGGAGACATGCCATGACAACCACAAATGAATTTCAATGTTTCGTCTAATCAGTCTCGGTATCGTTTCCGCACTGTTTTTCAGTAGCACTTTTATCCTGAACCGCGCCATGAGTCTGGATGGTGGCCATTGGTTTTGGACTGCTGCGTTACGTTACGCCTGGATGTTGGCTCTGCTTGTCGCCTGGCTATTAATATCGGGGAAAACCGGATGGCTGAAGCAGGCTTTCCAAATCTTCTGCAAACATTGGCTTTTCTGGATTCTGACCGGCAGTATAGGTTTCGGAGTATTCTATTCATTGATCAGCTTCAGTGCTTCGTATGCACCCGGCTGGGTTGTTGCCACAACCTGGCAGACAACAATTCTGGCGTCACCATTGATCTTGCTGCTGTTTGGTAAAAAAATCCCCGTCAAAGCGGTTATTTATATTTTTGTGATTTCCATGGGGATTCTCATGGTAAATCTTGGCATGCCAGAATCGATCAGTCTGCAAGATCTGCTACTAGGAGGACTGCCGGTCTTGATTGCTGCCTTTGCATATCCACTTGGGAACCAGATACTCTGGGAAGCTCAGCGCAACGGCACGAAACTAATCCCCAGAATCAACGATCCGCTACTGAACAACCCATTTATCAGAATCCTGCTGCTGACTCTGGGGACGGTGCCCTTCTGGCTGGTACTCTATTTAATGGTCTCACCACCGCCCCCATCAACTGGACAATTTATTAACACTGCGCTGGTGGCTCTTTTTTCAGGAATTATCGCGACTAGCCTGTTTCTTCATGCCCGCCATCAGGCAAACAATTCCTACGAGATTGCGGCTATCGACTCAACCCAATCAAGTGAGGTGATCTTTTCCCTGCTTGGTGAAATTCTGTTCCTGCACGGTCTGTTACCTGGATTAAGCAGCGGTATCGGTGTTATTCTAACCGTCGTTGGGCTGGCTTTTTACATGAGATCCCAAGTCAGCGGGTCATAACAGAGACATCGGTATTGAACACAAGGACAGCAGATATGCCAAAAATTTATAGCTATCATTTTAAGATACCAACTGAAGCCAATGATGAAAACGGTCATGTCAATAATGTTGCCTATGTTCAGTGGATGCAGGATGTTGCCACTATGCATTCTGATGCTCAGGGCTGTAGCCGCGAACTGTATCAGAGCCTTAACAGTAGCTGGATCGTGCGCTCACATCACATCGAATATCTAAGACCGGCATTTGCCGGCGATAAAATTGAAATACAAACCTGGGTCTGCAATTTGAAACGTGCCAGTTCTCTACGCCGTTACCGTTTTCTGAATACAGATAACCAGTCGGTATTGGCCCGTGCTGAAACGGATTGGGTTTATGTCAGCGCCGACACTGGGCGGCCACGTAGAATTGATCCGGAAGTCAGCGAAGCATTTATTCTCGTCCCTCTGGAGGAAGAGCCATGACCCTGCTATCAACCTTGAGCTTTGCCCTGGCGATGCTGGTTCTGGCTGCAAGCCCCGGTCCCGGAGTTTCTGCGACGGTATCCCGTTCCCTTTCCTGCGGATTTCGCCCAGCCCTGGCTGTCGTTGCTGGAATCATCCTGGGAGATATTATTTTTCTGCTGTTTGCAATCTTCGGCCTGGCAGTTCTGGCGCAAACTCTGGGAATTTTTTTATCATTATAAAATTACTCGGTGGCGGATACCTGATATGGCAAGGGATAAAGATTTTCTTCAGCAACGTCAATCTAACTGATGAAAAAACAAAAGTGATGACATCCAAATCTGGAAACTTTTTCGGTGGCCTGTTGATCACCCTGGGAAACCCGAAAGTTATCCTCTTTTATTGCGGTTTTCTACCGACCTTTGTTTCCCTGTCTGAATTAACTCTTCCGGATATGTTCATTATCATAACCGTTATAACAACTGTCTTATTTGTAGTTCTCGGTAGTTATGCCTGGCTGGCAAGTTCCGCCCGTCAACTGCTGAAGACTCCGCTGCAGATAAAAAAGCTTAATCGTTCTGCAGGTGCAATTATGGCAACAGCCGGGGTTGTCATCGCGAGCCGCTCATAATGGAGGAAACGACAGATGAATAAAGTAAATCTCGAAGATAAATTCTCCCAGTTCGACGGTCACTGGCAGCCGAAAATTGTCGGCGAACTGAACGGTCAATATGTCAAACTGGCCAGACTAAAAGGGGAATTTGTCTGGCACCAGCATGAGTCAGAAGATGAACTGTTCATGGTTATCAAAGGACAACTGCTGATCAAATTACGAGATCGGGATGTCATTCTGAATTCTGGCGAATTCTTTATCATTCCACGCGGGGTTGAGCACATTCCGATTGCGGATAATGAAGTCGAGGTGATGCTCTTTGAACCAAAATCGGTTGTCAATACTGGGAATATCCAAGATGAACGAACGTTGGATACTTCGGACTTTCTCTGAGAAGACAATGCTAACAAACAAAAAACAATGATTTTTCATACAGGAGACAACCGATGAGTCAACTATTCTCACCTTTAAAACTTCGTGAACTGACAATCCCCAATCGAATTTTCGTTTCACCAATGTGTCAATATTCCAGCCCCGATGGCAAACCCAATAACTGGCACTTGGTGCATCTGGGAACTCGTGCCGTCGGCGGTGCCGGTCTGGTGATCACTGAGGCGGCTGCGATTAACCATGAGGGAAGGATCAGCCAGGACGATCTCGGTATCTGGAGTAATGACCACGCCGAAGCTTTTACGTCCAGTATCGATTTCATCAAAGATCAGGGTTCCATCGCCGGGATTCAGTTGGCCCATGCCGGTCGCAAAGCTTCAGTAGAGGCTCCCTGGATGGGGGGGAAGCCATTGACTGCGAGCCAGCGCGGCTGGCAACCGCTGGCACCGAGTTCAATCCCCTTTGCACCCGGACACCCGGTCCCCAGAGCCGCTTCAGCAGATGAACTGGATAAAATCAATCAACAGTTTGCCGAAGCAACCCGCCGTTCTCTGCAGGCTGGTTTTCAGGTTGTAGAGTTACATGCCGCCCACGGCTACCTGTTACATCAATTCCTTTCACCACTAAGTAACTGCCGAAAAGATAAATTTGGAGGCTCACTAGAAAATCGGATGCGCTTTCCGCTGCAGGTAGCGAAAACCGTTCGCGAAAACTGGCCGAGAAACCTGCCGATGTTTGTACGTATTTCGGCAACAGATTGGGTGGAAGGTGGCTGGGATATGGAACAGTCGGTAGAATTCTGCCATCAACTTAAAGAACTTGGTGTAGATCTGGTCGATTGTTCTTCGGGAGGGCTTGTGCCTGATGCAGTCATCCCGGTCGGGCCCAATTTCCAGACCACGTTCGCGACTGAAATCAAGAAGAAAATGGGTATTTCAACCGGTACGGTTGGGTTGATCACTGAACCGGCACAAGCTGAACACATTATTGCTACAGGATTGGCTGATGCGGTGTTATTAGGACGTGAGCTGTTACGCAACCCCTATTGGCCATTACATGCTGCGCAGGAACTTGGGTTTGAATATCCCTGGCCAGTTCAATATGAGCGGGCAAAACCCTAACAGGGCTGTTTAGAAGTGAAGATTGCTACTCGCACCAAGTAAAACACACAACCAGATGACGGAGATAAGCATGGCAGCCAAGCTGAGCCAATAACCGTACCAGGCAAAACCGGTGTACCCTGATTCAGCACGAGTCAATTCCCGATATCTTTTTATATGTTTATGCACCTGCCAGCGAATTTCAAAAAAACTAATTTTAATCTCTGCGGCAGAAACCCGGCGTAAAATTTGGATTGAAAAATAGAAGTTAACCAAGCTGCAGCACAGCAAAAGGATAAGAAAAATCAGAAGCAAAAGAATTCCTTCTGTGATTGAAAGTTAGAGGGTTACTTGGGATGTTTTTCCAACTCGATCAGTAGACTTGTGAGCTGCTCTATCTGTTCGGTCAGTTGCTGGTTAAGCTTTTTCAGCTGTTCAAGTTCAAGGGTCAGGACTCGCTCAGATTCACGTAAGTTTTCGTTTTGCGCTTTACGCTGTTCAAGTTCAAGAGTCTGGACTCGCGCAGATTCACGTAAGTTTTCATTTTGCGCTTTACGCTGATCAAGTTCCTGTGAATAAAGGATGATTGTTTCCGCTCGGGCAGCCCAGACACTATTAGGGAAATCCTCTTTAAGCTTTTGTAAACTGTCGAGCCGATGACTTTCCTGAAACTCATCAAAAGCCAGACTGAAATTTTGCTGATCCAGCAATACTGCCTGCTTTGGTTGTGGATAAAGAACCGCGCAACTGGTAAGAAACAGGGGTATCAATATAATAAAAAATAGCTTCATAACTATTTTCGTCTTTCCATCATATAATTGCTACCTTCAGCCTCTTCCAATATGAAATGAGTCTGAAGAGACCCTCGTGTTTCTAACATGAGATGAGTCTGAACAACAGACCTGAAAACGTTCATGATGAAAGGATGAAAATCATCATGAATGCTAA
>JAQIBX010000022.1 GCA_027858895.1 Desulfuromusa sp. | reverse complement strand
AGAAAAGCTTCTCGCAATAAATAGTTCGCTTCCATTGGCAATTCACCAAAGCTGACTTGCCGTCCAACATACCCTTCTAATCGACGCAAAAACCCATCTAACTCCAGCCGTTCTGACATGAATGAAATTTGGTCAAGTGCCGTCTTTAGAAAGAATGTACAGAAATCGAGTAGACCTTTATTGGACAGATTCCCTCTTCCATCCAGGTCACCATGTCGGTGATCGTCAGCACCAGCCAGGGCACCCATATAATCATTTCGACTTCGTGCAAGCCCTCTTGAAACGGTCCACAATCCATGTCCATCTATGTGTGCCTTGACCAGATAGGCATGGGTGAAGAAGCGCGTCACCCTACCATTACCATCTAGAAAAGGGTGAATCCAGGCCAAGCGATGATGTGCTGCTGCCGCTGCTATGACCTTTTGTATCTCTCCCTGTTTGGTATTTCCGTAGCATTCCTCGAAACATTTCAAAAAAATATCCAGTGTTCCTGAGTCGGGAGCAAGATGTCGACCAACTTCGACTTCGACTTCGCGCAATTTACCAGGAATAACCGTTTTGATGTCTCCACTTGAGGTTACGATCTCCCCAAATCCACAGGGAAGTCGATTGTAAAATTCTTGGTGAATCCAACATAAAAACGTTTTGGAGCATATAGATACATCCGGGCTGCCAACGAGCTTTTGTTCGATTAGTCGCTGAACGTCTATATGGGCAACACTCTCCATTTGTAGGGCGCGCTTTGCGGGCTCATGTGAATAGTCGCGAGCCATAGCTCGTTCGATATCGGCTGGGTGGGTATTGTGTCCTTCAATCAGGTTGGAGTAGTAGCTGTTCATCGTACGTACAAGCTCTACAACTCCCTTGCGGGTCACCGGTTGCAGTTTTTCTCCTAGTGCTGCTGACCGACGTATGACTTCAATCGCAAGATCATTTAGCTCTTCACCTTTGGCCGTAGGGAACATGGGTTCCATCTGGTGGGTTTTTCTGTAGAGACTATCTGTGGCCACAACGAGTTCCTTTCCTAGACAATGATAGTGGAGTATAGCATGGAAAAAGTAACTTGACCACTAGTTTGGCCACTATTTTATAGGCAATAAAAATTCTACGTAATGGCTTAAGTAGTTAATTTAGATATGGAACATGAATGGACGTCAGGTGGATATATTGGTGGTGAATGAAGATTTGGCCACTAGTGTGGCCACTAAGCGATAGGCTATTTGGGAATGCTAGCGATCAATATGCGACTAAAATTTAAGTTCATAAACCCGCCTTGGCCTGCCCTTGGCTGGTTGTTCAATTCCCGATTCCTTGGCATAGCCGGCCTGAAAAAGTTTGCCAATCAGACGGTTACCGCTTCGGGTAGTGGTTCCGAGAGCCTTGGATAAATCGTAAGCAGTGAGATGGTTTGATCCTTGTCGCTCAAGAATGGTGAATATTTTACTGATGTTTTCTGCAGTGATCCCCGATTTTTCTGAAATCCGAACAATTTTTTCGTCAAAGTTTTTAACGTTATAGGTGCAATTTCTCTGGCCAACCGGTGAAATGACCTGACCGGAATCGGTCAACACCTTAACAGTGTTTCCCGTTTGGGTCGCTATCTCCAATGCCTCAGTTGCGTTTGAAAAGGCATTGATTGGATTCATGCCGTAGCCGACACCGACGCTGATTGTAAAGCCGAATTTGACGAAAACATCATACAGCAGCGGAAAATCCCGGTAGTTATTTGTGTATTCCTCGAAAACTAGGGACGCTCCCCAGTTTTCTCCTTTGGTCTGCCAGTTTCGGTTGCTCTGTTTCCGTATGCGATTAATTGTACTGTGTATAAAGCTGATTAGTTAATCCCATACCACGGGCAAGAGACCATTTCCAGAATTAAACTATACTCTGTAGTCAAGAAACTTCCAGTTTTCCCGTGGCGGTTATCCTTCCGTCATCTCCACCCCTTCTGGATAGGGTTGCGGAAAATAGTATCCGGCGACTTTGGTTGGGAATGACAGGCGAACAGGAGATCTTTCTGAATCCGAAGTCAGGAGTTTTTTTCAACTAGATCTTTGAGAATCCTACGTGCAGTGCAGTTGGGTTCGCCAGTAATGCGTGCAACCTCACCCCTTTAGGAAAGCCCCCCATTTTCTTCTTTAGCCTATCAGATTCGGCCACTAACTTTCAGCTACTCAGAATGCTCGATAAGAAGCTAAGTAGCTGATTAAACGGCAGCTTGAACAATTTTTTCCATTTTGCCAAAGGCCCCATTCAATCCCTCAGCAAACATATCATCTGAAGGCCCTTTTTCAAATTCATTGTGGCCCAAAAGATCCCCGATCAATTTGGCCGAATAACCGAGGAAACGGATTTCTGTCTTTCCACCTTTGTTGTAAACAAAGATGAATTTCTGAACAAAAACACTTCTCTCTGGATTTGCCGGGAGGGACTTTCCTGAGTTCACCGGTTTGCAGACCTGCAACATGATATGTTGGTAATTATCCGGCATTTCAACCCCTTCACCTCGGTAAAATGCAATCAGATCTGACTTCTCGCGGTTTTGAATGCTGAATCCTTCAGCTTCAATTTCTCTGGTCAGGTCTTCAAGAAAGGTATCAAATTGTTTTTCTGTACTGTTTCTAAATATTTGTACGTCTGACATGGTGTCCTCTTGTGTCTATGAATGTGTTAAAAAAATGGCTAGAATAAACGGAAACATCGTAATATTCAGGTAATTGAATGTCAATACGTTTCGCTGAAATAGTGACTTTGATCAATATGCTGTCTCCCTATGTGACAAACTTCTGTACGAGTTGTTATCCGCAGCACTTGTCTGGGTTCATGACATGTCAGCTAGTTCCACTTGTGTTTCTTCTTTTTACTCGCTGGATATTTTTTCTTGTGCTCATGGTGTTTGATGTAGGGTCGATCCGCTTCCATCTCAATAGAGACATGGTCACTCAAGTGAATTTGCAGTGATCGCGGTAAAGAAACCGACATTCTCCACGCCCCGACGGAATCGAGGTAAAAGTATACGCTGCGTCTCGTATCGAAATAAACTCCAGTGTCCGGGTAGTAGCTGTAGTAGTATTTGGCGCGATAGCCATGAGCTTTGGCATGCGGGGGAGGGCCAGGTTTATGGACTGTTGGGTGGCTAGGTGCATTATCAGCGACGATGATCCGACCGCCGCGATTCCCTTGAGCAGAGATAAGGCACCCTGATAGCAGTAGCGCTAGACTGATAACAGTGAAAAACCCATAAATAGTTGATCAGTGTCTTCATCTTAACCTCACTTTACAATTGTTAAAACCAAAAGATTTGTAATTATTACTCAGGTTGTGAATAACCTCAAGGTGTTTACTTGATAGATATTTATAGTCAAGAAATCTTTCGATGGTGATTTTTGTTTATTTCCCTTGCAATGTTTTTGCTATTTGGCTATATTGCCAAATAGCAATGGAGGTGCAATTGGACAACAAACGTAAAAAATATTTGGAAGCTAGAGCAAAAGTCCTCAAAGCCATGGCTCATCCTAGTCGACTATTGATTTTAGAAGAGCTGGAACAAACAGAGCATTGTGTCTGTGAGTTGACCGATATGATTGGAGCCGATGTCTCAACGGTTTCCAAACATTTATCAGTGTTGAAGCAGGCGGGCTTGGTTATTGACGAAAAACGTGGCAACCAGGTTTTTTACCAGTTACGAGTCCCCTGTGTTCTCAATTTCTTCGGTTGTATTGAATCAGTTCTTGAAGCCCAGGTGACGGAACAATCGTCACTGCTTAAAATTGTAACAGTGTAGGTAAGTTTTTTGTTCTACTGTTTGGCAATTTGACCAAAAAGGTAAATACTATGAATTGGAAAAATGAATGGAAACCGCTTTTCTGGATCATTGTGATCTTTAGCGGAATATTCTTTCTGCCGGTTGAAATGCCTCGGGTGCAAGCCGCCTTGATGGAATCCTTGTACTTAGCAAAATGGTATGCACGTGAGCATGTGCTGCTCTGTTTAATTCCCGCCTTTTTTATTGCCGGGGCGGTTGCCGTTTTTGTCAGCCAAGCGGCGGTTATGAAATATCTCGGACCGAAGGCAAACAAACTGTTGGCCTATGGGGTTGCATCAGTATCGGGCACCATCCTTGCCGTTTGTTCATGTACTATTTTACCACTGTTTGCCGGGATTTACCGTATGGGTGCCGGGCTCGGCCCTGCCTGTGCTTTTCTCTATTCCGGCCCTGCAATCAATATCCTCGCCATCGTTATGACTGCCCGCATCCTGGGACCGGAGATGGGCATTGCCAGGGCCGTTGGTGCGACAGTATTTGCCGTAGTTATCGGCCTGTTGATGCACTTTTTCTTCCGGCATGAAGAGGCGGAAAAAGCGGCCGCCGCACCGCTGATGGTGGCAGATGATGAGAGTCGGCCACTCTGGCAAACTGCACTTTATTTTGCCGCCATGGTCGGTATTCTGGTGTTTGCTAACTGGGGCAAAACCGACCAGCCGACCGGTCTCTGGCACACAATCTATATTTCCAAATGGTGGGTTACCGGTGGATTTTC
>JAQIBX010000003.1 GCA_027858895.1 Desulfuromusa sp. | reverse complement strand
AACCCCTGAAGTTGCTGAAACCCCTGAAGTTGCTGAAACCCCTGAAGTTGCTGAAACCCCTGAAGTTGCTGAAACCCCTGAAGTTGCTAAAACCCCTGAAGTTGCTAAAACCCCTGACGTTACTAAAGAGTCTGCGGCTGAATAAGATAAGTTGTTTGAAATAGTAATGCACAGGCCTGCGGCCGGGCTTAGGCTCGGCCTTTGGTTTAACTGGAACATATCGCGGGCAAGTCTCCCGTCTATCAGAATATGGAGGAAAGATCGTGAGTATAACAGCTGCAATGGTCTCCGAATTGCGTAAGCAAACCGGGGCAGGTATGATGGATTGTAAGAAGGCTTTGACTGAAACCGATGGGAATATGGAAGAGGCGGTTGGCTTTTTGCGAAAAAAAGGTCTCTCAGCTGCCGCAAAAAAATCTGGCCGAGTCGCCTCAGAGGGTGCTGTAGCGGCAGGTTCTGACGGTTCTGTTGGTGTTATGGTTGAAATTAATGCCGAGACCGACTTTGTCGCCAAAAATGAAGCGTTTAAAGGCTTTGTTGCTGGTGTTTGCGATGTCGCCTTGGCTAATAATATTACTGATATTGAGGCGCTTAAAAGCACAGATTACCCCCAAACTGGCCGCTCTGTGGCCGCAGAACTGACCCATCAAATTGCTACAATCGGTGAGAATATGGGAATTCGTCGACTGGCACGTCTTGATGCCGGCCAGGGTGTTGTCACTTCATATGTCCACGGTGCTGGTAAAATTGGTGTGCTGGTGGGACTGCAAACCAAATCAACCGATGCTAGGGTAACTGCGCTCGGAAAACAGCTTGCCATGCATGTTGCGGCAGCAGCGCCCTTGTACCTGGATCGTGACAGCGTGCCTGCTGATATTGTTGAGAAAGAAAAAGAAATCATGCGGGTTAAGGCTCTGGACAGTGGTAAGCCAGAAAATATTGTTGAAAAAATCATTGTTGGTCAAATCAATAAATATTTTGGCGAAGTTTGTCTTCTTGAACAGGCTTTCGTTATTGATCCCGATCAGCAAGTTGGCAAGATTGTTGCTGCCTTGGGAAAAGAAATTGGCACAGAGATCAAGTTGAGCGGTTATGCTCGGTATCAACTTGGTGAGGGAATTGAAAAAAAAGAGGACGATTTTGCTGCCGAAGTTGCGGCTTTAAGTAAGTAATAACCTTCCATAATCATCAGGAGCTGTTGTGGCTACGATTAAGTACCGCCGAATTCTACTGAAACTGAGTGGGGAGGCCCTGGCAGGTGATCAGGGTTATGGAATCGACCCCGATGTCATAAATGGGATTGCTGCCGAAATCAAAGAGGTCAGCCGCCTTGGGGTTGAGGTTGCAGTGGTGATTGGTGGTGGCAACATTTTCCGTGGCTTGGCGGCTTCATCCAAAGGGATGGACCGTGCCAGTGCAGACTATATGGGGATGCTAGCCACAGTAATGAACAGCCTAGCGATGCAGGATGCTCTTGAAAAGCAGGGCGTAGTGACCCGGGTTCAGTCGGCGATTGACATGCAACAAGTCGCTGAGCCTTATATCCGGCGTCGAGCAGTACGTCATCTGGAAAAAGGGCGTGTTGTGATCTTTAGTGCCGGTACTGGAAATCCCTACTTTACAACCGATACCGCCGCAAGTTTGCGGGCTATGGAGATCAATGCCGAGGTGATTCTTAAGGCAACTCAAGTAGACGGTATTTATTCAGCCGATCCAAAGAAAGATAAAAATGCAGTTAAGCTGCCGGTATTAACCTACCTGGAGGTCTTGCAGAAAGGTTTGCAGGTTATGGATGCAACAGCAACTTCGCTGTGTATGGATAATAATCTGCCGATGATTATTTTTGATATGACTCAACGCGATAATATTAAAAAAGTAGTTATGGGTGAGAAAATCGGAACAATTGTCCAGGGAGGTGAAAGTAATGGTTAATCAGGTCTTGAGTGAAACCCGTGCCGCTATGGATAAAGCGGTGAAGTCCTTAAAAAAAGATATGACCAAGGTCCGTACCGGACGTGCGAGTGTTTCGTTGCTGGATGATGTCAGGATTGATTACTACGGAGTATTAACGCCGCTCAGTCAAGTAGCTACTCTTTCGGTTCCAGAGGCGCGCCTGATGACGGTTCAACCGTGGGAGAAAAATTTAATTCCTGATATCGAAAAAGCGCTTTTTAAGGCAGATCTTGGAATGACACCGTCATCGGATGGAGTTTTGATTCGCTTGCCGATTCCGGCACTGACAGAAGAACGTCGCCGTGAAATGGTGAAAATTATTAAGCGGATGTCCGAAGATACGAAAATTTCTGTGCGGAATTCGCGCCGTGAGGCCAATGATAATCTTAAGATGCTGGAGAAAGAGAAAGAGATTGCTGAAGATGATCTCAAGCGGAGTGAAAAAGATGTTCAGCAAATTACAGATGAATTTATCAGTGCCATCGATGCTATCGTGCAGAACAAAGAACAGGAAGTCATGGAAGTTTGATCCGCGCATCTGTACCTTGACCAAAGGAGAGAACATATGGCCCTGAAGATCAATGAAGAGTGTATTGGCTGTGGTACCTGTGTGGATAGTTGTCCCTTGGGAGCCATTGTCGAATCGGGTGATATCTATCTTATTACTCACGAATGTAACGAGTGTCGTGCTTGCGTTGATAGTTGTCCGGTTAATGCCATCGTTGGCTGATCAAATTTTAATTGCATTAATTACTAGGGGCGTTGTTGAAACGCCCTTTTTTTGTTGTCTGAATTGTTGATAAGAGCAATTTCTTGCTGTCCGGATATGAGCCGTGTTATTTCTTAATGCGTTTTTTAAGTACAAATCAAGGTTATCTAACACAGGTTTTAGGGATGCCAGAATATTCAAACACCACAAAAAAACCACCCCTTGATCATCTTGCAATTATTATGGATGGTAATGGGCGTTGGGCCAAACAGCGCGGATTGCCAAGGGTAGCAGGGCACCAGCAAGGTGTTGAGACGGTTACCAGGGTTGTTGATGAATGTGTTTGTCACGGTATCCGTTTTCTTAGCCTATTTGCGTTCAGTTCTGAAAACTGGGGTCGCCCACGTCCGGAAATTGATGCGCTGATGGGACTATTGTTACAATTTTTGGTTTCGCAGCGACAGAAGATGCTTGATGAAGGAGTCCAGCTGAGGGTTATTGGAGATCTTTCCCGACTGTCAGAACCGGTTCAGTCCGCATTGGCAGATGCTGAAAGGGAAACCTCACAGGGTCAGACCTTAACTTTGATTCTGGCACTTTCATACGGTGGTCGGGATGAAATTATGCGCGCTGCCCAGAAAATCGCCCAGCGTGCACTTGATGGCCATCTGGATATTAATCAGCTCGATAATAAGTCTTTTTCAACTTTTTTGGATACCGGCGATCTACCCGAACCCGACTTGCTGATTCGTACCAGTGGTGAAGTCAGAATCAGTAATTTTCTGCTTTGGCAAGCCGCATACGCAGAGTTTTATTTTACTGATGTTCTTTGGCCCGACTTTGATGCAGTGGATTTTCAGAAGGCTCTTGATGAGTATTTGCGGCGTAAACGTCGCTTCGGGCTCACCGATGATCAAATCGGACCACAAAGATAAAGGAGAGTAACGATTAAACAACGTATTATCACAGCTGTTATCGCTTTGCCGTTACTGATTTTATTGCTTGGATACGCCAATCCTGCCGTTTTTTCTGTTTTTATGACCCTGGTCCTGTTTTTGAGCCTGGTTGAATTCAATCGGATGGGGTTGGGAACTGAGCATCGTTTGGAGCAGTGGCTTGCTGCTATCATCGGGGCGACAGTCATCCCGCTACTGTTTTACGAAAACGCAGCGCTGCTGTTTCCCCTGCTGACCGGGGCAGTATTGCTTTTCTCCCTGTTGTTCCTGTTTCGCTTGCCAGCGATCACAGAAGTTCACCATCGTCTTGGTTGGATTATTCTCGGATTGGTTTACCTCCCGTTTCTTTTGGGACATTTGATTCCATTGAGGTTATTGGCCGATGGACGACAATGGATTTTTATGACGCTTATTGTGATAATGAGCTGCGATACCTTCGCTTATTTTGTTGGCAGTAAAATCGGCAAACGTAAACTGTATCCAGCCGTCAGCCCAAATAAAAGTGTTGAGGGGGCAGTTGGTGGTCTGATTGGTTCGATTGTTGCGATGATGGTTGTTAAATTTACTTTTTTTCCGATTTTAGGGGTTTTTGATGCTGTTTTGATCGGGCTACTTCTGGCAGTCATGGGTCAATTGGGTGATTTGTTTGAATCCTTGCTAAAACGTGCCTGTCAGGTCAAGGATTCAGGGAATATGATTCCCGGACATGGAGGAATCCTCGATCGTTTGGATAGTCTGTTGTTTGCATTTCCGTTGGTTTATTATATCGCACGCTACGGCTACGGAGGCTAAGGGCACGATTGAAAAAAATAGCAGTTCTTGGCTCGACCGGGTCGATCGGAGTCAGTACTTTAGAGATAGTTAAAGCATTTCCTGACTGTTATCAGGTTATTGCTCTGACCGCTGGCAATAATATTAACCTGCTACAGAAGCAGGTTGAACTTTTTCGTCCACGCATTGTCTCGGTTGTTTCAGAAGTTGCTGCACAAACGCTGAGCCAGCAACTCAAGGGGATTGACGTCCAGATTTGCTGTGGTGTTGAAGGGATGATCCGCTGTGCGACAGTCCCTGAAACTGACATGGTTGTTGCTGCGGTTGTAGGAGCCGCTGGTCTTGTGCCAACCCTGGCTGCGATTAAGTCAGGGAAGGATATCGCCCTGGCCAACAAAGAAACCCTGGTGACTGCTGGCAGTTTGATCATGGCAGAAGTTGCCCGGCAAAAAGTCAACCTGATTCCTGTCGATAGTGAACATTCAGCAATTTTTCAATCTTTGGCTGGGCATCGTCGTGAAGATGTGCAGCGTCTACTTCTTACTGCGTCCGGCGGCCCGTTTAGATGTCATGGCTTAGCGCAATTCGAATCGATCACTCCTGCAGATGCTCTGGCTCATCCGAATTGGGACATGGGTAGAAAAATTTCTATCGATTCGGCCACCATGATGAATAAAGGGTTGGAAGTAATTGAGGCCCGCTGGTTATTCGATTTTCCTGCCGCTATTATCGATGTTCTTATCCATCCCGAAAGTATTATCCATTCGTTGGTTGAGTACCATGATGGAGCGGTTATGGCTCAATTGGGGATTCCAGACATGAAAACTCCAATTGCCTACGCCTTATCCTGGCCGGAGCGCTTGCCGTTGGCTCAGCAGCCTCTTGACTTATGTAAAATGGGACAACTATCATTTAGTGAACCTGACCCGGAGCGTTTTCCTTGTCTGCAACTTGCTTATGATGCTTTGGCTATGGGTGGAACGGTGCCAGCGGTGATGAATGCTGCAAATGAAATTGCAGTTGATGCTTTTTTAAACAATCGACTCAGTTTTCTGGAGATTTCACAAGTGATAGAAAAAGTAATGTATCAGCACCGGGGTGAAGATCTAACTACGGTGGAGCAGGCTCTGCATGCCGATCTGTGGGGTAGACATAAAGCACAAGAATTGATCAACGGAGGCTTAGCATGACAACGATTATAGCTGGCATTTTGATGCTTGGGGTCCTGGTTTTTGTGCATGAACTGGGACATTTTGCCATCGCCAAGATGTGCGGCGTTAAGGTTTTAAAATTTTCTCTCGGTTTTGGGCCCAAGCTGGTATCGCGCCAGCGCGGAGAAACAGAATATCAGATTTGCGCAATTCCTCTCGGTGGGTATGTGCAGATGCTTGGCGAAGGGGGTGGAGAGCATGGGGAAGATGTTGAACTCTCTGCTGAGGAAAAAGCTCGTTCTTTTGCAGAACAATCGGTTGCCAAGCGGTTAGCAATTGTTTCTGCCGGGCCCGTGATGAACTTGATGCTCCCCCTGCTGATTTTGCCGATCTCTTTTATGGTCGGGGTGCAGATGCCGACCTACTTGGAACAACCTGCCTGTGTTGGTTATGTCGTTCCTGAATCAAATGCCGCCACAGGGGGTTTTCTCGCTGGGGACTGCGTGGTTGCTGTGAATCAGCGCGCAGTTGAAAACTGGAACGACACGAATAAAGGCTTTGTCTCTCAGGCTGGAGAACCTCTGATTTTCCAGATTGAACGTGATGGAAAAGAACTGCAGTTGCAAGTTCCAGCCGACAACGACAGTTTACAAGGAATGCAGGTATTAGGTTTACTGCCCCGGCAAGAAGCACGTATCGGCGGATTAGCCCCGGAGATGCCAGCAGCTGCAGCTGGTATGCAGGAGGGTGATTTAATTCTACAGATAGCAGACTATCCAATTTCGTCCTGGTACGAGCTCAAGGGTGTTATTCAGAAAATTGGCAGTAATGTGGTTACGGTTCAGTTGGAGCGTGCCGGTGAACAGCTTATTGCTGAGTTAACGCCCGAGCAACGTGGCGGTGAGGGCGATTATTTACTCGGTATTGCGCCTCTCTATAACTCAGAAATGAAACGTTTTGGCTTTGTCGGTGCCGTACGTGAAGGCGCATCCCGAACCTGGGAGCTGATTGAGCTGACGGTTGTTTTTGTGCAGAAACTGTTTACCGGTAGTGTCTCAGCCAAAAATATTGGCGGACCTATCACAGTTGTTCAAATTGCCGGACAGGCAGCACAAACTGATCTATCTGCAATTCTGTCGGTTCTGGCTTTTATTTCAATTCAGCTGGGTATTTTGAACCTATTGCCGATTCCAATTTTAGATGGTGGGCATATTCTCTTCTACCTCATTGAGTTAATTATTCGTCGACCAGTCTCAATTCGCGCCCGGGAGATGGCTCAACAGGTTGGGATGGCTATGCTGCTGATGTTGATGGTTCTGGCTTTTTACAACGATATTATAAGGTTGTGGGGTTGATGCCGGACGCAGAAGGGATAAAAATTCTTGCTGTTGATAGTTCATCTATCACAGGCAGTGTTGCTTTGTGTCGGGGCGAATTCCTGGTTGCTGAGTCACTTTTAAATGTCCGTATTACCCACAGTGAAAAACTATTAAAACAGATTGATCTTTTGCTCGGAGAGGCTGATTGGAAGCTTGAGGATCTGGATCTTCTGGCCGTGGTTACCGGACCTGGTTCTTTTACCGGGCTGCGGATTGGGGTCGCTACGATCAAGGGGTTGGCTCAGGTTCTGAATAGACCAGTTGTCCCCATCTCATCCTTACAGGCCGTTGCGATGAACCTGCCTTTGTCCCCGGTTCCTATTTGTGCTTTTTTGGATGCTCGGAAAAAAGAAGCTTATAGCCAATTGTTTGAATGGCACCCTGATGTTGGTCCCATTGCGATTGGAGAACCGTCTGTTTTGCCCCCAGATCAGTTACTGAAAGAGTTATCGGGTGAGGTTGCCCTGGTTGGAGATGGAGTTTTGCTCTATCGCCACCTTATCGATGCTATTCTTGCCGATCGTGCCTTGATTCCTGTTGCTACGTCGCACCAACTGCGTGCTGTACAGGTTTCCTGGTTGGCATTGCAAGCGTGGCGTGCGGGTTCGGTTCAGGGCGCAGCTGAAGTCCTTCCGACCTATATTCGACCTTCGGATGCAGAATTAAATTTATCTGTAAAGCCAGCCTCTAAAACCGGGGTTAATTGTTGACAATTTTGCGTCAATTTGTTTATTTTACAATTATCTTTTCTTAGTTTAAAATCACTTACATGCGCGGAGGTGCCAATGGACGTTGATCAGACCCTTTTGCAAAATCTTACCGAGACTAACCCCCGTTTTCGCATGCTCTATGAAGAACACAATCTGTTTGAGAAACAATTGTCAGAGTATGACAAAAAGGGACTCTTGTCCCCAGAAGAAGAGTTGGAAAAAAACAAAGTGAAAAAAATGAAATTGGTTGGTAAGGATGAAATGGAGAAAATTCTCCTAACTGTTACCGCCTGACTCCGTTTTGCAACAACGGAATGTTTCGGTACAGCAAAGGGCTTAAGCTAGATGCTTAAGCCCTTTGCTGTATTTTATGTTTCAATTATCCCTGGCTGGTTGGCTCGCTATGTAAAGGTGGTTACAAGCGCTTTTGTTGTTCTGACTAACTTGCAGGTTGTTTTGATAGCAAAGAGAAAACTGTCGGATGTGTACAGTTGAAAGTTGAGGAGGAACAGATGGAATTGACCGGGTCACAGATTTTGCTTGAATCTTTAAAGCTCGAAGGGGTAGATACCGTTTTTGGTTACCCTGGGGGAGCTGTTATTAATATTTACGATGACCTTTATGAATCATCCATCAAACATGTTTTGACTCGCCACGAACAGGCTGCGGTTCATGCTGCGGATGGCTATGCGCGCTGTACCGGTAAAGTAGGCGTAGCTATCGCTACCAGCGGGCCCGGTGCGACAAATACCGTAACCGGGATTGCAACGGCCTATATGGACTCAATTCCAATGGTGATCATTACTGGTCAGGTTCCGACGCCACTGATCGGCAATGATGCTTTTCAGGAAGCGGACATGTGTGGCATTACTCGCCCCTGTACGAAGCATAATTATTTGGTTGCTGATATCCGCGATCTGGCGAGAATCATCAAAGAAGCTTTCTATATTGCCCGAACCGGTCGACCCGGTCCGGTGTTGATCGATCTGCCCAAGGATATTCAAGTCAAAAGCCATAAATTTAATTACCCCGATAAGGTGAGTTTGCGTGGCTATAAACCAACTTACAGTGGAAATATCCGACAGATAGAAAAAGCGGCTAAAATGGTTCTCTCAGCCCGCAAACCGGTTTTGTATGTCGGTGGCGGGATTACCCTGTCGGCGGCAGATGATGAACTCCTCAAATTGGTAGAACAGACAAAAATTCCCGTAACAACGACACTGATGGCGATGGCTGCTTTTCCTCAGCGGCATCCCTTGGCTTTGGGAATGTTAGGGATGCATGGCACTTTTTACGCCAATATGTCGGTCACAGAGTGCGATCTTCTGATTGCCGTTGGGGCCAGGTTTGATGATCGGGTTACTGGACGAATCGACAGTTTTGCTGAGAAGGCTAAGATTATTCATGTCGATATTGATCCGACTTCGATCGGGAAGAATGTGGAAGTTGACCTGCCGATCGTCGGTGACCTGAAAGATACTTTAGGAAAATTGTCTGGTTGCCTGAATCAAAAACCGGAACTGTTGGAGGATCTGGTAGAGGCAACAGAAGAATGGCGCTCGGCCATTGGAGAATGGAAAGAGCGTCATCCAATGACATATCGTCCCTCCAAGTCGGTGATCAAGCCGCAGTTTGTCATCGAAAAAGTCAGTGAAATGACCGATGAGGATGCCATTATCACAACTGAGGTCGGTCAACATCAGATGTGGGCTGCACAGTTCTTTGCTTTTAGACGTCCGAAAACGTTCCTGACGTCTGGTGGTCTGGGAACCATGGGGTTTGGTTTGCCAGCAGCATTGGGTGCTCAGGTGGCCTACCCAGAGCGTCAGGTCATCGATATCTCTGGCGATGGTTCATTCCAGATGAATTCCCAGGAGTTGGCTACCTTGGTGCAGTATCAGCTGCCGGTGAAAATTGTTATACTCAATAATAATTATCTGGGAATGGTGCGCCAATGGCAGCAGATGTTTTTTGAAAAACGTTATAGCCAGACGGTTATGGAGCTGCCAATTGATTTTATTAAGCTAGCAGAAGCCTATGGCGCTACCGGGTTGCAAGCGACAAAAGTTGATGAAGTTGAAGCAACTATTAAGCTGGCGTTAGAGACTCCTGGTCCGGTTTTGATGAATTTTAAAGTTTCCCGAGAAGAGAATGTTCTGCCGATGGTTCCTGCGGGCAAAGCGATTCATGAAATGGTTCTTGCCTCTTAATGAGCGTTATAGACAGAACGGCCAGTTATCGGCCGGGAGGATTAAGTCAATGAAGCATACAATTTCGGTTCTAGTGGAGAATGAATTCGGTGTTCTTTCACGAATCTCTGGATTGTTTTCCGGCCGTGGTTTTAATATCGAAAGTCTCTCTGTGGCTCCAACGATGGAGACAGACCTCTCTCGTATGACTCTGGTGACGCGGGGCGATGATCGAGTTCTGGAACAGATTACGAAACAACTGAATAAATTGATTTCTACTATCAAAGTTGTAGATTTTACCGGGGGCGAATACATTGAGCGTGAACTGGCTCTGATCAAGGTTTCAACTGATGCTGAATCCAGGGCGGAGGCATTGCGGATTGTTGATATCTTTCGTGCCAAAGTTATTGATGTCACCCCTAAATCCTATACAATTGAAATTACTGGTGCTCCGGCAAAAATAAATGGTATCCTTGAACTGTTGCGACCAATGGGGATTAAAGAAGTTGTTCGTTCTGGCCCGGTCGTTATTGGACGTGGTGCTAAAGGGGTTGTTGGCTAATTATTCTTAAACCTGAGGATTGTCATGCACAATAAAAATCAACCGATTGCTAGTGAGGGTTATCCCTTTATCGGCCTGTTTGGCTTTGTTACCCTGGTATTTGCCCTCTTGGGTTGGGCAATTATGACGCTTTTACTGTTGTTTTTAACTCTGTTCAGTGTCTATTTCTTTCGCAATCCAGAACGGGTTGTTCCTGACGGCGATAATTTAGTTATAGCCCCAGCAGACGGCAAGGTTGTTTTTGTCGGTGAAGTTCAGGAAGATCGCTATTTCAAAGAGCGGGTTATTAAAGTCAGTATTTTTATGTCTGTCTTCAATGTTCATGTGAACCGGGCTCCTTGCGCTGGCAAGGTTGTTGAAATGTATTATAATAAGGGTCAATTTCTCAATGCCTCTTACGACAAAGCAAGCGAATCTAATGAGCAATCTGGGATTCTGCTGGAGACAACTAGCGGTTCACGAATTCTTTTCGTTCAGATTGCCGGTTTAATTGCTCGTAGAATTGTCACTTATCCGATTATTGGTGATGTGTTGCAACAGGGAACACGCTATGGATTGATCCGATTTGGATCTCGGGTTGATATCTTTTTTCCAAAAAATGCTGACGTAACAGTCACTCTTGGCGAACATACTATGGCCGGTGAGACTGTTCTGGGGACACTGTCTTGACAGAGGATTGTTTAAGAAGCGAAAAACGGGAAAACCTGCGTAAAGGGGTTTTTATTCTTCCCAACCTGATCACAGCAGCTGGAATTTTTTCTGGATTTTACGTCATTATTGCGACAACTGATGGCAATTATGAGCGAGCGGCCTGGTTTATTTTGCTGGCTGCTATTTTTGATGGTCTGGATGGAAAAGTAGCCAGATTAACCGGAACCAGTAGTAAGTTCGGGGTTGAACTTGATTCTCTGGCGGATGTTATCTCTTTTGGAGTGGCTCCTGGAGTTCTTCTTTATGTCTGGGCATTAAGACCTTTTGGTAAGCTTGGCTGGCTGGCCGCCTTTCTTTATGTGATTTGTGGTGCGCTGCGTTTGGCCCGTTTTAATGTGCAAGTTTCTACCGTCGAATCCCGGCGTTTTATCGGTATGCCGATTCCTGCTGCTGCCTGCATTGTTGCTACTTGTGTGCTAATGTTTTATGAACTGGGTGGTACGGGCACTATTAAAATGTTTTCCATGGTCATTCTGGTTTTTTTGTTAGCATTTTTGTTGGTTAGCAATATTGAGTATATCTCTTTAAAGGATCCCGAGCTTTTTAAACGTCAACCATTCACGATGTTGGTTCTGGCCATAATCCTGTTGATTGTTATTGTCGCAAATCCACCAATTATGCTGTTTCTGGTTGGGATAGCATATCTGGTGTCAGGGCCGATAGCTCATTTTATTAACTGGAGAAAGAGGCGTCAGGAAAAGGTTGAAGTCCCGGTAGAATCCTGAATTTTCCGTAACAGGATTGAAGTTTGGGCTGATTATAAATAAAATCTGAATAGATTGGCCGCATTAATTAACTTGACTTAGTCATGTATTTTAGGTTGAATCCACTCTAGTTTAAAAGCGATGAAGAGGAGTAGTAGGCTTTTTTCTCCGTCTGAGAGAGTCGGTGGTTGCTGCGAACCGATACGGAAAATGCTGAACTCGCCTTGGAGCTGCAGGGATAAAGCCATCTTTTGGTTAGTTTCTGTCGTGATCCTGCGTAAAGGGAAAATGAAGGTTCGCTAGTTTATGTGCAGGGCGAACGAATCAGGGTGGTACCGCGAAGCTAAAACTCTCGCCCCTGTCTATTTATATAGGCAGGGGTTTTTTAATTTTAATTGTGAAAGGGGGTGGTTCTGAAGTGGAATCTGACCTAGGTGACCTAGGATTGAATGCTGTCGAAATAACGCAACCAACACGAACTACCCTTGATCAAACAATCGGGGACAACTTTTGAGGAGTCAGTCATGAGTCAAAAAGAAAACATTATTATTTTCGATACAACTTTGCGTGATGGTGAACAATCTCCTGGCGCAAGTATGAATATTGAAGAAAAACTGCGGATTGCCCATCAACTGGAACGTCTGAACGTTGATGTTATGGAGGCGGGCTTTCCAATTGCTTCAGATGGTGATTATGAAGCGGTTAAGAGAATTGCTAAGACTATTAAGGGCCCACAAATTGCTGGTCTTTCGCGTTCAAATAATATGGATATTGACCGGGCCTGGGATGCTTTGAAGTATGCTGGAGAGCGCGGGAGAATCCATACTTTTATTGCGACCAGCGATATTCATATGAAATATAAGCTGAAAATGAGTGAGCAGGAAGTTCTGGATACGGCTGTAGCTGCCGTTACCCGTGCTGCCGGATATACGCCCAATGTTGAATTTTCTGCTGAAGATGCGGTACGTACGAAACTCCCGTTTCTCGCTAAAATTATCCAGGCGGTTATTGAGGCTGGTGCTACAACGGTCAATATTCCCGATACCGTTGGCTACACCATTCCGTCAGAATATTTCGATATCATCCGCTATCTTAAAAAAAATGTCAGCAATATCGATAAAGCTGTTATTTCGGTTCACTGTCACAATGACCTAGGTCTGGCGGTTGCTAACTCTTTAGCGGCGGTACAAGCTGGAGCACGTCAGCTTGAATGTACGATCAATGGTATCGGAGAGCGGGCTGGTAACTGTTCCCTTGAAGAAGCGGTTATGACCCTGCGTACCAGGCAGGATATTCTCCCTTATACCACTAATGTTGTCACGGAACAGATCATTCCTTCGAGTAAACTGCTGTCAACAATTACCGGGATTCATGTTCAGCCGAATAAAGCGATTGTTGGAATCAATGCATTTGCCCATGAAGCGGGGATTCATCAGCATGGGGTGATGATGGATAAATCAACCTACGAAATCATGACTCCTGAGTCGGTCGGCTTGAACCAGAATAAACTGGTTCTGGGTAAACATTCGGGACGGCATGCTTTTATTGATCGGTTAAAGAAACTCGGATACGATCTTTCCAAAGAGGAAATTCAAAAAGCTTTTGTTCGCTTTAAGACTTTGGCCGACTTGAAAAAAGAGATTTTTGATGAAGATCTTGACGCCATTGTTGCTGATGAAGTTTTGCGTGTTCCTGAAATCTACAAGCTGGAACAGATGAATGTGAGTTCTGGTTCCTTTGCGGCTCCGACAGCGACAGTTGCTATGGAAATAAATGGCAAGATCAAAAAGGCTGCGGTGATGGGTGATGGGCCAGTTGATGCGTCCTTTAAGGCGATCAAGAAACTCACCAAAAGCCATGCGACGTTGCTCAATTTTTCTGTCGGTGCAATTACTGGTGGAACAGATGCCCAAGGGGAGTGTAGCGTGCGTTTGCAATCTGCGGAAGGACGAGAGGTTCTCGGACAGGGTGCTCATCCAGATATTATTGTTGCCAGCGCTAAAGCTTATATTAATGCATTGAATAAACTGGTTGTTGCTGAAAAACGTTCTCATACCAGCATATGATTATTGTTCAGTATCAGTGATGGACAGGTGTCGCCCATTCCAAGGGACAACCCCATAGTCGACACCTGCTCATCGCGCTGAATAATTGCTGATTTTTATTGAATAAAATCTACAGGAGTATTCATGGGTAAGACATTAGCCGAAAAGATTTTTGATAGTCATTTGCGAGATGAACCGTTTCCCGGAGTGAAAGTCCTTAGTCTTGATCGGGTTCTCTGTCACGAAATTACGACGCCGATCGCTATTGCAGATTTGATCTGGAGAGAAAAAGATCGGG
>JAQIBX010000139.1 GCA_027858895.1 Desulfuromusa sp. | reverse complement strand
GCTTCAAGCAATTTTTTCAAGTTCTGTTCGAAAACCACCTTAACCTCGCCTAACTCTTCTTCTGCATCGGTAACTCGCCGTTCTGCAGCAGTAAGCAGGTCATCTACTTCAGCCAACTGACCAGCAATCCCGGCATCTGGTTCAGCATCGAGCTGAATATCCTGAGCAGCCAAGACCATGGCGACAATGGGCAACTGTTGCAGTAGATTATCAACCTGACTGCCGCTACTGTCGAAGATTTCACCCCCTTTTAATTTAATTGGGAGAAAAACCAGACTGGCGGATTTTGAATGGGCAATCATTGTTTCAGTTTCCCGATCTTCAACCACCACCGCCTCAGCAGCTATTCTGACCTGATCCAATTCTTCCAGCAGCGCTTCTTTAGTGGCCTGAGGATTATTCTCCTCTACCGGCAACAACACCCGCAACCTGGCGTTGGACCAGAAGGAATCCCTGGTCATTAGATATCCGAGCAGCAACATCAGGGAACCATTAGCATCCCGCTCATACCAGATATCAATCTGGCGCTGGTCTGGTGCCAGATGGTGAAGATCCTGCCAGTCCTGCTCGTCAGCATCAAAAATAACCAGATTATATTCAAGCCGTAACGCCATCCGTAAAATTTTTCCATAA
This sequence comes from Desulfuromusa sp., assembly GCA_027858895.1. Lineage (GTDB taxonomy): Bacteria > Desulfobacterota > Desulfuromonadia > Desulfuromonadales > Geopsychrobacteraceae > Desulfuromusa. Next base: position 3,900 of record JAQIBX010000139.1, on the reverse strand, counting down.
GCTTTCAAACTGCCACTGAGAAATTTTTCCAGATAAAAACTATGATGATTAAGCAGAATTGTATTGGCGCGCAATGGCCCAATACCAAAGGACTGGAGCAGCACCGAACTTCCGGTTTCAAAATCCGGAGCAGTCACAACCAGGGGGAAGACCTGAGTCCCACTTGCACTGATGTCTTCATGAAGCTCTTTTTCTGCCTCCTCTTTCTGTTTATATAACTTGACACCATTTCCGGTCAGCAACCTGACCAGAGTTGTCAAACCACTTTTTCCTTCCAGCCAGGTCGCAAATTGTAGTAATGGCTCACGCTGTTCATGTTTATCAGAAAAAATCAGAATCTGCGGCCGCCAGTCTCGGGGATGCTCTAACTCCTGAGAAACCTGGAGCAGGTGCTCACGAACCTGGTGAAGATGGTAGGAGCGATGGCTATCGGCCCAACGGGTTTGATGAACGGTACGTTGTAGATACTGATAAAGAATAAACAGCACCGCAACCGCTAAAGCACCGGCTTTCCAGTCAATAGCCAGCATCACCAGCAAACAGAGGATGGCTCCAGCTAAACTGATCCGGTGGTGATACCATTTAAAGCGGGGCCGAAAAGATGGACTAGCAGAGCGGGCTTCAAAATAAGTTGCATAGTTGAGTAGCCCATAAGAGAGCAGAAAGAACATTGCTACCACGCTGGCGATCAGATTGAGATTGCCAAGACCAACCGTCAGAACCGCAACTCCAGCTGCCAGCAGCACCCCGCGCCGTGGGTTATTTGCCGGGCCATCACCCTTGGCAAAAGGATTCAAGACAGGAAAAATCTTATCTGCAGCCAATGCTTGCAGAATCCGTGGAGCCCCGAGGAATGAAGCCATCGCCGAGGAAAGGGTTGCAGCAAAGACCCCAGCCGTAATCAGAATTGGCAACCAGGCGACCTTGCGCATTGAATCATAATCAACGAGCAAAATATCCTGCGGGAGCACCCCGGCAAAGACAAGTGCGGCGCCAAAGTAAACAAGGATTGATATGCCAACTGCCAGAAAAGTCCCCAGTGGCAGACTTTTGCCGGGGTCTTCCAGGTCTCCCGACAAACTAACCCCTTGAGTAAAACCAGTAACCGCCGGGAAAAAGATGGCAAATAATACCCAGAAACCCTGCTCCGAAGCTGTTGTATTCCAGTTTTCGCGGAAAATCTGATCATCCCAGTGGAATAATCCACCCAGAAAAAAAGATAACAGAGCAAAAATGAGAATACCCATGACAACAAATTGGAAGCGGGTTGCCCAGTCCGCGCCTTGCCAGGCGAGAATAAATAATCCGCCAATTGCCACCACCGCAATTATCTGAGCAGTGCCACCTCCGGCTCCAAATAATCCGGCAAAAATCTCACCAAAGCCGATACAATAAAATCCGACTGAAACCGCTTGGGCAATAAATAAAACCAGCCCCAAGGCACCACCAAATTCAAGACCAAGGGTTCGAGAAATCAAAAAATAATCACCGCCACCGCGAACGGTCAGGTTAGTAGCGATTGCGGATAAAGAGACGCTGGTTAACACCGAGATAAGATTAGCCACCATAATAATCAGCAGCGCTTGCTTTATCCCTGCTGCGCCAACAACATAACCCAGGCGCATGAACAGGATGATTCCAAGAGTTGTCAGAACACTTGGGGTAAAAACTCCAGCGAATGTTCCTAATTTTTTATTCTGCTTTTTATCAGCAGAATTTTGATCTGTATTATTTGCCATCATATCTACCAATATCAATGACGTGATTGGGAAACAACTAAATCTTATTGCTCGGTAAATTCATCCCGCAAGCGCCGGAATATTTCCCGGGAAGCCCGCCGATCATCATGTTGTTGAACCGACCTGGACAAACGTGAGATTGCTTTACGATCAATTTCGGGAGCCAACTCAAGCATTTCGTCAAATGCAGCCGTAAAACTATCTGCGTCACAGAGTCGATCGCGTAATTTTTCCAACTGATGAAATTGTTTCTTATCCCCTCGCGTAACCTGATCAAGGCTCTCTAACTGCCTCGTCAAGGCCTCTAGAACATCCTCTGATTTACGTATCAAGCCAGCCAGATGCTTCAGTTGGCGACGCTGTGAACCGCGTCCCTTGGTCGCACGAGCCAGTTCAGCTTCCTGGGCAACTATAGCGGGAAGATCGATCTGAGAAAACTGTTTATCGGGTAAACTGACCAGCTGTTCGGCAATCTGTTCAACCTGTTTTGCTTCTTGTTTTTTTTTGGTTCGACTCAGCGGCAAATCATCTTCTACAAATTCATCCATTAACATTATCTCCAGAAAAAGTTTCCCTAAAACTACCCTGAGCAGAAGATAGCGGTCAATTACGAAAATATCCACCTCGGCCCTTTGGTCGCAGGCTTTTTTTTGCTATGATTGGCAGCGGCGCCATAATAATTTCGGCGGACTAGCAAAACTGGAGAAAACAAATGGACTACGGAATCAACCGCGCACGCTCACTGGAGCTACTCAAGCAACACTTAAACAGCCCCAATCTCATCAAACATTGTCTCGCCAGCGAAGCGGTTATGCGTGCCCTGGCTCGCCATTTTTCTGAGGATGAAGAGCTCTGGGGACTGACCGGCTTATTGCACGATCTCGATGCCGAACTGACTCTCGATGATCCTGCCAGCCACACCCATGAAACGGTCCGTATTTTACGTAAGGAAGGGGTTGCCGAGGAAATTATCGAAGCAATTCGAATGCACAATGAGCATGCCCACGAAGACAAGCGCAGTGAACATTTCCACCATGCTTTGGCTGCCGGAGAAACCATCACCGGGTTGATCATTGCTGCGGCGCTGGTTTATCCAGACAAAAAACTGGGCAGTGTCAAACCAAAATCTGTGCGCAAAAGGTATAAGGAAAAACAATTTGCCGCCGGAGCCGATCGGGCAATCATCGCTGAATGTGAGTTAATTGGCCTAGCCATACCGGAATTCTGCGATCTCTGCCTGGAAGCAATGCAGGGGATTTCTGCTGATCTTGGTCTTTAAAATGGGATAACGTATGAATAATAAAGAACTGACGCGCCTGCTACAGTCACTGGTCGATGGTCAGATCAGTGTGGATAATGGGGTCGAACGCTTGAAGCAACTTCCGTTTGAAGACCTCGGTATCGCCCAACTCGATCATCACCGCGAACTGCGTCAGGGATTTCCCGAAGTCATCCTGGGTGAAAGTAAAAGTCTGGAGCAACTGAGAACAATTCTCTCGGCCCTGGAGAGACGGGGTCGAAACATCCTTGTCACCCGCCTGAATGGTGAAAAAGGGACTGCTCTTTGCAATCAGTTTCCCGAGGGAGAGTACGATATCGACGCACGAACATTCTGCCTGGTACAACAAAAAATAGAGATCGCCGGAGCTGGTAAAATTTTGATTATCTGCGCCGGCACCTCTGATCTACCAGTCGCCAGAGAAGCTGCTATTACTGCCCGAATGCTTGGTAACGAGGTTGAAGAACTGATCGATGTCGGGGTTGCCGGGATTCATCGCCTGCTCGCCCGTCAGGACTTACTGCAGCAAGCAGCAGTCCTGATTGTTATCGCCGGCATGGAAGGGGCCCTCCCCTCGGTCGTTGGTGGTCTGGTCGCCACCCCGGTGATTGCCGTGCCAACGTCGGTCGGCTATGGTGCCTCTTTCGGCGGTATAGCAGCCCTGCTTGGCATGCTCAATTCCTGCGCCAGTGGAGTAACAGTGGTCAATATTGACAATGGCTTCGGCGCGGCGTTTGCGGCCAACCGGATTAATAGGAAGACATCACTACTGTCCGGTTAAATCTTGGCGACATAAAGCAAGGCACTGATTTGAATATGGTTTTCAACCATTAGTAGTTTTTCGATTTGAATTCAATTTTGCTTATAACAAAAACTGGCATC
>JAQIBX010000129.1 GCA_027858895.1 Desulfuromusa sp. | reverse complement strand
GGACATGCCTTCATCAAAGAACGGATGCGCGCTGAAAATGCCCTCTATGGCGGAGAAATGAGCGCTCACCACTATTTCCGTGATTTTGCTTATTGTGATAGCGGCATGATCCCGTGGTTGATGGTGGTTGAATTACTGAGCAAGAGTGACTTGCCCCTGTCGCAACTGGTGGCAGAGCGGATCAAGAAATATCCTGCCAGTGGCGAGATCAACCGTCGGGTTGGAGATTCGGCCCAAGTCATTGAGGTGATTCGTCAGCAATACGAACCAGCTGCCCGCGACGTTGATCATACCGATGGTCTGAGCCTGGACATGGGGCAGTGGCGCTTTAACCTGCGGGAGTCTAATACGGAGCCGGTGATTCGACTCAATGTTGAAGCGCGTGGTGATGCTGAATTGATGCAGGAGAAGACGGCTGAATTATTAGCCATTATGGATAAAATCTCGGGTTAATTCGACCGTTTCAGCGAAGATCGTATAGAATTGAAACGAAGTGAATGGGTTTGTGTTTTATCAGTCTTCGATAAAGTTTAAAAAAAGGAGCGAAATCTTGAAGATTCTTGTCACAGGTGGTGCAGGTTTTATCGGCTCGCATACGGTGGTTGAACTGTTACAGGCGAGCGCTGAAGTGATCATTGTCGATAATTTGTCCAACAGTTCGCCGCAGGCTCTGCAACGGGTTGCTGAAATCAGCGGCAAAGCTCCGCAGTTTGTCAAGGCTGATGTGCGTGATCGTGCTGCCTTACAGGAAATCTTTAAAGAACATCAACCGGAAGCCGTGGTGCACTTTGCCGGACTTAAAGCGGTAGGGGAGTCGGTCGAACAACCGCTGAGCTACTATCAGAACAATATCACTGGTACCGCCACCCTCTGTGAAGTGATGGCCGAGTTCGGCTGCAAGCAATTGGTGTTCAGTTCTTCTGCGACCGTTTACGGTGACCCTGAGATTTTACCGATAACCGAGAATGCTCCGACCGGGGCAACCAACCCCTATGGACGCACCAAGCTGTTTATCGAAGAAATGCTGCGCGATCTGCATGTCTCCGATCCCGAGTGGCGGATTGCACTACTGCGTTATTTTAACCCGATCGGCGCTCATTCCAGTGGCCGCATTGGTGAAGATCCCGCCGGTATTCCCAATAATCTGTTTCCTTTTATCAGCCAGGTCGCCATCGGCAAACTGCCGCATCTTTCGGTTTTTGGTAATGACTACGCAACGGTTGATGGTACCGGGGTGCGTGACTATATCCATGTTGTTGATCTGGCTATTGGTCATCTGCGCGCCTTGGAACGCTTAGCCAAAGCTCCGGGTCTGGTGACGTGTAATTTGGGGACGGGTCGCGGCTACAGTGTGCTCGAAATGGTTGCGGCGTTTTCGCGTATCTCCGGATGTGAAGTGCCTTACCAGATCAAACCCAGACGGGCGGGGGATATTGCTGCCTGTTACGCTGATCCGAGTTTTGCCAAGCAGGAACTGGGTTGGCAGGCTGAGCGTGGGTTGGAAGAAATGTGTCAGGATGGTTGGCGCTGGCAGCAGGGGAATCGGCAAGGGTATCGTGGCAGCAATGGATGAGAAATAGAGCGGCCCCCCTCTCACCAGGCATGAAAGGGAGGCCGCTGTTTAAATTTCAAATTGAACAATCCGAATAAAATCCTCTGCTTTCAGGCTGGCTCCACCGACGAGTGCCCCGTCAATATCTTGCTGTGCCATTAAACTATCAACGTTGTCAGGCTTGACGCTGCCACCGTAAAGAATGCGGGTCTGCTCGGCGACTTCTGGGTTAAATAATTCTTGCACTAAGCCGCGGATAAAGAAATGGGCATCTTGTGCTTGTTCAGTGCTTGCCGTTTTGCCGGTACCGATGGCCCAAACAGGTTCATAGGCAATCACAACGGTGGACATTTGCTCTGTGGTGAAGTTGGCAAGACCCCCTTTGATTTGCTTGCTTAAAATCTCCAACATTTGATTGTTTTCCCGTTCCTGCAATGTTTCTCCAATGCAGAGAATCGGTTTCAGTCCGGTTTCAAGAACTTTGATCATTTTTTGATTGATAAAGTGATCGGTTTCCGCCATCAGATGACGGCGTTCAGAATGGCCGATAATGACATATTGGCAGCCGGCATCTTGAAGAAATTGGGGGGAAATTTCACCGGTAAATGCGCCAGATATTTCGGGGTAGCAGTTTTGTGCAGCCAGTTGAATTGGAGAATTCTCTAGCACTTCTGCAACGGCTGATAATGCCGTATAGACAGGGGCAATAATGACCTCTCTGTCCTCTATTCCCTTGAGATTTTCTGTCAGTTGTGCAGCCAGTTCCCGCGCTTCAGCTATGGTTTTGTTCAGTTTCCAGTTCCCTGCAATGATCGGTTTGCGCATCTTGATTTCTCCCTTAGCTATCTGTCAGAGCAACAACCCCTGGTAAATCTTTACCTTCGAGAAACTCCAGCGATGCCCCACCGCCGGTGGAAATATGAGTCATTTGATCTTGTAAATTTGATTTATTGACCGCAGCAACAGAGTCCCCACCCCCAATAATTGACAGGCAATCCGATTTTGCTAAAGCTTTGGCAATAGCCAGGGTACCTTTAGCGAAGTTGTCAAATTCAAACACCCCCATCGGCCCATTCCAGATGACTGTTTTTGCACTACCAATCTGCTCTTCATAAGTTGTGATTGTTTCCGGGCCGATATCGAGTCCCATGCCTGTTATGGGGAATTCTTCATTTCTGGCAATAATTGCAGGGCTGTCAGCGGAAAATTTTTCGGCAACGATATGATCTGTCGGCAGGAGAAATTTGATGCCGCTTTTTTTAGCTTTATCCAGTAAGTCGCCAGCCAGGGCAATGCGGTCATTCTCGACCAGTGACAGGCCAACTTCTACCCCCTGGGCTTTCAGGAAGGTATATGCCATTCCACCACCAATCAGAATCGCATCAACCTTAGTCAGAAGATTTTCAATGACGGTGATCTTATCGCTGACTTTGGCACCACCTAGAATAGCAACAAAAGGACGTTCTGGGTTTGCCAATGCCCCGCCTAAATATTGCAGTTCTTTTTCCATCAGGTAACCGGCAACTGCGGGCTGCAGTAAATGTGCAACCCCTTCCGTTGATGCGTGGGCGCGATGCGCGGTGCCAAAGGCATCGTTGACATAGATTTCACCCAAAGCCGCCAGTTGTGCAGCAAAGGTTGGATCATTGTCTGTTTCTTCATTATGGAAACGAACATTTTCCAGCAGCATAACCTGGCCTTCGCCCAATTGATTGGCCAGGAGTTGAATGTTTTCACCCACACAGTCGGGCGCCATAATAACCGCTTGCCCGAGTAATTGACTTAAGCGTGTTGCCACCGGGCAGAGACTGAAGGCTGGTGCTGGCCTCCCTTTGGGGCGACCAAGGTGGGAGGCCAGGATGACTTTTGCCCCTTGGCCAATCAGATGGCGAATTGTCGGCAATGCTGCCTGGATGCGGGTATCGTCGGTAATGGCACCGTTATCATCAAGGGGAACATTGAAATCACAGCGACAGAAAACCCTCTTGCCTTTAACATCGACATCTTTCAGTGATTTTTTGTTAAACATTGTTGCTCTCTCCGCAATAAATGATGATTTGCTGACCTGCCCATTGTTTTTATTTTTGTGCAGCAATGTAACGCACCAGATCAAAAACTCGGCAAGAATAACCCCATTCATTATCGTACCAGGTCAGCACTTTTACCATGGTTCCACCGATAACGTTGGTGATCAGGGAGTCGAATGTTGACGATGCAGCCGATCCATTGAAGTCACGTGAGACTAATGGGAGTTCACAATAATCGAGAATCCCTTTTAACTCATTTTCTGACGCTGACCGCATGGCAGCATTAACTTCATCGATAGTGGTTGTTTTTTCGGTCTCGACAACCAGATCAATCAGAGAGACATTTGGTGTCGGAACTCGAATCGCCATCCCATCAAGTTTGCCTTTAAGCTGTGGCAGAACCAGGGCAGTTGCTTTAGCGGCGCCAGTGGTTGTTGGAATAATATTGACCCCGGCAGCTCTGGCGCGGCGCAGGTCTTTGTGTGGCAGGTCGAGAATCTTCTGATCATTAGTGTACGAGTGAACCGTGGTCATCATGCCTCTGACAATGCCGAAGTTTTCCAGCAGAACCTTAGCCACCGGAGCCAAACAGTTGGTGGTGCAGGAGGCATTGGAAATGATACTGTGTTTAGAAGGATTAAAATTAGTTTCGTTGATCCCCATACAAATAGTGATGTCGGCATCTTTTCCTGGGGCGCTGATCACTACTTTTTTAGCTCCAGCGGTCAGATGTTGTGCTGCCTGGTCGCGAGCTGAAAAAAGTCCGGTCGCCTCGATGACAATGTCAACTGCTAGTTCTTTCCATGGGAGCTGACTTGGGTCGCGCTGGGAGAGGATTTTGACCGATTTACCGTTAACGATCAGGTTCTCCCCGTCAGTTTCAACTTGTCCCGAAAAAATACCGTGAACTGAATCATATTTAAACAGATGTGCTAGTGTCTTCGCATCGGTCAGGTCGTTGACAGCAACGACTTCTAAGTCACTGGATTGGCTGGCAATACGCAGGACATTTCTGCCGATTCGTCCAAACCCGTTAATCGCAATTTTTACAGACATTTTATAGTCTCCTTGTAGAGTATGAAAAAAATAGTTGAGCATTTCCCCAAGAATCTCAGTTATTTGATACGATACCGGGGAACCTCCTTCAAGAGTACATAAAATTATCCGATTTGCAAATCTCTTTTACGGAATATCTTTGCTGGTTTTCTTCCTTGCAGAAGGGGCCAATATTAGGTATAAGGGCAACGCTCTTTAGGGGACGAAAGGGAACAGTTAAGTGCGGGTATGTTTGCTGGCCAGTGGTAGTCGCGGAAACAGTACATTGATCGAGGTCGATGGCTGTCGATTGTTGATTGACGCAGGGTTGTCCGGAATAGAGACCGAGCGGCGGCTTTCTACTGTGGGGTTGGCTGGTGATGATTTGCACGCCATCCTGGTGACTCACGAACATCACGATCATGTCGGTGGGATTGGTCCTCTTGCCCGCCGTTACAATTTACCAGTCTATATCGATCGGCACACTCATGCCGCCTTACCAAAACTTGGCAAGATTGAAGATCTGCAATATTTTGCCAGCGGAGAATCTTTTTCCTTTCAAAACCTGTTAATATCACCATTTTCAACAACCCATGATGCCGTCAATCCTGTTGGTTTTACGATCCAGTCAAGTGAAGGTAAAATAGGCTTTGCGACCGACCTTGGGATGCAGACACGTCTGGTTTCTGAACAATTGAAAAATTGTCGGGTGCTGGTTCTTGAAGCAAATCATGATGAGCGGATGCTTCAGGATGGATCGTATCCCTGGAGTCTGAAACAACGGATCCGCAGTCGTCATGGACACCTATCCAATAATGAGTCGTGTTTATTGTTGGAGGAGATTTGTTGGCCTGGTCTTGAAGTTCTCTTTCTGGCACATTTAAGTGAAGAAAATAATTGTCCCGACCTTGCGGGAAAAGTATTTCGTAAAACTTTGACCGATTGCGGTCATGCCCCCGAAATTATTATCGGTCGACAGAGTCAAGCCAGTTTTTGCTTTGAAGCCAGTTCAGTGATGGTTTCATAGTTTGCTGAGCCAGCTTATGTTTTTTTGCAAGACCCTAAATCTTATATCTTTTTTGGAGTAGAAATGGCCTGGAGAATCGTTGTAGGACTTAAAAAAGATGTCAAAGATGCTCGCGGTGAACAGATTAAGCGTCAGATTAAAAACCATCTGAATATTGATCTGCCTGCGGTGCGAACCCTGGATGTGTACACCTTAGATGCAGTCCTCAGCGCTGCAGAAGTTGAACTGGCGGCTGCCGGTCCATTTTCTGATCCGGTAATTCAGGAGTACGCCATCAACCACCCGCTGGCAAATGCTTTCGACATGTTGATTGAGGTCGGTTTTCGTCCTGGAGTGACGGATAATACCGGACGCACTGCCAAAGAAGCGATTCAATACCTCACCGGGCGTCCATTCACAACAGGCGAAGCTGTTTATACCTCAACCCAGTATCTGTTCAGCGGCTTGACCGACAAATCGATGGCAGAAAAAATTGCCTCAGACTTCCTGGCAAACGGCTTGATTCAACACTGGACGATTTTGTCAGCTGATGAGCTTGACCCTCAGGTTGGTGTTCCTGCCACTGTTCCCAAGGTTGTCAGTGATAAGGCTCCGACCGTCCGGACTCTGAACCTTCAGTTGTCCGATCAGGAACTGCTCGATATCAGCCGCCAGGGAATGCTGGCCCTGAATCTTGAAGAGATGCATAAAATTAAGGACTATATTGCAAATCCTCACGTTGTTTTTGAGCGTCTAAAGGTTGGCCTTGGCGATGGACTGACCGATGTGGAGCTGGAAGCGTTAGCTCAATCGTGGAGTGAACACTGTAAACATAAAATTTTTGCGGCAAAAATTGAGTACGAAGATGAAGCAGGAAACCTGCAGCTGATTGATTCCCTGTTTAAGACCTATATTGTTGGTGCGACCGCTAAAGTTCGTGAGAACCTTGGTGCCGCTGATTTTTGTCTTTCAGTGTTTAAAGACAACGCAGGAGTCATTGAGTTTAATGACGATTGGAGTGTTGTTTTTAAAGTTGAAACGCACAATTCTCCCAGTGCTCTCGACCCCTACGGCGGAGCCTTGACTGGGATTGTTGGAGTGAATCGGGATGGGGTGGGGACCGGCATGGGGGCGCGGTTGATTTTTAATACCGATGTCTTCTGTTTTGCCTCACCTTTCTTTAAAAAGGAGTTGCCCCCGCGCCTGTTACACCCCCGGCGGATATTTGAGGGTGTGGTTGAAGGTGTTGAACATGGTGGCAATAAAAGTGGGATTCCGACGATCAACGGATCGATCGTTTTTGATGAAAGGTACGCTGGCAAACCACTCGTTTATTGCGGTACTGCGGCACTGATGCCACGGCTACTTCATGGCAAACCATCTCACGACAAAATGGTTCTGGTTGGTGATCATATCGTCATGACGGGCGGTCGGATTGGTAAGGATGGAATCCACGGCGCGACTTTCTCTTCCGAGGAGTTGCACGAAGGATCACCTGTGACAGCGGTACAGATTGGCGATCCGATTACCCAGCGGAAAATGTTTGATTTTTTGCTGATTGCTCGCGACCGCGGTTTGTATAATTCATTAACCGATAATGGTGCCGGGGGGCTCTCTTCATCCGTTGGAGAAATGGCCGAAGATACGGGTGGCTTTGAACTTCATCTGGATCGCGCACCGCTTAAGTATCCGGGTCTGCAACCCTGGGAAATTCTCATCTCTGAAGCACAGGAACGGATGACTCTGGCGGTCCCTGAAGAGAAGCTGGAGGCTTTTATCTCTCTGGCAACTGAGATGGATGTTGAAGCGACTGACCTTGGTATTTTTACCGACTCAGGTTATTTCCACTGTCTCTACGAAGGGAAGACGGTTTCGTATCTGGGGATGGATTTTGTCCATGAAGGTGTCCCGCAGCTTGTTATTCCGGCCAAATGGCAGCCGAAAGAGTTGTCGGAACCCGACTTCGCCCAACCGGAAGATCTTGCCAATGAACTAAAGCAACTTCTGTCACGATTGAATATCTGTTCCAAAGAATCGGTTGTCCGGCGTTATGATCATGAAGTGCAAGCGGGAACTGTCATCAAGCCACTGGTTGGGGTGGTCAACGATGGACCCTCAGATGCAGCCGTATTCAGGCCCTTACTCGACTCTTTTGAGGGGGTTGTGGTTGCCCATGGCATCTGTCCCAACTATAGCGATATTGACACGTATCACATGATGGCTTGTGCAATTGATGAAGGCCTGCGTAATTATGTCTCTGTTGGTGGTGATATTGATCATGTCGCAGGTCTGGATAACTTCTGCTGGTGCGATCCGGTAGAAAGTGAAAAGACTCCGGATGGCAGACACAAGGCCGCGCAACTGGTTCGTGCCAATCAGGCGCTGTATGATTATTGCGTTGCTTACGGAGTGCCGTTGATTTCTGGCAAGGATTCGATGAAAAACGATTATCAGATTGGTGGCAATAAAATATCGATTCCGCCGACGGTTTTATTTTCGGTGATTGGCAAAATTGCCGATGCACGAAAAGCGGTCTCAATGGATGTGAAACGCCCCGGTGATCTGGTCTACCTGCTTGGCTTGACTGCAGATGAACTCGGGGGATCCGAATATTACGCGCAACATGATGAGTTGGGCAGTCAGGTTCCGCAGGTTAACGCAGCGCAGGCATTGCTTCGATACCGAACCCTGAACCAGGCGCAACAGCAGGGGTTGATCGCTTCTTGTCACGATTTGTCCGATGGTGGTCTGGGAGTCGCTCTGGCAGAATCTGCTTTCGCCGGTGGTTTCGGTATGCAGATTGATCTTTCTCTGGTCGATACCAACACAGCTATCCGTGAGGATAAACTCCTCTTTTCAGAATCACAGAGTCGTTTGCTGGTGACGATTCATCCTGAGCATAATAAGACATTTGAGGAGATGTTTGTGACCCAGAGTTGCCATTGTATTGGACAGGTTGTCGACAATGGTGATCTGATTATCAACGGCTTGCAGGGGCAGAGCCTGATTCAGCAGTCACTGGAACAGTTAAAACAGGCGTGGCAAGCGCCTTTGCGGGAGATGTGACATGGCAAAAACCGTCAAAGCGATTGTTATTTCCGGCAATGGGACGAATTGCGAACGTGAGGTTGCCCATGCTTGCCGCCTGGCTGGAGCTGAAGCTGATATTGTCCATATCTCTGAGCTGCTGACTGGTCGAGTGGACTTGAACGATTATCATTTTCTTAATTTAGCTGGTGGCTTCCTTGATGGTGATGATCTCGGCAGTGCCAAGGCTGGAGCGAATCGACTTTTACACGCACAGGTGACCGGCAGTGCCGATTCCCTTGCCACTCAACTACAGCACTTTATAGCAGCTGGAAAGCTGGTCATGGGCGTCTGTAACGGTTTTCAGTTGCTGGTTAAGATGGGATTGTTACCAGCGATTGATGGAAATATCCAGCAGACCTGCACCCTGACTCACAACGATAGCGGACGGTTTGAGGATCGTTGGTGTCGACTGAAAGTTGATTCAGCCTCCCCCTGTGTGTTTACCCAGGGCTTGGAAAATCTCTATCTTCCGGTTCGCCATGGCGAAGGCAAGTTTGTAACGACTGATGTGAATACCCTGCAACAGTTGGAAAATCACCATTTAACCGTGATGAAATACGCTGACCAGCAGTTCCAGCCGACGCTGAACTATCCGGAAAACCCGAATGGCAGTCTGGCTGCTATAGCCGGGATTTGTGATCAAACCGGGCGGTTGTTCGGATTAATGCCCCATCCTGAGGCTTATATCCATCGCACTCACCATCCCCGTTGGACCCGTGAAGATCTGCCGGAAGAGGGAATGGGGCTGTGGTTGTATCAGAATGCGGTAAATTTTATTCAGCAAGAGTTACTGTAGAGGGCAGGCTGAAGGCTGTGAGGCTGAAGGCTGAAGGCTGAAGGCTGTTAGTTACACACCTATAGCCTAATAGACTACAGCCTAAACACCTGAACTACTACAGCCTAAACACCTACAGCCTAACAGCCTGAATTACTAGAAATACTTGACTTAAGGAGTCTTGATATTCATGTTTGATAAACTCCATGAAGAATGTGGCGTATTCGGAATTTTCGGTCACCCGGAAGCTGCCAATCTGACCTATCTGGGCCTCTATGCACTGCAACATCGCGGGCAGGAAAGTTGCGGTATTGTCGCGTCAGATGGCATGCATCTCAAGGCTCATCTTGGTATGGGACTGGTCGCCGATGTTTTCAAGCGCGATGATATTTTTGAAAAGTTACCAGGGCGTGCCGCAATCGGTCATGTCCGCTATTCGACGGCCGGCGGCAATGACATGAAAAACTGTCAGCCGATCATGGTTGATTATTCCCGTGGCAGCATTGCTGTTGCCCACAACGGCAACCTGGTAAATTCCCCGGAATTGCGCAATGAGCTGGAAAAGAGCGGTTCAATATTTTCGACCACTGCCGATACTGAAACCATTATCCATCTGATTGCCCGGTCTCAGTCCGATTCATTGGTTGAGCGGCTCAGTGAATCGTTGCAACAGGTCAAGGGTGCTTACAGCCTGGCTTTTCTGACTGAAACGCGGATGATTGCTGTCCGCGACCCGAGTGGATTTCGACCTTTGAGTATCGCTAAGTTGGATGGTGCTTTTGTGGTTTCCTCTGAATCGTGCGCGTTTGATTTAATTGAAGCAGAATATATTCGGGAGATCGAGCCGGGTGAAATGATTGTTATCGATAAGAAAGGGATGAAATCATACTTTCCATTTAAGGAGAAAGTACGCAATACCCCCTGTATTTTTGAGTATATCTATTTTGCCCGTCCTGACAGTCGTATCTTTAACCGGATGGTCTACCCGGTCCGGAAAGAGTTTGGTCGCCAACTGGCACGTCAGTACCCCGTAGATGCTGATCTGGTGATAGCCGTTCCCGATTCCGGTATGCCCGCAGCGATGGGCTATGCTGAAGAGGCGGGCTTGCCGTTTGAGTTGGGCTTGATTCGTAATCATTATATTGGTCGTACTTTTATTGAGCCACAGCAGTCAATTCGACATTTTGGGGTCAAGCTGAAACTCAATCCGGTTCGTGAGGTGCTTGAAGGGAAACGGGTGGTGGTGGTCGATGATTCGATTGTACGTGGCACCACGTCGCGAAAAATTGTTAAGATGATTCGTGATGCAGGAGCGAAAGAGGTTCATGTTCGTATTTCCAGCCCGGCGGTCAGCTATCCCTGTTTCTACGGCATTGATACTCCTTCGCGTAAAGAACTGATCTCTGCTTCTCATACGATTGATGAAATTGCCCGCTACATTACGGCGGACAGCCTCTGTTACCTTGGTCTTGAGGGTTTGCACACGACACTGCGTCAGTTTGGTGATCATAAGGTTGATTTTTGTGATGCTTGTTTTAGCGGTGAGTATCCGGTCAAATTTCCGGGGTTACATGATAATAATCAACTGGGACTTTTTTGATATAGAACAGTTTGTTAGATATTTATACTTAAAGTTATTTCAAGGAGAAAAGCGATGAGTGTTAAAGAAGAATTAAAGACAATTATTTGTGAATTATCCTATGAAGAACGCGAAGTTACCCTTGCATCTGGCCGGAAAAGTAATTTTTATTTTGATGGAAAGCAGACGACCTTACATGCACGCGGTGGGTTGCTGGTTGGTCAGGCTTTCTGGGACGAACTGAAAAAGTTTGGCGTAACAATTGATGGTGTTGGTGGTTTGACCCTGGGAGCCGATCCGATTGCGACGGCACCGTCCATTGCAGCACAACTGGAAGGTGTCAGCGTTCACGCATTTATTATCCGCAAAGAACCAAAAGGGCACGGCACCGGTCAATGGTTGGAGGGTCGGAAAAACCTGCCCCCAGGCTCCAAAGTCGTCATTGTCGAAGATGTGACCACCACCGGTGGCTCCTCAATGAAGGCGGTTGAACGTGCGATTGGAGCAGGGCTTGAGGTGGTTGGAATTGTGACCCTGGTGGATCGAGAAGAAGGGGCGCGCGAAGCGATTGAAGGGGCAGGGCAGGTGCTGCGAACTGTGTTTACCAAGTCTGAAGTTATCGGTTGATGGCTTAGCCTTCCTACTCTTCAGCAGGGATTTTGTAATAATCGAGCACGCCGGCAATTTTCTTGAGCGTCTTGCCATTGATATTACTGGTATCACCAACCACCCCAAGAATAATTCGATCGGCTCCGGTTGATTGATGAAAATCACAATCCTGTCCAACCAGAAATTGTTTAACCTGCTCCAGATTGTCCTCAGTTGCTTTTCTTTTCATAATAACCAGCATTTCAGCGGATTCCTTTTGTCTGCGTCCGTTCCAGGCTACGGCTTTCGTCAATTACCCGCTCAAACAGGCGAATAATGGCTGAATTATCCAGTGGACCTTTATTTTCCTTTTGGATCCGGTCAAAAATCAATTTTTCCCTTTTTGGGTCATAAATCGGTAAGTCGAGTTGCTTTTTAATCTTACCGATTTCTAGAGCCAAAGCTGCTCGCTCATTGAATATGTGCAACAGGTCATTGTCGAGTTGATTGATTTTTGTCCGGATTGTATTGATATCCAAAATTTATCCTTTACCTAAATTAGTGGAACCAGGAATGATTGTATCGCGCTGGAAATTAACATCATCACGTTCAGGGTAGTCGATTGTATAGTGCAGCCCGCGACTTTCATGGCGTGAGAGGGCACTTTGAACAATCAGCCTGGCGACAGTGGTGATGTTGCGCAGTTCCAGCAGGTCAGAGGTCAGCAGGAAATCCCAGTAATACTCATCAATTTCCCTCTGAATTAATAGAATCCGATTCATCGCTCGCTGGAGGCGTTTGTCAGAGCGAACAATGCCGACATAGTTCCACATGCAGCGGCGAATTTCATCCCAGTTGTGGACAACAATGACTTCCTCATCGCTATCAGTTGCATTGCCGCAATCCCAGGGGGGGACGTGTAAGTTCGGGGCAGGCTGTTCTCCGAACCGTGCTAATGAAACTTCGGCAGCTATTTTGGCAAACACAATTCCTTCGAGCAGACTGTTGCTGGCCAAGCGGTTGGCACCATGTAATCCGGTACAGGCAACTTCACCGATCGCAAACAGATTGCGGATATTAGTTTCTCCATTTTTGTCGGTACATAATCCGCCACAAAGATAATGGGTTGCAGGAACTACTGGGATCGGATCTTTGGTCATATCAATACCGAAGCCGAGACAGGTTTCATGAATCATCGGGAAATGATCTTTGATGAAATCGGAACCTTTATGGGTTATGTCAAGATAGACACAGTCCGCCCCGGTTTTTTTCATTTCACTATCGATGGCTCTGGCAACAATGTCGCGTGGGGCCAGGTCCTTCAGCTCGTGGTAATCAGGCATAAAAGCATACCCGTCAGCACGCTTCAGAATTCCACCTTCCCCGCGCACGGCTTCTGAGATCAGGAAAGATTTGGCTTGTGGATGATAAAGGGTGGTCGGGTGGAACTGCATAAATTCCATGTTGGCAACATCGGCTCCGGCCCGCCAACCGATGGCTATTCCGTCACCGGTCGCAATGTCCGGATTGCAGGTATAGAAATAAACCTTTCCGGCACCGCCGGTTGCCAGAACGGTAAACTGAGCACCAAAGGCGATAACAGCCTTGTTTTTTATATCCAGAACGTAGGCACCAAGACAGTGATTTTGGGACAATTTTGTTTGTGAAACTTTCCCTTCGGTGATGAGATCAACTGCAATATGGTGTTGGTAAAGGGTGATATTGGGATGATTGAGGGCTGCTGCAACCAGGGCACGCTCAATTTCTCGACCGGTGGCATCTTTGGCATGGAGAATCCGTCGATGACTATGCCCCCCTTCGCGGGTCAGGTCGTACAGATTATCTGTCTTGCGGCTGAATTTTACCCCCCAATCGATCAGGTCATGAATCGCTGGAGGGCCGGCTTCGACGACCAGGTCGACAATCTGGGGATCAGAAAGATAGGCGCCTGCAACCATTGTATCTTCGGCATGGGAAGCAAAACTGTCCTCAGCGGAGAACACTGTTGCAATACCGCCCTGAGCTAACTGGGTGGCTGAAATATCGATATCGCGCTTGGTCACAAGTGAGACAGTCCCTCTATCAGCCACTTTTAAAGCATAGGAGAGACCCGCAATTCCAGTACCGATAATCAAAAAATCTGTTGTGATTTTCATAACATTACCATCTGTCTCGTAGAGGAATATTTTGAACGGCATTATCTGTCCCGAATTCAGTGTTGTCAAGCGTTTCACCCTTTACATTGACATGAAGGACTGTAAGAGGTTATAGAACACTCATGTTTATGCTTTTTCGACTCATACCGGTTCTTGTGCTGTTGACCTTGATGCTGACTCCAGCTCCTGTACAGGCTGGAATCTACCGCCATGTTGATGAACATGGTCGTGTCCATTTCACCAATGTGCCAACGACCAATAAATTTCTTTTTTACCGAAGCGAAGGGGAGAAATATCAACTGGAATCACTCATTACCCATTTTGCTGAAAAATTTCAGCTTGACAGATCGCTTCTTAAAGCCGTTATCAAAGTTGAAAGTAATTTCAATCCACAGGTTGTTTCAATCAAGGGAGCACAGGGGTTGATGCAGCTTATGCCTGAAACAGCTCGTGAGGTTGGGGTGAATAACCCTTTTGACCCTTCCGATTCAATTTATGGAGGGTCACTTTATTTGCGTAAAATGCTTGATTATTTTGATCTGAACTTGGATTATGCTCTTGCGGCCTATAATGCAGGGCCTAATGCGGTGCGCAAATATGGTGGAATTCCGCCGTTTGAAGAAACGCAGAACTATGTTAAAAAGGTTAAGCACTACTTTGATTTTTATTCACGTTCAAAGGACAATTTCTAATGGCTCGTGATGTCAAGCTCCTCAATTTGCCAAACATTCTGACTCTGTCACGAATTGCAGCAGTTCCGATTGTGGTTTTTTTGTTGTTGTTCGAGTCGCGGCAGAATTGTTTCTGGGCTGCGTTTGTGTTTACTGCGGCTTCAATGACTGATTGGCTTGACGGCTATCTGGCCCGTAAATGGGGCATCGTGACCATCCTTGGTAAGTTTCTTGATCCATTAGCCGATAAGCTGATCGTCATGGCGGCTTTGATCATGTTGATTCCCCTGGATCGGGTTCCGGCCTGGACAGTTTTTGTGATTCTTTCCCGCGAACTCATTGTTTCCGGGATTCGCTCAATTGCTGCATCTGAAGGGATCGTGATCGCTGCCAGCGATCTCGGTAAGTACAAAACCATTTTTCAAATGATTGCCATAGTCGGGTTGTTGTTGCATTATCGCTATTACTGGTTCTTCGGCGTGCAATTTGATTTTCTCTATCCATCACTGCATAACGCCGGTATTTTTATTTACTATATTTCACTATTTCTCACTGTCTGGTCCGGTGGCGATTATTTTATGAAATTTTTCAAGGTTTTTGCAAAAAAGTAACTTATTGATATTTATAGATTTTTACATATTTAGAAAATAGAAATTTATATTGACACCCGATAAGCCGTTTTGCTATACATACATCCGCTCGTTACGGCGAGTCATTTGAGCGGGAATAACTCAGTGGTAGAGTGCAACCTTGCCAAGGTTGACGTCGCGAGTTCGAATCTCGTTTCCCGCTCCATAAAATTCAAACACCCAGGTCAAAATTGACTTGGGTGTTTTTTTTTGAGTAATGCCCTACAATTAAAATCTACCCTTGACACCTAAAATAGTACTTTTACGGTTCTATCCACGAAAAAAAGGTGATTAGACTTCAATGTCTTGAAATCTAAGAGAAAGTCACCTTTTGAACAAAAGTGGTAATAAACAAAAAGCGTTACTCAGAAATCCGCTTGAAATAGCACTTTTCAGTGAATTTTCAAGCTACAACCTTCGTTTGGTGGATAGAGCCGTACTTTTAACGCCTTGCCTTAGATACCTATTTGATGACAAAATATAAAGTTTGTGGAGCATGGTATTAATAATTGTTGGGGTTTTTGATGGAGTTCATTCGCGCCAAAAGTGCTGGCTTCTGTATGGGGGTCAGCCTGGCATTACATAAGTTGGATGAAATAATAGAGAAGAAAAATATCTCCGGGGATATTTACATTCTCGGTTCTATTATTCACAACCCCCAGGTCGTTGCAGCGTATGCCGAAAAAGGGGTGATAAGCGCCGATTCGCCGGAAGATATTCCTGCCGGTTCAATCGTGGTTATTCGTGCTCACGGAATTACCAAGCAGGTGCAGTATTCGCTCTCTCAGCGAGGTATTCATGTCATTGATGCAACCTGTCCCAAGGTGAAAGATGCCTGCCTGTTAATTGAAGATAATACGGATAAGGGGAGGGTTCTTCTCCTGTTTGGTGAGGAGGCTCATCCAGAGGTTAAATGTTTGCTGAGCTATGCGGCTGGTGATACCATCGTTTTTGACAGTCTTGAAGAGTGCCAGAAGTGTGATATCAATCCCGACTTCAAGTATTGTCTAGCGGCACAAACAACCCAGGATAAGCATATTTTTGATGCAATCAGCCGTGAGTTATCAAAGCGCAAGGGTCTTGATCTCGTTGTTCTGCATACAATCTGTGATGCGACAAAAATGCGCCAAGGGGAGGCAATCAACATTGCCGATCAATCCGATTTTGTCATTGTTGCAGGTGGCTATAACAGCAGCAATACCAGGCGCTTAGCGCAGGTGATAGAAACCAGTGGAACCAAGGCTTTGCACGTTGAAACAGCCGATGAATTACCTCTGGCTGAATTGCGAAAATTCGATAAAATTGGTCTGACGGCTGGGGCTTCGACCCCAAAGAAGATCGTTGACCAAATTCAGGCAGCTTTGGAATCCCTTTAGGAGAGTCAGTTTGAAAGTTGCAGAAAAAAAGATTTTTGATCCGCTTGGTTTGTTTCACCCAATAGATTCTGATAGTGGGGCCGATGGTGATTTTATTTCACAGCTTCGGCAGATTCAAAAACCATTATTTTTATCTACAAATGAGGGCAAAACAAAGCTGAATGCCGGAACCATCTATTCAGAAGCTGATCCTGAAACTGCGGCCATGAAATTTTCGGGGATGGTCCTTCCTTGTCGAATGGAAGATCTGGGTGATGCTGAATTTTGTCGGGATCATGACATTCGCTACCCCTATCTGGGTGGATCCATGGCCAAAGGGATCAGTTCCGCCAGAATGGCTCTGGAGTTTGGACGAGCCGGGATGCTCGGTTTTTATGGGTCAGCAGGGCAGAGCCTGGAGGATGTTGAAGTTGCTATTGCCAGCTTAAAACAGTCTGGCCACCCTTTTGGCTTTAACCTGATTCATAGCCCTTCCGAACCAGAATTGGAAAAGGCTTTGGTTGAGCTTTACCTGCGCCACGAAATCCGCTTAATTGAGGCGTCTGCCTTTCTCTCTTTAACCTTGCCAATTATTCGCTATCGCACTGCCGGCATCTATCGCAACACCGCAGGTGAGGTGGTCGTCCCAAACCGGGTTATTGCTAAGGTCTCACGTGAGGAAGTCGCTGCCCGTTTTTTCGCCCCGTCGCCGGAGAAATATTTACGGCAACTGGTTGAATCAGGTGATCTGACAATCGATCAAGCTGCAATGGCCGTAGAAATCCCGGTGGCTCAGGATGTTACGGTTGAGGCTGATTCTGGGGGACATACCGATAACCGCCCGGCACTTTCACTATTTCCAACCATCCTGGCGCAGAAGGAACAGTTTCAGCAACAATATGGTTATCTCAATAAACTCAGGGTTGGACTGGGTGGTGGCATTTCAACACCCGCATCAGCTGCCGCAGCTTTTTCTATGGGAGCTGCTTATCTGGTCACAGGGTCGGTTAATCAGGCATGCATCGAATCGGGAACCTGTGATGAAGTCAGGAAAATGCTGGCCGAAACCCGGCAAGCAGATATCACTATGGCACCATCGGGAGATATGTTTGAGATGGGAGTCAAGGTGCAGGTGGTGAAACGCGGCACCATGTTTTCGATTCGAGCCCATAAGCTCTATGACCTGTATCGAGCTTATAACAGTATTGAGGAGCTGCCTGTAACAGAGCGGGAAAAACTGGAAAAAACCTTTTTCAAGACCCCTCTAGAGACGGTATGGGAACAAACCCGCAGTTATTTTACTCTGCGTGACCCACGCCAGGTAGAGAAAGCAGAGCTCGATTCTAAATATAAAATGGCTCTGGTGTTTCGCTGGTATCTGGGTCAATCTCCGGTTTGGGCTAACCGCGGAGTTGCCTCGCGCAAAATTGATTTCCAAATCTGGTGTGGCCCGGCGATGGGTGCTTTTAACGAGTGGGTGCGTGGTTCTTTTTTAGCAGATGTTGCGCAACGCAAGGTGGCCACCGTCGCCTATAATATTCTGTTTGGAGCTGCAGTGCTACTGCGCGCCAACCAATTAAAGCAACAGGACAGCCAGTTTCAAATCGATTCCCGCATGCTGGCACCCTTGGAAATTGAACAGATCAAGGAGTTTATCAGTTGAAAACTGACAGCAGTAAAACAAATAATCAGCTTCATCACATCCCAGCCGCCGCACCGGTTGCTATCATTGGACTCGGTTCCATGTATCCGCAGGCCGATAATACCGGCAAGTTCTGGACCAATATCAAGAACCGGGTCGATGCGATCACTGAGGTGCCGGATAGTCATTGGCGCGCTGAAGATTATTACAATCAGGATCCAAAGGTTGCTGATAAGGTCTACGCTAAACTGGGTGGCTTTCTTTCACCGGTTGAATTTAATCCGATGGACTACGGTATTTTACCGAATGCGATTGAGGCAATCGATACCTCGCAGTTGCTTGGACTCTTGACAGTTGAGCAGGCTCTAAAAGATGCTGGATATGCTGCGGAAAATGATTTTGATCATGAACGGGTCAGCGTTATTCTCGGTATCACCGGAACACTGGAATTGGTTGTTCCCCTGGGGGCAAGACTTGGTTATCCGCGCTGGAAGGAAGCCTTAGAGGATGCCGGGGTGGAGAAGGAGCTTGCCGATGATGTGATCCAGCGGATTTCTGACTCCTACGTCCCCTGGCAGGAAAATTCATTCCCAGGTTTGCTTGGCAATGTTGTTGCCGGCCGGATCAGCAAACATTTCAATTTCGGCGGTACCAACTGTACCGTTGACGCCGCCTGCGGCAGTTCTTTAAGTGCCCTCAACCTGGCGGCCCTTGAACTCACTTCGGGTCGTTCCGATATGGTTGTCACCGGCGGAATTGATACTTTTAATGACATTTTCATGTACACCTGTTTCAGCAAGACCCCCGCATTGTCACCATCAGGTCATGCACGACCTTACGATGCCAACACCGATGGCACCACATTAGGTGAGGGTTTAGGTATAGTGGTTCTGAAGCGGCTGGAGGATGCCGAGCGGGATGGGGATAACATTTATGCCGTCATCAAGGGGATCGGTGCGTCGAGTGATGGGCGCGGCTCCGCAATTTATGAACCAAATGCCAAAGGTCAGGCGAAAGCGCTGTTAAGGGCTTATGAGCAAGGCAATGTCACCCCCGATACAATTGAGCTGATCGAAGGTCATGGCACCGGAACCAGAGTCGGCGATGCGATTGAAGTTAATGCATTACATGAAGTATTTGGCGTTGCGGAAAAACCTTGGTGTGCCCTGGGATCAATCAAATCACAGATTGGTCATACCAAAGCGGCAGCCGGTGTGGCTGGTCTGATTAAAGCGACTTTGGCACTCTATCATAAGGTTTTACCGGCAACGATTAAGGTAGAAAAACCGCCAGAAAGTCTTATCGCTGCTGATACCCCTTTCTATGTCAATACCGAAACTTGTCCATGGATACAAAAGGTTGACCACCCACGTCGTGCCGGAGTTAGTGCTCTTGGTTTCGGCGGCAGTAATTTTCATTGTCTACTGGAAGAGTATCAGTCAGAGAAACAGGTTGTCGATTGGGATGGCAATGTCCAGATTATCCCATTTTCTGCCGCTAATGATATTGAACTTGTGAACACAGTGCGCAATTTTTCAAGCGAAGGGGACTGGTCTCAATTTCGCTTGGCTGCTGCCGAAAAACGGAGTCAGTTTAAACCGACAGATCCGAAGCGCCTTATTTTAGTCGCTGAAAAAGGTCAAACGGATCGACCTGACCAATTGAAAAAAGCTCTCGCTATGCTGGAGAAAAACCAGGGCCAACAGCTCTGGGAAACACCCGACGGCATTTACTACGCGGCGGGTGAATCTTGTGGCACCATTGCCATGCTTTTCCCGGGTCAGGGAGCTCAATATCCGGGGATGTTGAAAGATCTTGCCCTCCAGTTTCCAACCTTCCTGGCAACTTTACAGGATGCCGATCAGGCTTTTGGTTTAAACGCTGAATTGGCGAGCGGAAGTCTGACCAATATGGTCTATCCCCGTCCTATGTTTATCCCGGAAGCAAAACAGAATGCAGTCGCTGAATTACAGGCGACAGAGGTTGCTCAGCCCGCTCTTGGCGCTGTCAGTTTAGCGGCTGGCCGGGTTCTAGCCGGATTTGGTGTTGAGGCGGATGCTGTCGCTGGGCATAGTTATGGCGAGTTAGTTGCTCTCTGCGCTGCTGAAGTTTTTACCACTGAAGATTTGCATAATCTTTCCCGCTTGCGTGGTGAGTTGATGGCTGCCGGTGAAGGTGATCGAGGTTCGATGGTAGCGGTTTCGGCACCCCTCAAACAAGTTGAAGACTTTCTGGCTGAAGAAGCTCTCGATCTGGTATTAGCCAACCGCAATACGCCAGAGCAAGCTGTTTTGTCAGGTGCCACTGCTGAAATTGAAAAAGCGATTGAGTTGCTGAATCAAAGAGGAATCAGCAACAAACAGCTGGCGGTAGCGGCTGCTTTTCACAGTCAACTTATTGCCTCAGCAGCACAGCCATTTGCTGAAAAACTGCAGAGCGTTAACTTTAAAGACCCGCGGAAAAATGTCTTTTCCAACACCACCGGTGCAAGCTATCCAGATTCTGCTGTTGCAGTCAGGAAATTACTGGCGGAGCAATTAGCCAGCCCGGTCGATTTTGTTACTGAAATCGAAACTATGTATCAGGCAGGCCATCGGATATTTGTTGAAGCCGGACCTGGTGGGCGCTTGACCAGTATGGTTAAGGCGATCCTTGCTGGCCGGGAATACCAGGCTGTGGCTCTTGATTCTTCTAACGGTAAGCGTTCAGCAATTAATGATCTGGCACGAATGTTGGCGAAACTGTCTGTTCTTGGTCAACCGATAGCATTATCGCTATGGGACGAAGGATTTGCCGCCACACAGCAGCAATCGGGGCAGAAAAAGAAGGGGATCTCCGTTTCTATCTGTGGTGCTAACTACTATAAAAAACCTGAAAAACGACCACCTTTAAAGGTGAAGAATGTTACCTCTGTGCCTCAATCAACACAAGATGTTGTAACTGCCAAGAGCACAGCTCAATCAATACCCAACCAGTCGGTCGCAGCTTCGGTCGAAACCGGCAATTTGCAGGAGGCCTTGCGGATCACGCAGCAGAGTATGCAAGCTTTGCAAACTCTACAGGAACAGACATCTAAACTGCATCAACAATTTTTAGAAGGGCAGCAAACGGCAACCCAGTCATTTATGCAACTGGTTGATCAACAGCGTATGTTACTCCAGGGCGCAACGGGTTCATCTATGGTTGTACCGCCAGCACCAATACTATCTCCTGCTACTGAACCAGTTAGTGTGCAGCCAGACCTGAGTGTTTTAGAGCCAACACAGGAACCTGTCGCTGCTACGAACAACGAAAGTGTCGCACCTCTTTTGCTTGAGATTATTGCCGAAAAAACTGGTTATCCGGTCGAGATGCTGGAACTGGAGATGGCGCTGGATACCGATTTGGGAATTGATTCGATCAAGCGGGTCGAAATCCTCTCGGCTCTGCAGGAAAAACTACCGTCCGCTCCAGTTATCCGTCCGGAAGATCTGGGTGCACTGCAAACTCTCGGGCAGATAGTCGATTATCTCGATTCAGGTATTCCTGGATCGATGGCTATTCCAGCAGTTGCAACCGGTGCTGATCAAGATCAAGTTGCAGACGTACTGCTGGGAGTCGTTGCTGAAAAGACTGGCTACCCAGTCGAGATGCTGGAACTGAACATGGCCCTTGATACCGACCTGGGAATTGATTCAATTAAACGGGTTGAAATTCTCTCTGCTCTGCAGGAGCAGCTACCAAACCTTCCAGCGGTTCGTCCCGAGGATCTCGGAGTGCTACAAACTCTAGCACAAATTATCGATCATCTTTGTCAGGGGGAGCAGCAGCATATCCCAACTATTTCTGCAACGCGACCAAGTGGTCAGGCCGATCGGGACTCTATTTCATCCACTTTACTGGGAGTGATTGCTGAAAAGACTGGTTATCCGGCCGAGATGCTGGAGCTGGAAATGGCCCTTGATACCGACCTGGGAATTGATTCGATCAAGCGGGTTGAAATTCTTTCTGCCTTACAGGAGCAGCTACCAGAGCTCCCCGCAGTTCGTCCCGAGGATCTTGGTGTCCTGCAAACTCTTGGACAAATTGTCGATCATCTCTGCCAGGAAACCCAGCAACGAATCCCAACCATTGCGGCGGAACCGCCACAACTGGGACAGGTCGATCGACAGCAGGTTTCGACTATTTTACTCGATGTTATTGCAGAGAAAACTGGCTATCCGGTCGAGATGCTGGAACTGGACATGGCGCTTGATACCGACCTGGGAATTGATTCAATTAAACGAGTAGAAATACTCTCTGCTCTGCAGGAGCACTTGCCAGGAACACCGGCAATTAAACCGGAGCATCTTGGAACGTTGCAGACAGTTGGACAAATTGTTGATTTCCTGGCGAGCATATCCGGTGCAGAAGAGAAGGAAATTAAGGCCAGCAGCGGTGAAACTGCTGTGCCAAAAGAGATCCTCAGGCAAGTGTTGCATTCTGTTTCTTTGCCGCAAAAACGAGCGGGCAAGAAACTTGACTTTGCCATCGGAGCAGAAGTCTGGATTACCGATGATGGATCGTCATTATCTGATGCGCTTTGTTCCAACTTAAGCGATCGCCAGCTTATTCCCCGTAAAACTTCTCTAGCGGATCTGAATTCTATTTCTCTCCCTGATAACTTGGCTGGTCTGGTTATTCTTGCACCTTTGCCGGGCGCAGATGATCTGTTTCTTCGCAATGCTTTTAAATTGTTGCAGAAAGTGGAACCAGCATTGCACAATAGCGCAGAGCGTGGTGGTGCTTTTTTCGCAACCGTTTCACGAATAAATGGTTATTTTGGCCTTGGTGCAACCAAATTGATCAATGATTCACTTTCTGGTGGCTTGGCTGGATTGAGTAAAACAGCTGCCTTGGAGTGGCCGGCAATCCATTGTAAAGCAATTGATCTGGCGATGGGGATGGAGGTTCTGCCGACCGCGACCGCGATTGTTGCTGAAATATTCAAAGTGAGCCCGGTTGAAATTGGGATCAGCACTCAGGGGTTGAATACGCTTGAGTTGGTTTCAGAGCCGCTTGCTGGGGTTGCTCCTCATCTGCCTGTTCAGTCTGGAGATCTGATTGTTATTAGTGGTGGTGCTCGAGGGGTAACGGCGGAAGTTGCTGTGGCACTCAGCATTGCGACTCAGGCAACGTTGTTGCTGTTGGGGCGCACCCCACTACCTGAGAATGAACCTGCATGGTTAGCTGATCTCCAGGTTGAAGGAGAGATAAAAAAGGCTCTGCTAGCTCAATCTGAAGTTCCTTTGAAACCGTTGGATGTGGCACGCCAATACCAACAAATACTGGCGGAGCGAGAAATTCGCACAACTTTGGAGCGGATTTTAAAATCAGGAGGAACGGCAATTTATCGCTCAGTTGATTTACGTGATCAGCAAGCAATGAGCTCTCTTCTTGATGAAATCCGAGAACAATATGGCCCGGTCAAAGGTTTGATTCATGGTGCCGGGGTCCTGGCAGATAAGTTGATCAAAGAGAAGACCGTAGAACAGTTTGAGCAGGTTTATTCGACTAAAGTTGCAGGGTTTAGAGCACTTCTTGCTGCAATAGGTGAAGACGATCTGAAGTTTCTGGTGATGTTCTCTTCCTCAACCGGACGCTTTGGCAGAATAGGACAAGTCGACTACGCCGTAGCGAATGAAATTCTCAATAAAATAGCCGACCAACAAGCAGAATTGCGACCAGGTTGCCGGGTCCTTTCATTGAATTGGGGACCCTGGAATGGGGGAATGGTGACTCCGGCCCTGAAAAAGGTTTTTGAACGGGAAGGGATCGAGGTGATCGATCTGCAGGCTGGGGCCGACTATCTACTTAAGGAGCTTTCAACCACTCCTGGTGGACCGGTTGAATTGATCATTTCTGGAGGGGATATTGACGCCAAAGCTGAAGAATTGGCTGAGTTACCGCAGAATATCTGTGTTTCCAAAGCGTTCGATCTGGATCTTGATATTGCACAGTATCCGTTTTTAAAGTCGCATGTCATGGATGGTAAAGCCGTCCTGCCAACAGCAATTGTTGTTGAATGGTTGGCTCACGGTGCACTCCACAATAATCCGGGTCTTAAATTCCAGGGGTTCAATGATCTGCGCATCCTTAAAGGGGTAACCCTTGAACCGCAGCAGGGCGTTACTCTGCAGGTGCTGACGGGCAAAGCTATTAAAGGGGATGGCGTTCATGTTGTTCCGGTTGAACTTTCCGGGGTTGATAACCAGGGTCGGCAGATCGCACATGCCCGGGCAAAAATTGTTCTTGCTTCCCGTTTGCCAGAGCGGAAAATGAAAGCTGAAAAGTTGACCTTGCCCGAATATCCATTTTCAAGAAGTGAGATTTATCAACCGGAACGTTTATTTCATGGCGCAGATTTTCACGGCATCCGTGAAGTTATTGGCTCCTCCATTGAGGGTATCAGCGCTCTGGTTAATCCGGCGCCTTTGCCAAGTCGGTGGATTGAGCAACCGTTACGTAACTCCTGGCTTGCTGATCCTCTGGCGTTGGACTGCAGCTTTCAAATGTTGATTTTGTGGAGTTTTGAACAATACAAGTCGGGGTCTTTACCGGTTTTTGTCGAACGTTACCGGCAATATCAACCGAAATTTCCTGAAAGTGGCGTTGAAATACGAGTTCAATTGACCCAACAAAACCATAACCGGGCCATAGCCAATATCGACTTCATTGATCCACTTAATGATCTATTGGTTGCGCGGATAGAAAACTATGAATGTGTTATCGATGCCTCCTTGAATGCGACGTTTCAGCGTAATAAGTTGATCGGAGTTGCTTGAATCACGAAGAGCTAAAAGGGAATGAAAATCTATTGTTTCACACAAAGTCACAAAGCCACGAAGAGAGGCAAAAATAATCTTTTAGTGTCAAGCCTTCTCAGTGTTCTTTGTGCCTCAGTGTGAGAATGCTTTTGACTCTGATTTTATCGATGTTGTCACTAGAAATAGTGAATTGCTTTTATTTACGAGAATATTAATTTATGTTGTCTGAAAAATCTGTTGCGATTGTCGGGGTCGGTGGAATGTTCCCTAATTCTCCGACCCTTGATCGTTTCTGGGATAATATTGTTGCTAACGTAAATACCTCGCGCCAACCACCACAGGGCCGCTGGTTACTTCCAGTCGAAGATGTTTTTGATCCGCAGGTAGGTTCCCCCGATAAAGTCTATTCTCAAAAAGCCTGTTTTCTCGATGATGAAATCGATACGGCACACATCCCCGGACTGGTTATTGATCCCGACTTTCTTGCCAGCCTTGATCCCATGTTTCGGCTGTTGCTGCGCGTTGGCCAACAAACTTTATCCACCGTTGCTACGGAGAAAGTTAATCGCAGTCGTGCCGGCATTATTATTGGCAATCTGGCGCTGCCAAGTGAGAAAGCATCAGCATTGGCAAGACATTATCTTGGCCGAACCTTTATGGAGAAACTGTCCGAGCAAGAGCTATCGCTTGATGATTCAACGATTGCACCGATCAATCATTATGTCGCGGGTCTTCCAGCGGGTCTGTTGGCCAAGGTCCTGGGATTCGAAGGGACTTGCTTTACCGTTGATGCTGCTTGCGCTTCATCTCTCTATGCCATCAAACTTGCTGTGGATGAACTGAAATCTGGTCGAGCTGATGCCATGCTTGCCGGTGGATTGTCACGACCCGACTCACTCTATACCCAGATGGGATTTTCACAATTACGCGCTCTTTCCCCAAGCGGGATTTGTTCCCCCTTTGATCAGCATGGTAACGGTCTTGTTGTTGGCGAGGGATGTGGGCTGCTCCTGCTTAAACGCACTGAGGATGCGCTTCGGGATGGGGATCATATCCATGCCGTTATCCGCGGTATTGGTTTGTCAAATGACCTGGGTGGAAATCTGCTGGCCCCTGCCGCTGAAGGGCAATTGCGAGCGATGCGTGCAGCTTATCAACAGGCGCGATGGTCACCCGCCGATGTCGATCTGATCGAATGTCACGCGACCGGTACACCGGTCGGCGATGCGGTCGAATTTTCTAGTCTGCAACAGCTTTGGCAAGAAAGCGGCTGGCGGCCTGGGCAATGTGTGATTGGTTCGGTTAAGGCAAACATTGGTCATTTGCTGACTGCAGCTGGGTCTGCTGCAATGATTAAAACCATACTGGCTATGAACAAGCAGACTTTGCCGCCGATGGTTAATTTTACCGATCCCGCAACTGGTATTGCTCTGGATAAAAGCCCTTTTCGGATCCTCAATCAAACCGAGCACTGGGATAGCAGAAAAGGTGGACAACCGCGTCGCGCTGCTGTGAGTGCCTTCGGCTTTGGTGGAATCAATGCTCATCTACTCCTGGAGGAATGGGTTCCTGAAAAAAAACAGAAGAGCCCGGTAAGATTGCACCCATCGTCCAGTCAGAGAAACGAGCCCGTTGCCATTGTCGGTATGGGTGCTCAATTTGGTCCCTGGGAAAATCTGGAACAGTTCCAGCACCGCGTATTCGGAGCGCTGGATGAGGTTAAATCGGCAACTCCGACCAACTGGTGGGGAATACAGGGGAGTCGTTGGTATCAACAATCAGGGCTGGATAAGGTCAATTTCCGGGGTTTTTTCGTCCCGGAAGTATGTTCCAACCCAGGTGAATTTCGTATTCCGCCGAAAGAACAGGAAGAGATGCTGCCACGCCAGTTGCTGATGTTGAAAGTTGCAGCAGCGGCACTGAAGGATGCACAGCTGACCGATAAAGATCTCTTGTTTGCCGGTGTCTATATCGGCAGCGGTCTCGATCTCAATGCGACAAATTTCAGTTTTCGCTGGGGGCTGCAAAGATACGCCCGTCAATGGGCTGATGAGTTGGGCCTGAACTTGGACGAGCGACAGTTTTCGGCCTGGCTGGACGAATTGCGCGAAGCAGCGGGGCCGGCGCTGACAGCGAATCGTACCATGGGAGCTCTCGGCAGCGTCGTTGCCAGTCGGATTGCCAAAGAATTTCGTATTGGTGGCCCCAGCTTTACTCTTTCAAGCGAGGAAAATTCAGGTCTCAGAGCTCTTGAAGTGGCGATCCACTCCCTTCAGGAAGGGTCGATTAACCGTGCTATTGTTGGTGCAGTTGACCTGGCTGGAGATCTGCGAGCGGTTCTCAGCCGTCACAGTAATAAGTCTTTTTCTACTAATGGGGCAGGGTGCCCTTTTGATAAAGATAGCGCTGGTAGCTTGATTGGTGAAGGTGCCGCGGCCCTGGTCTTAAAGCGGCTGGAAGATGCCCGGCAGGATGGTGATCGTATCTATGCTGTTATCAAAGGCACCGGCACGGCAATCGGTGGGCAAATTGATAGCATCATCCCCAAACAAGAAATATATGCTAAGTCTGTAGAGCTAGCCTGCCAAAATGGCAATATCCCTCCAGAATCAATCTCTTATCTTGAGGCTGAAGGCTGTGGCGTTCCGGCTGTTGATCGCCTGGAGGCACAAGTCCTTGGGTCTGTGATTGGTCTTAAAGTAAACAGCAATAGCTGTAAAATTGGCAGCGTAAAGGCAGATATCGGTCATGCTGGAGCTGCTGCCGGTCTGGCTTCGCTGGTCAAAACAGCACTCTGTCTGCAGCATAAAATTCTACCACCGTTGCGGAATTTGCACGTTTTAAGTCCAGAATGGGTTCGTGATAAGCGAAAATTTATTGCTCCAGCGGCAGCTCAATACTGGTTGAGCAATCGCGCTGAAGGGTTGCGACGAGCACTGGTCAGTGGAATTGGCAGTGATGGGTCTTGCTCGCAAGTCATTTTGGAAGAATATGTGGGCACATCAACCCCAGGGAAATCTACATCATCCTTCCGCCCTCTAGGAGCGTTACCGGAAGGGTTGTTTGTTATTGAAGCCGCTACCCCTGAGAAGCTGCTTGCTAAAATAGACACGTTGCGGCAATTTTCTTATAAATTTGCCGATCAGCCGATCGATACTCTCGCACGTTTGTGGATTGTGCAAAATCCGCTCGACCCTGAACAGCAATATTGCCTGAGTCTCATAGCGGACGATTATAAGACCTTCGCCACCCAGCTTGATTATGCACAACAGCTGATTGCAGAAAGTCCTCACCAATCTATTGGTGTTAACGGAGAGCTGCAACTTATTCCTGCCATCCGTGATCGTATTTTTTATGCTGCAAAACCCTTAGGCGCAAAAAGTAAAGTTGCTTTTGTGTTTCCCGGTTCTGGTAACCATTTTGCTGGGATGGGACGTGAGCTGTCGGCACACTGGCCTGAGATCTACCTGCAGCAGGAGCAGAACAATAAATATCTGGCGGATCAATATCTCCCCGAACATTTCTGGAAAGCAGAATTGTCGGAGTCGATTCAGGACAATCATAATGCGCTGGTGATCTCTCATGTTGCCCAATGCACAGCTTTGAGTGATCTGGTAAGGCATTTCGGAATTAAACCACAGATGATTAGTGGTTATAGTTTGGGTGAGTCGGCCGGACTTTTTTCTTCCGGTGCCTGGAAGGATCGCGACGGGATGCTGCAGCGACTTGAAAAGTCGCCCTTGTTTACTAATGAACTCGCGGGAGAATGCCGGGCAGCAAAACGGATTTGGGGACTGAAGTCTAACCAGCAGGTTGATTGGATTCTGGGAATGGTGAATCTCCCTGCTGAACAGGTCCGACAGTATCTTCAAGGGAAGAAGCAGGCGTACCTGTTGATTATCAATACCCGACGGGAATGTGTTGTCGGTGGAAACCGCTCCCAGATTGAAAAACTGGTTGCGGAGCTCGGCTGCCATTTCATCCCCTTGCAAGGGGTGACGACAGTTCATTGTGAAGTGACAAAAGCGGTTTCTGATGCTTATCGTCAACTGCACCTTTTTAGTGTGACCCCACCATCTGGTATCGATTTTTACAGCTGTGCGCTGGGAAAAAAATACCCGCTGACTTCCAGTAATGCCGCTGATGTTATCCTTGCTCAGGCACTTGATACTATCGATTATCCGCAGGTGATTGAACAGTTGTATGCTGATGGTGCACGGATTTTTCTCGAAGTTGGTCCCGGAACGTCCTGTAGTCGGATGATCAACAGCATTCTGTCAGATCAATCCCACCTGACTCGTTCAGTGTGTGCCCCAGGTCTGGATGCCACCACGCAACTACTTCGTTTGCTTGGAAGCTGTCTTGCCGAACGTATTCCGGTAGATCTCAACAAACTGTATCCACCTTTACCTGAAGAATTTCTACAAGCGGATCGTCATGAGCATCGCATTTACACAACTATTGGCGGAAAATCTTTCAATGTTAAAATAATTGAAAAACATAATTTAGATTTTGAAACAATGAATGTTGATGAACAAGTTAAGGTAGATGAT
Organism: Desulfuromusa sp.; assembly: GCA_027858895.1. GTDB lineage: Bacteria > Desulfobacterota > Desulfuromonadia > Desulfuromonadales > Geopsychrobacteraceae > Desulfuromusa. The sequence goes on along the minus strand of JAQIBX010000129.1, from coordinate 35,830 downwards.
AAAGAAAAGACTGTTCCACCAGAGGTATCGGAACAAGCGCTAAATACCGATATCTCTGATCCAATTCTCGCTCAATTTAATCAGACGTTATCCGCAGGTGTTGCTGCGCATGAAGCCTATCTTGGTTTTTCTAAAACGATTGGGCAGGCCTTGGCAGAGAACATTTCTCTGCAAACGTCGCTGTTGCAACAGATTGTTGACAATGGTGAGAAAATTCCTGCATTTCAATCTGTGGCTAAAATTCCAAGCCGTGCGGTTTCGACAGTGACAGCTAGCCCCATTGTGACCGATCTTGCTGCTCCGCATCGATCGATTGCTTTTGATCGATCCATGTGTATGGAGTTTGCTATTGGTTCGGTAGAGAAGATGCTCGGTACTGATTTTGCCGAAGTTGATACGTATCCAACCCGGGTGCGCCTTCCTGATGGTCCGCTGATGCTGGTTGATCGAATCCTCGGGGTCGAAGGTGTTCCACGTTCCATGACCCATGGTCGGGTTGTCACGGAACATGATGTCACCGCTGAGCGCTGGTATCTGGACGGCGGTCGTATCCCCACCTGCATTGCTGTCGAAGCAGGGCAGGCGGATCTATTTCTCTCGGGTTACCTGGGGATCGATTTTATCAGTAAAGGTAAGGCTGTCTACCGTCTCCTCGATGCCGTTGTGACCTTCCATCGTGGCTTGCCGGTTGTCGGAGATACGATTCATTACGATATAAAAATTGAAGAATTTTTCCGTCAGGATCAAACTTATCTGTTCCGTTTTAATTTTGAGGGAACAGTGAATGATGAACCGCTACTCTCGATGCGTCATGGTTGTGCCGGATTTTTTACTGCGGAAGATCTTGCTGCAGGGCAAGGGATTATCCATACCAAACTCGATTTAATGCCGCAACCAGGGATTCTGCCGCACGCTTGGCAGGAACTTGTGCCGATGCAGACCGAATCTTATCGTGACGATCAAATTAATGCTCTCTATGCGGGAGATTTACAAACCTGCTTCGGCAAGCATTTCTCTGCTTTGCCCTTCAAGCCGTACACTCTACCTGGAGGGCAATTGAAGCTGGTTGATCGGGTCATTGAACTTGATCCGCAGGGCGGCCGTTACGGCATTGGGCAGATTACTGCTGAGATGGATATTCAACCGGATGCATGGTTTTTGACCTGTCATTTTATTGATGATCAGGTGATGCCTGGTACCCTGATGTACGAATGCTGTATGCATACTCTGCGCATCTATTTGTTGCGGATGGGCTGGATAGGTGAGGAAGGTCAGACCTGGTGTGAACCGGTTCCAGGAATTGCCAGCGGCCTGAAGTGTCGTGGACAGGTGATAGCGACGACCAGAACCGTAACATATCAGGTCAGCATCAAGGAGCTTGGCTACCGTCCAGAGCCCTATGCCATCGTCGATGCCCTCATGTTTGCTGATGGCCACCCGATCGTAGAAATCCCCGACATGTCGGTCCGTCTGGCTGGGTTGGATAGGGAAAAGGTTGAAGCGCACTGGCGGCCACAAAGTTTCCAAAAACCAGAGTTGTCTCCGAAACAAATACTTTATGATACTGATCGAATCACCGCTTTCGCGATCGGTAATCCATCTGAAGCCTTCGGTGAACCGTATCGGATATTTGATCAGGGGCGTAAAATTGCCCGGTTGCCGGGTCCGCCGTTTCAGTTTCTGGACCGGATTGTTACCATCAACGGTGAACCATGGAAGCTGGTTGAAGGGGTGACGGTTGAAGCTGAATATGATGTGCCAACCGATGCCTGGTACTTTGACGCCAATCGGCAGACCAATATGCCTTTCAGCGTTCTGCTTGAAATCGGCCTGCAACCTTGCGGCTGGCTGGCCGCGTATCTCGGTTCGGCGTTAACCAGTGAGACCGATCTTTCCTTCCGCAATCTGGATGGTCATGCCGTTCAGCATAAACCGGTGACGGCGCAATCTGGAACCTTAACCACCAATGTGAAAATCACCCGGATTGCCAGCAGTGGCGGGATGATCATTCAGGGTTACGATTTTGAAATTAATGATTCCTCTGGACCGGTTTACAGTGGTGACACCGTTTTTGGTTTCTTCTCCAAAGAGTCACTGGCGCAACAGGTTGGGGTACAGGGAGCTTCACTCTATTTGGTAAGTGATGCGGAGCTTGCCAACTCCGAGCAGTTTGCTTATCCTCAAAAATTGCCCTATCCAGACACCAAACTGTGTATGATTGATGAAATCGAGGTATTTGCCCCGCAAGGCGGACCTCATCGTTTGGGTTATATTCGTGGCAGTAAAATGGTTGATCCCGAAGAGTGGTTTTTTAAGGCCCATTTTTATCAAGATCCTGTCTGCCCCGGTTCCCTTGGTTTGGAATCGTTCCTGCAACTGTTAAGGGTCGTTGCTGCCAAAAAGTGGGGAGTAGACACTAATTCACAGTTCGAAACGGTTGTGCTCGGCGAAAAACACAGCTGGAATTATCGTGGTCAGATTGTTCCAGCCAATAAAAAGGTCCTGGTTGAAGCATTAATTACTGCGGTCGATGACGAACTTAGGTCACTGAAAGCGGATGGTTACCTCTCGGTGGACGGGAAAATCATCTACCAGCTGAAAGATTTTTCTATCAAACTGCTGAGTTAAGATAAGTATTGCTATGATTTACGTAGGGAGATATAGATGGAAACACGTGAAGTAGAATATGTCATTCTCGGTGTTGGGACTGCGGGGCTTGGTGCTTTCAGCCGGATTCGTAAACAGACTGATAGTGTATTGCTGATTCAGCATGGCCCCTACGGCACCACCTGTGCCCGGGTTGGCTGCATGCCGAGTAAAATGTTGATTGCTGCCGGAGACATAGCACATGCTATTGATGAAGGTGCATATTTTGGCATTGATGGCCATTATCAGGTCAACGGCAAGCGCGTATTTGAGCGGATAAAGCAGGATCGAGCGGAAAAGTTTGTTGGCAGTGTGCTGAAATATGTTGACAGTATCAAGGCTCAATTTAAGGTTGAAGGAAAAGCGACGTTTATCGATCTGCATACGATTGATGTTGATGGTAAATTGCGAGTGAAGGCCGACAAGATAATTCTCGCTTGCGGTTCCACCCCCTATGTTTCACCGGTGTTTGAACCCCTGAGCCATGAACTTGATACCAGTGATACCATCTTTGAGCTCGATGCTCTGCCCAAATCTCTGGCTGTTGTTGGCCTCGGAGTCATCGCACTGGAACTGGGGCAAGCGTTTCACCGTCTCGGAGTTGAAACCACTCTTTATGGTCGCAGCGGTCGGATCGGTTCCTTTACTCACGCTGACATGCAACGTGAAGTGATGCGAACCTTGCAGCAGGAACTCAATATCATTCCACAGGGAAATTTTACCCATGCGACCAAGGTTGATGGCGGTTATGAACTGGCCTATCGCACCGGGGATGGTGAAATCATTACAAAATCCTATGAACGGGTGCTGCTTGCCAGCGGTAGGATTTCTAATCTGCACAGTATGAAGCTTGAGAACGCCGGTCTCACTCTCGACTCTAGAGGGCTGCCTCAGTATGATCCACTGACTATGCAATGTGGTGATGCGCCGGTCTTTATTGCCGGTGATGCAACCGAAGATCTGCCCCTGTGGCACGAGGCATATATTGAAGGTCGGATTGCCGCATCAAGTGCCATCAAATTTCCCGCTCGGAAAGAGGGTAAAAGGGTTCCAGGGATGGGAGTTTATTTTACCGACCCGCAAATGGCCTCTGTTGGTACTGCTTATAGCTCACTTGACCCTGATCAGACCATAATCGGCCTGGCACGGATGGGGCATGGTCCCCGTCACGAAATTTATAACGATTCTCGCGGCATGATTCAGGTTTATGTCAATAAAGAGAGCGGCTCTCTGCTAGGAGCAGAAATATTCGGTCGGGGCGCTGAACACATGGCGCAGACTCTGGTGTTGGCGATTGAGCATGAAATGACAGTCGCTGAAATCCTCCAGATGCCGGTCTATCACCCCTCTTTGGAGGAGGTGATGAAGGATGCTCTGAACAAGGCGTTGTTTCAATTGAAATAATTATTGACGGATATCTCCAGAATGGAGCCACTTCACCTGCCATGTATCTTTATGTTACATATCCATTCTGACATTCTTAGCCCTTTTTGTGAGTGTCCCTTTATTATTTTTTAAATCGACGAAAAGATCAGATGAAATATTCAAGAGTTTACATAGAGTCTGTCGGTTACGAATTGGCACCGATTGTCATCACCTCTTCGGAGCTGGAAAATCGTCTGCGACCGATGTACACAGCGTTGCACATTACGCCCGGCCAGTTAGAAGCGTTGACCGGGATTCGTGAGCGGCGCTGGTGGAAGCCTAACACTCCGATTTCTCACGGTGCTATTGCTGCCGCTAAAAAGGCTCTGCAGGAACGTAATATTTCTCCACAAGATCTTGGTGCCGTGGTCTATGCCGGGGTTTGCCGTGAGCATTTTGAGCCGGCAACGGCATGTCAGGTTGCAGCTGCTCTTGGTGTTCAGGGGAATGCTGCTATCTATGATACTTCAAATGCCTGTCTTGGGGTGTTAAATGGAGTTCTTGATATCGCTAACCGGATAGAGCTGGGGCAGATTCGCGCGGGTCTGGTTGTGGCGTGCGAAAGTTCCCGGGAAATCAATGAAATCATGATCGGGGAGATGTTGGCCAATCCATCCATGGCATTGTTTTCAACTTCTTTAGCGACGTTAACCGGGGGGTCCGGGGCTGCTGCTGTTCTTTTGACTGATGGATCATTTTCACCTTCCAGACGGCCTAAATTGCTCGGTGGGGTTAACATCGCAGAACCTCAATTTCACAAACTTTGTCGCTGGGGAATCAACACCGAATCTCCCGAAAATCATGTTCCTTATATGCAGACTGATGCCGCTGCGGTCATGAAACATGGAGTAGAGTTGGGCAAACGTACCTGGGCAGAATTTTCCAGTGAACTTGGAATTACTGCTGACAGGATTGATAAAGTTATCTGTCATCAGGTCGGCGAAGCTCATCAGAAGCTGATATTGCAAACAATTGGAGTTGATCCAGCGAAAGACTTTCCTACTTTTGAATTTCTTGGCAATATGGGGACAGTCTCTTTGCCGATTACCGCTGCGATTGCCAGGGAACGTGATGAACTTCGCCCGGGGGATCTGGTTGGCTTTCTTGGTATTGGCAGTGGGCTTAACTGTATTATGATGGCTATTCAATGGTAATGCTGGCGTCAAGACGCCATCTAATCTAATACACTATTGAGAGAACATTTAACCGTGCTAGATACTGCTTTGTTCAAATCTGAATATCCTTTTAAAAATAATTATTTAGACCTGAACGGTTTGAAATACCATTATCTGGATGAGGGCAAAGGCGATCCGGTTGTCATGTTGCATGGCAACCCTTCCTGGTCTTTTTATTATCGTCATCTGGTGCGTGAACTGCGGGGCAACTATCGTCTCATTGTCCCCGATCATATTGGCTGTGGACTGTCTGACAAGCCTGCTGATTCACAATACTCGTATACCTTGGAACAACGGGTCGATGATCTTGATGTTTTGTTGCAAAACTTGAACCTAAAGAAAAAAATCACTCTGGTTCTGCACGATTGGGGTGGAATGATTGGCATGGCCTGGGCGATCCGTCATCCGGAGCGCATAGCTCGATTGGTTATTTTAAACACAGCAGCATTTCATTTGCCCACCACGAAAAGATTTCCATTGGCGCTTAAAATCTGTCGTGACACTCAACTTGGTGTGTTTCTGGTGCAAGGCTTTAACCTGTTCGCCCGCGGTGCTGCATGGGTTGGTTGCCAACGTAAGCGGATGCCGGCTGATTTACGTAAAATTTATTGCAGTCCCTATGATAATTGGCAGCATCGCATTGCGACGCTCCGGTTTGTGCAGGATATTCCACTTAAGAAAACAGATCCTGGTTATGATTTAATCAGTCAGGTTGAAAACGGTCTATCATCTTTTGCAGAACTACCAATCTGTATCTGTTGGGGTGAAAAGGATTTTGTTTTTGATCGAAATTTTTTCACTGAGTGGCAGAAATATTTTCCTGCTGCTGAAGTTCACTCGTTTGCCGACTGTGGACATTATATTCTGGAAGATGCTCGCGATGAGGTTCTGCCAATAATTAGAAATTTCCTGCAGGACCATCCTCTCCCAACTCCTGGCCGATAATTTATGTCCGGTTCCCAAAGCCATAATATCGCTGCCCATTTACCCCTCATGGCGGCGAAACAACCGGCCACCGCAGCAGTTCATTTTCCCTATAAGCGGGATAAACATAATCAACCGCTTTATCAGAGTTATACTTACGCTGAACTTGAACAGCAGAGTAATCGAATTGCTGCTGGTTTGGAGTCAATCGGTATTGGTCGTGGTGTACGCACTGTCCTGATGGTTAAACCGAGTCTCGATTTTTTTGCTCTGACATTTGCCCTTTTCAAGGTTGGTGCGATACCGATATTGATCGATCCTGGTATGGGAATCAAAAACCTCAAGGTCTGTCTTGCTGAAGCTGAACCCGAAGCCTTTATCGGCATACCTAAAGCGCAGATTGCCAGATTGCTGCTTGGTTGGGGGAAAGAGAGTCTGAAGATAATTCTGACGGTTGGGCCGCGTTTATTCTGGAGAGGAACAACCCTGACTCAACTGATCGAACCTATTGCCCACAATTATTACTACGAAACTTCTCATACTGCAGCTGATGAAACGGCTGCAATTCTTTTTACCAGTGGTAGTACCGGTGTTCCTAAGGGGGCAGTGTACAGTCATGGAAACTTCATCGCTCAGGTCGATGCATTAAAGACTATCTACCAGATTGAGCCTGGAGAAATTGACCTGCCGACCTTTCCGCTCTTTGCTTTGTTTGCTCCAGCGCTTGGGATGACTTCTGTCATTCCGGAAATGGATTTTACCCGCCCCGGTTCTGTTGATCCAGAAAATATCATCGCTGCCATTAAGCGTTTCAATGTGACCACGATGTTCGGTTCTCCGGCGTTGATTCGTCGAGTTGGGCTGTATGGTGAAGGGCGCGGTATTAAACTACCATCGCTGAAAAGGGCTATTTCAGCAGGGGCACCGGTTCCAGCTGTGGTGTTGGAACGATTTATTACCATGCTCAATAGCGGGGTTCAGGTTTTCACCCCGTACGGTGCGACCGAGGCGTTACCGGTCTGCTCTATCGGGAGTGAGACAATCCTTCAGGAAACTCGTTTTGCCACTGATCAGGGGCAGGGGGTCTGTGTCGGCTTTTCGGTTCCAAGTATACAACTTGAAATTATTCGGATTGATGATCAGGAACTCCCATTCTGGCAGGATGATTTAAAGGTGAATGATGGAGAAATCGGTGAAATTGTGGTCAAAGGGCCACAGGTGACCTGCGGTTATTATAATCGCACTGAATCAACCCGGCTGGCAAAAATTGCAGTATCCGGAGGGGGTTATTTCCACCGCATGGGAGACCTTGGTTATCGGGATGAGCAAGGGCGGATCTGGTTTTGTGGGCGGAAGGCACATCGGGTTATAACTCCAACGGAAACTTTGTTTACTATCCCCTGTGAAGCGATTTTTAATACCCATGACAAAGTTTTACGTAGCGCATTGGTTGGTGTCGGTGAAATTAATAAGCAACAGCCAGTGATGTGTGTCGAACTGGAAAAGGGCGTTAAGAAGCAAGAGGAAAACCTTATTCTTGCAGATTTGCAGAGGATCGCCCAGACCAATGATATGACAAAAAACATCCAGCATTTTTTGATTCATCCCGCATTTCCGGTTGATATTCGTCATAATGCTAAAATTTTCCGGGAAAAACTTGCAGTCTGGGCTCAGGAGCAATTGCGATGAAGGTTCTCGTCACTGGTGGTGGAGGGTTTCTCGGTAAGGCGATTGTTGAATTACTGCTTGAGCAGGGAACTGAGGTCTGTTCTTTTGCGCGGAATCTTTACCCACAACTAACTCAATTGGGAGTTGAGCAGTTTGTTGGCGACTTGACCGACCTCTCTGCCGTTATCAAGGCTGCTGATGGTTGTGATCTGATTTATCATGTCGCTGCTAAAGCCGGTGTCTGGGGCGGTTATGAAGAATTTTATCAACCTAATGTCATCGGCACTAAAAATGTTATTCAGGCCTGTAGAAAATGTGAGATTACCCGGTTGGTTTATACCAGCTCTCCCAGTGTGGTTTTTGACGGTTCTGATATGGAAGGGGTCGATGAATCGGTCCCCTATCCAACCCATTTTCATTCCTGGTATCCACAAACCAAGGCTGAGGCCGAGCAGCTTGTTCTTGCCGCTAACGATGCTTCACTGGCAACCGTTGCGCTGCGACCGCATCTGATTTGGGGGCCGGGGGATAACCATCTGGTGCCACGCATTCTGGAACGGGGCAGGGCTGGAACTCTGCGCCGAATCGGAGATAGTCCTTGCCTGGTCGATAGCGTTTATATTGACAATGCTGCCATAGCTCATCTCCAGGCCGCGGAAAAACTTTCCGTTGGTTCTGTTGTTGCCGGGAAAGTATATTTTATTTCCAACGATGAGCCACGTCCGCTCTGGGATATTATCAATCGGATTCTGGCTGCGGGGGATCTCCCTGGTGTGACGAAAACAATTTCTCCGGCAGCTGCTTATGCCGCTGGTGCGGTATTGGAAACTCTTTATCGACTCTTTAAGCTGTCTGGCGAACCACGCATGACACGGTTTGTAGCAAAAGAACTGTCGACTGCCCACTGGTTCAATCTTAACGCTGCAAAGGAAGATTTCGGCTATCATCCGGAGGTGTCTCTTGATGAGGGGATTCGGCATTTACAAAAATGGTTGCAGCAAGGGCGATGATGTGAAACCTGAGATCACGCGCTGGCAGCCAGCGCCGCAAGAGGCAACTATCCACGAGGGTGAACTGCATCTCTGGCGATTTAAGCTGGATTGCCCAGAACACAAATTAGAGATATTGCTGAAGCTGCTAACGCCGGATGAAATAAGACGGGCGGATCGTTTACTCGATCTGCAGAAAAAAAAACAGTTTATTGTCGCAAGGGCTCGCTTAAGACAAATATTGGGTCATTATCAAAAAATTGATCCTGATCAGATCAAGTTTCAATATAATCAACACGGTAAACCAACGCTAGCGGAATCGCATCATTCCTTGTTGTCATTTAATTTATCCCACTCCGGGGATTGGGGTGTTTTGGCAATTGTCAATAAAGCTACTGTCGGTATCGATATAGAGAAGATTGAACCAGGAATAAATTTTTTTCAGTTGGCCGATCGATACTTTGCAGAGAATGAAAAACTCCACTTAGAAGCATATCCAGCTAAAAGACAGAGAAGGGGATTTTATCGACTCTGGACCCAAAAAGAAGCTATATTAAAGGCTGATGGGGCTGGGTTTCAAAAAATACTTCTCGCCGATGAGCATTCTAAAACTAAAAAATGGCACTTAATTGCTTTCCCAATTGCTCCTGACTATGTTTGTAGTATCGCGACAAAAAAAGAATTTATATCTATTCAGAAGTTTCATTTTTATGGACACATCTTTCCTCAATCGCTTTAAGCCTTTTTCCTGAGCTGTGGTATCCTTCAGTAAAATGCTCATCAATACATAAGCATGGGAGGTTGATACTTATGAAAAGACAACTTCTGCTTGCCTTGGGTTGCATCATGTTGCTCGCAGGATGGCTAAGCGCCTTTCTGCTCAATAGTGTACCGCAGAATAGCTCCCTCTATATTCTTGGGCCTACCTTGCTGCTTGGGGTTGGCATGGGGGTTGTGCTTAAAACTGTCAGTTGGAAACTAACAGCCCTCACTCTGGCGCTGACAGCTTTAACTGCGGTGCTGATGATAAACCAGCTTTATCCCAACCGTAGTGTCAGTATTTCTGCATTCCAGAACCGGTTACAGGACAATGAAAAAAGCGGAGAGTCTATACAGCTGACTGTCAGAGACACTGATCGTACCGGTGTTTTTGAGAATACCCATTTTCTGGAGGCTTTTGCCAGCATCAAAGTGCAACTATTTGCCAGATTGCCAGGCCCGGCTAGAATGATGGCATTTGATGCAGCAGGTAATTTGTATGCCAGCATTCCCCAACTTGGAGCCATCTATCTCTTACGCGATATCAACAAGGATGGCTTTACTGAACAACCTGTCCTTTACCACGTCGGTATGGATCGCCCGCATGGGTTGGTGTGGAACAACGACAGTTTATACGTTGCAGAAACGTCACAGCTTCTTGAACTCAAGGATACAAATCAGGACGATCAAGTCGATAGCGTCCGAGTTGTTCTGGACGGGTTGCCGGATGATGGCGGCCATTGGACCAGAAGCCTTGCTTTGGGAAGGGATGGTTTTCTTTATCTGTCTGTTGGCTCGCGTTGTAACGCCTGTGAAGAACACGACCTCAGGCGTGCATCTATTCTTAAGATTAATCCCGCGACCGGGGAATCTTCCGTTTTTGCTCGCGGTTTGAGAAACACTGTAGGTTTAACCCTCTCCCCGGATGGACAAACCCTCTGGGGCAGTGATAACGGTCGAGACATGCTGGGAGATGAACTTCCCCCTGATGAAATTAACCGAATTGTTGCTGGTGGCGATTACGGTTGGCCTAACTGCTACGGACAGCAGGTGCCAGATCCTGAACTGGGATCTCCTGACCTTTGCCAGGAAACATTTGCCAGTACCGTTGACTTGCCAGCTCACTCAGCACCTTTGGGAATCGCTTTTGGAGATCGCTTGAGGGCACCAGAAGAATACCGGAACAGTCTATATGTAGCGTTTCATGGCTCCTGGAATCGCAGCAAGCCGACCGGCTACAAATTAGCTCGTATCCCTTATCAAAATCAGCAAATGAACGCCTCTGGGAAAGAATTTTTGCGTGGTTGGCTGGTTGGCGGTAAAGCCTGGGGTCGGCCAGTTGCGCCCGTAGTTGGTCCCGATGGAAACCTCTACTTGAGCGATGATCACGCTGACGCAATTTATCAGATCAGCTGGGTAAAGCAGGAATAATGTGGGTTTTCAGTTTTGTAAGGCACCTGATGAAAGCGCAAGGGGCAGTTTCAGAATGATTTTCCCCTTGACACCTCAGAGGCGATTTGGTACTTCAATGCCCACGCTAACGCAGCGTTTAACGGCCCCGTCGCCAAGTGGTAAGGCAGAGGTCTGCAACACCTTTATCAGCAGTTCGAATCTGCTCGGGGCCTCCAAATAATACAGAGTGCTAGCCATTTCCGGTTAGCACTCTTTTTTTTCTTAGCTATTGATTAGTTATGGATATTTTCTCCCCACAAATTATTTTACTGGCCCTGGTCATGGGTTCCTTTGCCGGTTTTTTAGCCGGATTGTTGGGAATTGGTGGCGGGGTCATTCTGGTTCCCCTCTTTCTCTGGTTATTTTCCATTGTTGGTTTTCCTCCCGATCTGATTGTTCATACCGCCTTTGGAACCAGTCTCGCCATTATCTTGCCAACGGCAATCAGCAGCACCTTGGCTCATCGTAAACGTGGTAATGTTGATTGGCACATGGTTGCTTTTTTGGCACTTGGTGGAATCTTTGGTTCTCTGCTTGGATCCTCAGCTGCAGCAGTGATCCCTGGAGAAAAACTTAAAATGTATTTTGGTTTGATGCAGATTCTCATCAGCTTGAAATTACTTTTCTATAAACCCTATATTCCACCTGAAAATCTGGCGCGAGCAAAAAAAACATCATTGGCGTTGGTCGGTTTTGCCGGGGGCCTTTATTCTGCCTTCTTTGGTGTGGGCGGCGGTGTCGTTGCTGTGCCGCTGATGTTGATGGCGCTCCACCTGCCAATTCATCTTGCGGTTGGAAATTCCAGCGCGCTGATAGTTGTTTCTTCCTTTTCAGCCGTCATTTGTTATATTTGGTATGGCATCCAAAACTCTAGCCCCGCACCTTTTTCCATCGGCTATGTTAATCTGTTGGTCACATTCTTGGTCGCTCCTGCAGCAATGATTTTTGCCAGAATCGGGGTTAAATTTGCGACTCGTACCAGTCAAACAAAATTAGTGAAAATATTTGCTGTTTTGTTGATGTTTGTCGGTATCAAAATTCTACTAAAACTGTAGGAGGAACAGATGATACGCCAACCCACAGTCTCTGGAAGTTTTTATCCCGCTAATCCTGATGAGTTGTCAGCTCAGCTTGATGCTTTGTTGAACGACGAGCATGAATCCAGACAAGTCAAAGGCGTCATTGTTCCACACGCTGGTTATGTTTATTCTGGAGCGGTTGCTGGAGAAGTATTTACGGCAGCTGAAATTCCACAACAGGTTATTCTGATTGGTCCGAACCATCATGGTACTGGTGCTGATATTGCGGCCAGCGGAGCCGACAGTTGGGCAACACCACTGGGAAATATTCCGATTGCAATGGCCTTACGTGATCAGTTGGTGGGTAATATTTCTGCCTTATCGGTTGATAACCAAGCCCATACATATGAACATTCCCTGGAAGTGATGTTGCCATTCCTGTTCCATCGTCAGCCGAAATTGCAAATTGTTCCTATTGTGCTGGGCCAATTATCGCTAGCCGATTGTCTCCAACTGGGAACTTCTATTGCACAAACATTAAAAACTTGGAAAGAAAATGTGCTACTCCTGGCCAGCACAGATATGAATCATTTCAGCACGGCAGCAACCTCCGAGAAGCTTGATTTTATGGCAATCAATGCCATGACCGCTTATGATCCACAGCGCCTTTATCAAATTGTCAGGGACAATCACATCAGTATGTGCGGAGTGCTGCCGACGATCACTGTGATGCAAGCGGCTCAGGATCTAGGTGCTACTACATGCCGACTTGTTCGCTATGCCCATTCCGGACAAGTGAATGGTGATAACAGCCGGGTAGTTGGTTATGCCGGTCTGATACTGAAATAGATAATTGAAATTACCACAGAGCCACTGAGAACACAGAGATTACCAACTTATTTTGGTTTTCTCAGAGCCTCTGTGTCTCTAGTGATCGAAGAGAACGAGTGGTTGATAACATCTTAATCTTTTTAGAGGAGTTTCCATGTCTGAACTACGGGTTCGTTTTGCCCCCAGTCCCACGGGATATCTGCACATCGGTGGAGCCAGAACAGCTTTATTTAATTATCTCTTAGCCAAAAAAGAAACGGGAAAATTTATTCTCAGAATAGAAGATACTGACGTCGCTCGTTCAACCCAGGAATCGGTTGACGCTATTCTGGATGCAATGACATGGCTCGGTTTCTCCTGTGATGAAGGCCCTGTTTACCAATCCGAGCGTTTTGATCTGTATCGGCAGAAAGTTCAGCAACTGCTTGACGAGGGCAAGGCCTACCGCTGTTACTGCACCGCAGAAGAACTTGATGCAAAACGGGAAAAGGCTAAAGAGGAGGGGCGGAAACCAAAATACGACGGCACCTGTCGTAACCGGAATGATCAACCCGATGCTCCTTTCGTTGTGCGATTTAAACTTCCGGCAGATCGTGAAGAAACAACTTTTGTTGACCGGATAAAAGGGTCGATCAGTTTTCGGCATGAGGAACTGGATGACCTGATTATTCAACGTACCGACGGCACGCCAACCTATAATTTTGTCGTAGTTGTTGATGATGCTGAAATGGGCATTAGTCTGGTTATCCGCGGGGATGATCATATCAACAATACCCCCCGGCAGATTCTACTCTATGAAGCACTTGGTTATTCTGTCCCCGAATTTGCTCATGTACCAATGATTCTTGGTTCAGACAAAAAACGCCTCTCAAAACGCCACGGTGCAACTTCGGTGATGGCCTATCAGGAAATGGGTTATCTTCCAGAGGCGCTAGTTAATTACTTAGTGCGCTTGGGTTGGTCGTCGGGTGATGAAGAAATTTTCAGCATGGCTGATCTGATCGAGAAATTCAGCCTGGAAAATGTTGGTCGCTCGGCCGGAGTATTTAATCCCGAAAAGCTCCTCTGGCTTAACAGTCATTATATCAAAACAGGTGATCCCCAGCGGCTGGCCGATTTGCTGAAACCGTTTCTTCAGCAGAAGGGGATAGTCGTTGAAAATGGACCGGATCTCGTGGCCGTGGTGAAGAGTTTGCAAGAACGCTCAGCAACCATGATTGAAATGGCCAATGGTGCCGCGTTCTATTTTGTCGATCAAGTTGAATATGACGAAAAGGCAAAAAATAAATTTTTGCAGTCGGAACAAAAAGATATGTTTGAGGTTATTCTCAAAAAACTAGGTACTTGTGCCTTATTTACTGAGGAACAACTTGAATCATCTTTTGCCGAAATAATGCAGGTGACCGAATTGAAATTCGGTAAGGTTGCGCAACCTTTACGGGTTGCTTTGACTGGCGGAACAGCCAGTCCAAGTATTTATGATGTTCTTCAGGTCCTAGGAAAAAAAGTTTCTTTGAAAAGGATTGAGCAGGCTATTGAATCTCTTGATGACTAGATGGTACAGGAAAGAAAAAAGCTCGGCTCGGAATCTTCTTGCCGAGCTTTTTTAAAACTACAATTGTTCTGTAATCCACTCTTCTAATCGATCAGACACTTCCACTGGCATATCAATAAATCTCATTCCCATCCCCGGTTCAAAGGGGAGGTGAGTTCCATGTGGGCGTTTCCACACCACCTCACAGCGACAGCGAGCAGTCCCTTTTAGAGGGGCAGGTAGCTGAAATTCCAGGTCAACCTGCTCTCCGGCTTGAATCGGGTTAGTCGTCGCAATAAACATCCCACTTTTGCTGATATTTTTGCTGTAGCCAAAAAAAGCCGGTCGCTCACCATTGATAAGAATTTTTTGAATAATCAAAGGGGAGCGTAAAGTTGTTCTTAAATCCGCTTTGGGTCGTTCAGTTTCGTTTTCCATAATTTCCTCAATGTTTTATAACATGTAAGGTATTCCATCTTTCATTATGATGCAATACTTAAATTTACATAATGACACAATTAAAATGTCGAACAAGTTCGAGATTTATTGACAGGTGAAATAAATTGATTAAACTCGAATAGGTTCGAGATTGCATATGGAGGCATGTATGGCAGGGATCAGGGAACAAAAAAAGTTGGAGACAAGACGGGCAATACAAACTGCCGCGGTTAAACTTTTTGCTGAAAAAAGTTTTGAAAAAACCAGCATTGAAGATATTGCGAAAGAAGCCGGGATCGGGAAAACAACCGTTTACGGCTATTTTGCGACTAAGGATGACATTTTCATAGATTATTGTGATGACGAGCTTGACCAGGCATTTGCGCAACTGCAGGGGACGGATAATGCTGAAAAGGCATTAGTTGATCAGTTGGTTGAATTTTTTATGATCAAATTCACTTTTGTCACCAAAAATCGGGAATTTGGTCGTCAAATGCTCCGCGACATGGTTTTTCCCAGTGCAATAAATGAAAAAGCCAAGGTTCATGATCAGCGCTATTTCGATATTATTGAAGGCTTTTTCAGAACAGCTCAAGACAAGGGCGAGATTTCCAGCGACCATGATCTCTTTTATCTCTCAGTCCATTTCTTTTCACTTTATCTTGGAATCCTCGCAGGCTGGTATACCGGTTATGTGGATTCGCTGCAGGAAGCCGAAGCTGGAATGCGTGTGCTGTTCAGTCAGGTGATGGGGGGGATTGCAAAATGAAAAAAGAAATAGCAGCTGCATTTTTGTTTTTGCTTTGTTTTTTGCCACTAGTTGCA
Source organism: Desulfuromusa sp. (assembly GCA_027858895.1). Lineage (GTDB taxonomy): Bacteria > Desulfobacterota > Desulfuromonadia > Desulfuromonadales > Geopsychrobacteraceae > Desulfuromusa. The sequence goes on along the minus strand of JAQIBX010000129.1, from coordinate 20,145 downwards.
CAGGCATCTAAACAAATTCCACAAAGTATACGTGATCTGATCGCTCTGGGGTTGGAAAGTAATCTCGGCTTACAGATTGAAATGATTAATATTTCACAGGGATCTGAAGCAACTGAAATAGAAAAAGCAGTTTTTGATAGTGAACTTTTTGCCGCGACCGGATATGACCGGTCTTCGACTCCTTTTGAGTCGAGCTTCAGTCCTTCGACTACTAGTGACTCTGAACAATTTTCTGCTCAGGTCGGGATCAGCAAAAAATTAGTCACTGGTCTCACAACATCATTATCGTTAAGTTCCGCATGGGTCTCTGATAATGATTACACCAATAATCTTGATCCCCACTATAGTACCGCTTTGCTGATCGACCTGAACCAGCCACTGTTGCGTGATCTTGGTGGCTCAATCAACACAACCAGCCTGGAAATATCACGTAACCGCCAGCGGCAGGCATCTTTAACTTACCTATTACAGGCGCAGAATTTAGTGTTGCAACTGGAAGCTGCTGCGCGACAGATAGCCAGGGAATCTGAAATTACCCGCTTGCGTCAAGAATCGCTGGAGTTGGCTAATACTCTTTATATGGATAATCAAAAGCGTTTTGATGCGGGTGTCATTCCCGTTTCAGAGGTGCAGGAAGCAGAAACAGAACAGGCGGATCGACAACTCAGTTTATCGCTGGCAATACAAAGTCGGGATATATTGTTTGAAGAGTTGAATCGGCAATTAAATCATACCCTTAAGGATGATTTTAAGCTTGAAACGATAGTTGATTATAGCCTGTCTGCAGAGGAGGTTAAATATCCTGACCTGACTCAACTCTTTGCATCCGCAAGGCTTAAACGCATAGAACTTAAAATTCACGATTACTCAGTAAAAAACAGTTCTCTGCAGCAGAACTATTTACGCAATCAACTAAAACCGCAGCTTGATTTGAAATTTCAAGCTGGCGTTAACGGGCTTTCCGGGGATGAAAGACACGCAGCTGCGAGCAGTCGTTATTCGGGTTCCTGGCTAAACTCATTTGGCAGCATGGGCGAAGCTGACGGCTATCAGTGGAGTGCCGGGTTGCAGTTTTCTATGCCCCTTGGCAACCGCTCAGCTAAATCACGCTATCGACAGTCAGAACTACAATTGAAACAAGACCACTACCGTCAGCAGGATTTAGAGGCTGCCATCAGAAGTGATTTAGTACAGCAGCAACTCAATGTTTCCCATGCACTGGAACAGCTTAAGATTGCTGAACATTTTTCAGCTTTGGCAAAAATTACACTTAATCAGGAGCAACGCCGTTTAGAAGAGGGGCTGTCAAATACATTTAGAATGATTTCGTTCCAGAGCAAAATGATTGAAGCAAAAATAGGCCGTGTTAACGCTCTGACTCGCTACCACTTAGCGCTGGCACAAATGGAATTTGCACGCGGTAATATTCTTGAACGGCATGGAATTATCCTGACAAACAATAATGAGGAGTTGAGCCTTGAAAATAGATAAACTGCCTGTCCAGATAATCCTGCTTGGGTTGTTAAGTTTCTGTCTCCTGTCAGCTTGTAATCGTCAGGATGAGAGTGCTGCACAGACAACGATCAAGCCTGAAAAAGTTGTGCCGGTCACCATAGAACAGGTTGACCTGACCGATTTAACAGAAACCTTTACCCTGCCGGCGAGTCTGGAAGCCTGGGAAGACCTCTCTCTGGCTGCTGAGATTGCCGGATCGGTTCAACAGATTCATTTCAAAGAAGGTGATCGGGTTCAGGCTAACGAAATTTTATTGGAAATTGATCCCGAAACGATTAAAAGTTATCTGTATCGAGATCAGCAGAATGTTGAAGTTATCGACCGAAAATTTAACCGCTATCAGACGCTGGAAGCTGAAGGATTGGTCAGTAAGCAGGAACTGGATGATCTTGAAAATGGCTTGACCGCAGCTAAAGCAACTTTGGAAACAACAAAATTGCAATTGGAAAAAAGTTTTCCGCGGGCACCGGTGAGTGGAATTGTTGATCGCCTCTATATTGATCGTGGTGAATATGTCGATCCAGGCAAACCGTTATTAAGGCTGGTTCAGGTCAAAAAACTTAAAGTCATAGCTGATGTGCCGGAAAAAGATGTCCCGTTCCTTAAAATAGGGCAGCAAGTTGAAATCATTCCGGCGTCTATCAATACGCAATCTTCAGCACCTATATCTGGAGTTATTGAACAAATTGCATTTTCTGCAAACAATACGACCCGGACTTATCGGACTAAAACTGTGATTGACAATAGTTCTGGCAAACTTCGATCGGGGATGATTGTGCGCGCAAAATTTGTCAGACAACAATTAGAGCAGGTGATTTCAATCCCTCTTTATGCAGTCATGGATCGGGATGGTGAAAAAATTGTTTTTCTCGCCGAAAATGGTCAAGCTCGGAAAGTTAATGTCATTCTGGGCAGTTCTCTTGGCCAGCGAGTGATTGTTGAACAGGGCTTGTCCGCAAATCAGTCTCTTATCGTTGCAGGGCAACAACTCTTGATCGATGGTGCAAAAATTGAAGTGGGAGAAAATTAAGCGATGCTGATTTCAAATGCATCAATTGATCGGCGTAGCACTGTTTTTGCGCTGATGTTGATCATCCTGATTGTCGGAATTTACAGCTATATTACTTTGCCGCGTGAATCGACTCCCGATATTACCGTTCCTTATGTTCTGGTGGTTACGCCCTACGAAGGGGTGACGCCGGATGACATCGAAAGTCTCATCACTTACCCGATTGAGCGTAAACTCAAAGGGCTCAAAGATGTTGAGAAGATCAGCTCAGTCAGCGCTGAAGGCTCTTCGATGATCACCATAGAATTTAACCCTGATGTCAACATTGATAATGCGCTGCAGTGGGTCAGGGATAAGGTGGATCAGGCCAAGGGAGATTTGCCTAAAGATCTGGAAAATGACCCATCTGTACTGGAAATCAATTTATCTGAGTTCCCGATTCTGATGGTTGCTGTCTCAGGAGAAGTAGACGAAACTATTCTGAAAGCGGTTGGGGAAAAACTGGAAGAACGGATAGAAGGAATATCTGGAGTCCTTGATGTCGTCTTGACTGGTGGTCGAGAACGCGAGATTCGGGTCGAATTTGATCCAGATCGTCTCTATGCTTATCGCATCTCACTGAGTGAAATTGTGCGGGCGATCCGGCAAGAAAATGTCAACATCCCCGGTGGCAGTATTGATATTGGACAAGGGAAATATCTGCTGCGCATTCCGGGTGAATTTTCTAACCCGGATGAAATTGACAATCTGGTTCTGACCGAACGGGATGGGCAGGTTATTTATTTTAAAGATGTTGCCCGGATTGTTGATTCTTTTGAAGATCGCACCAGTTATGCGCGCCTCAATGGCAATCAAAGTGTTTCCCTTGCGATTAAAAAAAGAACCGGTGCCAACATTATTGAAGTGGCTGATCGGGTTTTTGCTTTGCTCGCATCTGCTGATGAACTCGTCCCACCGGGAATTGACCTGTCGGTCACATTTAATCAGTCCAAAGATATCCGTCGCATGGTATCGGAGCTGGAAAATAATATTATCACCGGTCTGATTCTGGTTGTCGTAGTCCTGTTTATGTTCCTTGGCCTACGTAATTCCATATTTGTCGCCATTGCGATTCCTTTTTCGATGCTTCTCTCTTTTGCGGTGCTGCAATTGTTGGGCATTACTCTCAACATGGTCGTGCTATTCAGTTTAATTCTGGCTTTAGGGATGCTGGTCGATAATGCAATTGTTATCGTCGAAAATATTTATCGGCACATGCAAGATGGCTACCCGGGAGTAGAAGCTGCCAAAATAGCTGCAGCAGAAGTTGGTTGGCCCGTTATCAGTTCAACTGCAACGACACTCTGCGCTTTTTTCCCGATGACCTTCTGGCCGGGAATTATGGGCGAATTCATGAAGTTTCTGCCGTTGACCTTGATTATCACCCTGTCGGCATCCTTGTTTGTTGCGTTGGTTATTAACCCGACGATCTGTGGCCATTTTATGTCGCTAGACAGAAAAAGTGGTCAAATTAAAAAAGCGCCGAGTAAAATCATCCAGTGGTACGCGATCATCCTTGAATATGCGCTGAAGCAGAGATTATTGGTTGTTGTTGCCTCTTTTCTGCTGCTGTTTGGGATCGGTGCTGCTTACGCAGTGTTGGGGCATGGAGTTGAACTGTTCCCTGATATGCAACCGAATCTCGCCTTTGTCGAAATTAAGGCTCCTGAAGGGGCAAATCTTGCTGCCAGTAATATGTTGTCTCAACAAGTCGAAGCCTTTGCTGTTGCGGAAGATGATATTCGTCATGTCGTCGCTGAAATTGGTGTCTCAGGGAGCGATCGAGGTGGCGGAAGTGCTCAATCCAACTTAAGTAAAATTTCTCTTGATTTCATTGAACGGCAAGACCGAAAAGAAGATTCCCGCGATGTCCTCGACCGGATCAGAACGGCTTTGGGACCAATCTCTGGAGCAGAATTCAAAGTTGAAAGGCAGGAAGAGGGCCCCCCGACAGGGCCTCCGGTGAGTGTTGAAATCAGCGGTGATAAAATTGTGATACTCGACCAGCTGGTAACAGAAGTTCGACGCAGGATTAAAGATGTCACTGGATTAGTTGATCTGAAAGATGATTTTTCTAAAGCTAAACCAGAAATCAGGATTGATGTTGATCGCGAAAAAGCGAGTTTGCTGAAACTATCAACGGCTGAAATTTCTGAGATGGTTAAAGCAGCAATCAGTGGAACAAAGTTGGGGGTGTATCGTGAAGGTGAAGACGAATATGACATTATTGCCCGCATGCCAGCAGAACGTCGTACTTCGATGGCTGACATCAAAAACCTGCTTATCCCGGCTGCAGATGGTTCACCGGTTCCGTTATCTACCGTTGCGCAGGTTAATCTTGGTGCAGGGTTTGGTTCTATTCGGCACATTGACCAGAAACGGGTTGTGACGATATCGGCCGAAACATTCGGGCGTAACAGCAACGAAGTCCTCTTGGAAGTACAGGAACGCCTGGCATCCATGCAACTCCCTTCCGGTTACCGGATCAATTATTCCGGAGAGCAGGAAGAACAACAAAAAGCAGCGGCATTTTTATCCAAAGCCTTCATCGGAGCAATTTTGCTGATCATGTTGGTGCTGATTACCCAATTTAATTCCGTCCTGCAGGCGCTGATTGTTATGACGTCAGTTTTATTATCCCTCACCGGGGTGTTTCTTGGCCTGATGATTACTGCGACCCCGTTTGGAATTATTATGACTGGAATCGGGGTTATTTCGCTTGCTGGAGTGGTTGTTAATAATGCTATTGTTCTGATCGACTATATCAATCAATTGGTTAAAGAGGGGATGGAATTAAATGCAGCGTTGGTCCGTGCCGGAACGGTACGTTTTCGGCCAGTGCTGTTGACAGCAACGACGACAATTCTTGGTCTTTTGCCAATGGCTATAGGAATAAGTTTTGATTTTAAAACGTTCAGTTGGATTATCGGTGGTGAATCGGCAGACTGGTGGGGGCCAATGGCTGTAGCAGTTATTTTTGGTTTAGCATTTGCGACACTGCTTACTTTGGTGGTCGTTCCAGTTTTATATTCATTGGCTGAGTCTGCAAGAGACAAATTCTGGAGAACAAAGGTCAATGGTTAAAGTTTAATGACTTTGGCTCTTTTGGCTTTGACAAGGACTCTTGCTTGAGGTAGAAGAAATCAGCAGTACCTACTTGATATTAGATCACATAATTGGTAAGAGAAGCGTATTTTGCTGCTTTGGAGAAAGAGTATGTATCCCTGATACAGCATCTAATTAACCCTGAATTTATGAAAGGTTTACTGGCATGTTCGAGAATGTGAAAATTGCCCCTCCAGATCCGATACTTGGTTTGACCGAAACATTCAAGGCCGATCCTAATCCCGATAAGATTAATCTTTCCGTTGGTGTCTATCAAGATTCTACCGGCAAAACCCCGGTTCTTGATACTGTGAAAGAGGCTGAGAGGCGCATTCTTGAGCAGGAAAATACCAAAGGCTACCTGGCGATGACTGGCGAGCCTGTTTACTGTGCAAAAGTTCAGGAGCTCTTGTTTGGCGAAGGTCATGAGATCATCGACAGTAAGCGTGCAGCAACCGCTCAATGCCCAGGTGGTACAGGAGCATTACGTGTGGCCGGTGATTATCTAAATATTGTCCATCCTGGTGCTAAAATCTGGTTAAGTAACCCGACTTGGGCTAATCATAATACGATCTTTGAAGCGGCCGGAGTTAAGTGTGAAAAGTACGCTTATCGTGACCCCGAGACTAACGGTCTTGATTTCGACGCAATGTATGAGTCGATCAAGAAAATACCTAAGGGAGACGTTATTCTTCTGCATGGCTGCTGCCATAATCCAACAGGTATTGACCCAACTCTAGAGCAATGGTCCAAGATCGGTGACTTGCTTGCGGAATTGGGGGTTTTGCCTTTAGTAGACTTTGCTTATCAAGGCTTGGCGACCGGTATAGAAGAGGATCGAGCTGGTCTGCTTGAGCTTGTTAAAAAGGTTAAGCAGATGCTGGTCTGCTCAAGTTTTTCCAAAAATTTTGGCCTTTACCGTGAAAGAACCGGTGCATTGACAGTTGTTGCCGATGATGCAAATCAGGCCAATACAGTGATGAGTCAAGTTAAGCAGAGAATTCGCTATAATTACTCGAACCCTCCTTCTCACGGTGGTCAGATTGTGGCTGTTGTTTTGAGTGATTCTGAACTTAAAGCTAAGTGGCTCGAAGAAGTAGCTGAAATCCGTGACCGGATCAACGAGATGCGCCACCTGTTTGTCAAAACGCTCAAAGAAAAAGGGGTGCAGCAGGATTTTTCTTCAATTATTAAGCAACGTGGCATGTTCAGTTTTTCTGGTCTAACCAAGGACCAGGTTGACCGATTGCGTGATGAATACTCCATCTACATCGTTGGTTCTGGCCGTATCAATGTCGCCGGAATGACTCCTGACAATATGGACAGACTCTGCGAAGCGATCAAATCAGTTCTTTGATCACCCTTGTCACTCAATATTAATCGACCCTGCCATGATTACCGTGGCAGGGTCGATTTTTGCTTGACGGCATAGGCTAACTTTGTTAGAAAACCCATCTCATTTAATGGGGCGTCGCCAAGCGGTAAGGCACTGGATTTTGATTCCAGCATTCACAGGTTCGATCCCTGTCGCCCCAGCCATTAAAATAAACGAATCTCGAAAGGGATCGAAGCGAAACGAACGCTGACTTAATGTCAGAAAAGCGGACAGGATGTCCGCGACAGTGAGTGTAGGGGAGTCTACGCAGGAACCGACATGATGTCTGTGACAAAGTGGACGATCCCTGTCGCCCCAGCCATTGATTTTTAGTTACCCTGAGGGGTAACAACTAAAAGGATGATGCATTAGCATCATCCTTTTTTTATTTCTATTGCTTCTTTCCGGTGCTAAATTAAAACACAAAACAGGCTGAATAGCGCAACGAAACATGGCGTGATATTCTGAGGTACAGGAAATAGCCTATACGGAGGATTAATGGAAACGATTCGTTTTGCTGATATTTTGTTTATATTTCTTACCCTGGTGATCACTTTCGCAATTTTGTGGATGGTGAACAAGGCCAAAAAAAAACCGAAACAAACAACAGAAGAAAGTCAATCTGACTCCAAAGAGAAAATAAATTCTGACAAGGAAGGTGTGTGACTGCAATGAGATGGGATGGTTCAACTTTTCCTGAGTTTAAACCGAATTGCTCTTCGCTGTTGTACCGACATTTGTCTGAACCAGCTTTTGAACAGTTGAAAGACAAGATTACCGGGAGCGGTTTTACTTTTGCTCAGGCAATCAATTCGGGCGTTGTAAATCAGGATAGCAGTATTGGCATTTATGCCGGAGATGCTGAATCGTATACCCTTTTTAGCGCTCTTTTCGACCCGATTATTGCCGATTATCATGGTTTTACCAAGACCGATATACATCGCAGCAATTTAAATATGAAAACTCTGTCTGCTCCAAATCCAGATCCCGACGGTCTGTATATTCTCTCCACCAGAATCAGAGTAGGGCGTAATGTTGCTGAGGTGCCGCTCGGTCCTGCTCTCTCTAGAGAACAGAGAAATACAATTGAATCTCAGGTCGCCAAATCTCTATGCAACTTAAGTGGAGAACTGGCAGGAACTTATTATCCTTTATTGGGGATGGACGAAACAGTTCGAGATCAATTGGTTGCCGATCATTTTTTATTCAAAGCCGGAGATCGATTTCTTGATGCCGCTGGGTTAAACCGCGACTGGCCTGAAGGTCGGGGAATTTTTCATAACCGGGAGAAAACGTTTCTGGTTTGGGTGAACGAAGAAGACCAGTTGCGGATTATTTCTATGCAGCAAGGTGGTGATATTGAAGCCGTATTCACTCGCTTGGTCACTGCGGTTAAGGAAATCGAAAAAACTGTTACTTTCATGTTTGATCAGCGGCTCGGGTATGTGACCAGTTGTCCGACCAATCTGGGAACGGCCATGCGGGCCAGTGTGCATATCCGCTTACCTAAACTCGCTGCCGACATGCCTGCTTTTAAGAACATTGCCGATTCACATCACCTACAGATACGCGGTATTCACGGTGAACATTCGGAAAGTGAGAGTGGTATTTTTGATATCAGCAATAAAAGGCGGTTGGGCGTGACAGAAGTTGAATGTGTTCAGGATATGTACAATGGGGTTGTTGCTCTCATCAACAAAGAAAAAGAGCTGTAACCTGTAATCATGACAGAAAGTAAAAAGCCCGGCTGTACTTTACACCGGGGTTTTTTGTCTATTGAGTGAAAGTCAGCTTTCGCTCCAAATCCATGGAATTAGAAACCCGCTTCGCTTCTCTTACCGAGATCAGTCCTTTGTTGCAAAGTTGGATCAAGTGTTGATCCATTGACTGCATCTGGTATTGAGCCGCCCCTTTTTCGATATGGCCTTCTATCTCATTGAGGTTTCCATCTCGGATGCAGGCCTGAATCGTCGTCGTTGTGCGCATAACCTCGACAACTGGGATAAGGTTTTCACCCTCCTTATCTTCGACCAGCCTTAAAGAAATTGTTGCAACCAGAATATCTGCCAGTCGTTGCCGGACAATCTTCTGCGAATCAGGGGGGTAATGTCCAATAATCCGATTTATTGTTGAAGCCGCATTCTGGGTGTGCAGAGTTGAAAAGACCAGATGCCCGGTTTCAGATGCTTTTATGCAGGCATCTATAGTTTCCAGATCCCTTAATTCTCCAACCATGATGACATCTGGATCCATTCTCAAGGAAGCCTTCAATGCAGAGCCAAAATCTGTCGTGTCTATGCCAACTTCACGCTGGATAATACAACTTTTTATCGATGCGAACAGGAACTCTATCGGGTCTTCAATGGTAATAATATTGTATGCGTACTTATCATTGATGTAATTGATCATTGATGCAAGGGTCGTCGATTTGCCATTTCCAGTTGGCCCAGTGACTAACACGAGACCGTTTGGCGCTTTAACTATTTCTGAGAGAACCGCCGGCAGTTTTAGTTTTTTGAAATCGCCAATTTCGGGCGGAATAACACGCATGACAATACCAATATTGCCACGTTGTTTAAAAATACTGACCCGAAAGCGACCACTGTTAGCCAGGGAATAAGAAGCATCGAACTCAGTGAAATCTGCAGGGAGATCGCGTTTATTGTTTTTCATGATCGTTGCAGCAATAAACTCAGTATCTGCAGGTTTCAAGCTGGCTAATTTAGAACGTAAAAGTTGTCCATGGGCGCGGAAGAAGGGAGGGTTGTCGACTTCAAAATGAACATCGGAAACCCGCTTCGCAAAGGCAATTTCCAGAATTTGATTGAGAGTTTTACTATCCATAAATATATCCTAACGCATAACTTCTGGCTGATTGGAACTATCAAGTTGTTTGCGGAATAAAGCGTTTTCCATAGCTATCCCAGCCTGCCCAACAAAAAACTCAAGAAAATCGAGTGAAACCTGACTTGCTGGACGATCACCAAAATCTGCATAGGTGATCGTAATGACCCGGTCATTACTTTTGAGGGGGAGCAGCAAGAACGTTGCGTCTGTTGGAGCGCCAATTTCTGGATAGATCAGGTCATCAAAAGTACTGTCTTCCGATTTTCCAAAAAAACTATCTCCCGATTTGATAATGTCATTAAAAACAGAATCTTTACGGATCGGAATGCGAAACTTCATCGGGGCTGCGGGACCATTGTCTTTATCTGACATTATTCCAACACTGCGTTCCGCAATCATGCTCGATTTGTCGACAATCAATGTCAGCGAGCGTTCAAAGAGTTCACTGACAAACTGTAAAGCCAATAACGATATATCCGGAGCCTTACGTAGTAACCTCAATCCAGACAGGCTGTTACGCAGTTTTGCAAATTGTTGCCGACGTTCTTCATTGAAGCAACCACGAATATAAACCTGGAAGGTATTGAGGAAGTTAATCATATCCTCAGAAAATGTTTCTTCACGCTCAGAAAAATAAGGCATGGGAAAAACAGCCCGTGCTCCGTCATTGAGTGATTGCAGTGAAAAGGTAAAATCAAGCGGTGAAGCCAACTGAATAATAGAAATCTGTGGATATTGCGCCATCTTTAGCGAACGGACATCAATAATTTCTGCCTTACTAAAACCCTCGGTATCAGCAACAGGGCTACCAAAAACCAGGATAGGTTCAAGGTATTTAAAGAGAGCTCTGTCGATCAAATTATCCAATTCATGTCGATCGGCTGTGACAAAAACAAGGATTCCTTCTTTTTTACAAACAGTCATGATGGCATGCTGCAGAAACTCATCACAGGTATAAAAAATGACCGCTTGAGACTTTGTTGCAGAAGCGACAGATCCATCATCTAGATGATAATTTGTCGATATGCTGGATAAAAAACTGACCAGTTTTTCTTTGCCCTCATCCGGGATATCAGTAAGTATTTTGTCAATTACCTGGCGATGGATTTCAGCCGGATCAAAAGCTTCTAATCCCTTAAAAACATACGGTTTCTTTCGCTCTAATTTGTCCAGATCGGCCAGACCAAGAAGGTCTTCTGAAACCAGAATTTCCTCTGTTTCAATATCCTCTAGTTGTTCCGGTTCTCTGATGTTTTCAAGTTTTGTAAGCGGATTTTCTTCCAGCGGTTCGTCGGATAGCTTAATTTCGCCTGAATGCACTTTCTCATCAAAGATACGCAGTGCATCCATCAGAACCATCTGTGTGTCTAAAGTGACGGTTTGTAGTTGCTTGGGTAAATAACGATAGTCATCTGAAACATTGATCTCGTCGATATCCAGAGTGAAAATACCCCGCGTCCAACAGATCATTTCGACAACCGTCATTTCAATCAATGTTTCAAGTGCCTTAAAGGCGGCATCTTTAGACAGCCCACAATGTTCCAGCAGGGTGGCGATGAGGGGTTTTCGGTCATCACCAGAGAGCTCTTGGATATCCAGAGCTTTATTTAAATCAGCCTGGCCGATGATGTGACTTTCCAGAAGAATTTTACCAATTTTCAGTTTTTCACTGGAATGAGTTGCGCTTACTATATAACCTTTGTTAAATACTAACTGCCCTTCACCCTTACGGCTATATACGTTCAATGTTCCCGATTTGCGGGTCGAATGAATGAGCTGAATAACATCAACGATTGGTAAGTGTTCAAGCTCGCCGGTTAATGGCATCTGCTGCCCTTCCTGTCGTCTATTTGTGAAAATAGAAGTAGAATTCAGTAGTGATTGAAACTAGCTACACCGTTCGTGAGTAAACGTTAAGAAGCATTAAACTAAAAAATATCATTAATTTCAAGTAAATTCAGCATATTTTGGATTAACTAGCTCTGTGAGTGCCCGATGCTTAACAATTCCCTTAAACATCATCATGCCGTCAATATTTTCCAGACAGGTCTACAAGCCGTTGCTCCCGGTGCGGCGATTAAGAATTTTTGTCAACTCAATGAAGAAATGTTGACGGTTGATGGTCAAAACTATGATCTCAGCCGATTTGATAAAATCTTTGTCCTTGGCGCAGGTAAAGCTGGCGCTTCAATGGCTAAAGCAATAGAGGAAATCTTAGGTGAACGTATTTCTGCTGGCATCATCACTGTCAAATATGGCCATCTGGAAAAACTGGAGACAATAAAAATCCAGGAAGCCGGGCACCCGGTTCCTGATCAAAACGGTTTGGATGGAGCGCAAGCAATTTACCGACTTGCCTCATCGGCTGACGAGACAACTTTAGTCATTTGCCTGATTTCTGGTGGTGGTTCGGCGTTGATGCCGTTACCTGTCGATGGGGTGACTCTTGAAGACAAGCAAGAAACGACCAAAGTCCTGCTTGCCTGCGGAGCGACTATCCATGAAATTAATGCGATCAGAAAACATTTGTCTGTCATCAAAGGGGGAGGATTGGCCAAGACGGTTTATCCAGCCACCTTAATCACCTTGATTTTATCCGATGTGGTCGGTGATGATCTTGACAGTATCGCGTCAGGACCCTGTGTCCCCGACTCAAGAACTTTTTCCGCTTGCAAAGCTATATTTGCCAAATATTCTATTGAGGATAAAATTCCCTCCAACGTCGTCGAACATATTGATTCAGGTATTTCCGGTCACGTTCCAGAAACGCCGAAAGCCGGGCAGGATTTTTTAAAAAAAACGCAAAATGTTATTGTTGCCAGCAATTTTATCGCTTTATTGAAGGCAAAAGAAAAAGCTGATGAATTGGGCTACAATACCTTACTTCTTTCTTCCATGCTCGAAGGGGAGACCCGTGATGTTGCAGCCAACCATATTGCGATAGCGCGAGAGGTTCAGCTTCATGGTTACCCGTTGCAGCAACCAGCCTGTCTGCTCTCCGGTGGGGAGACGACGGTTAGAATTCAGGGGGCAGGTAAGGGCGGTAGAAATCAGGAATTTACTCTGGCTGCTGCTATAAAGATGTCCGGCATGAAAAATATTGTTGTTCTAAGTGCAGGAACTGATGGTACAGATGGCCCTACCGACGCCGCTGGAGCCCTGGCCGATGAAACAACGCTGCAAAGGGCTCAAGAAACTGGCCTCAATCCGCAGGCTTATCTCGACAATAATGATTCCTATCATTTTTTTGACAAATTGGGCGATCTGTATAAAATTGGCCCAACTAACACCAATGTGATGGATTTGCGGATCATTCTTATTGGCAATAATACTTAGCCAGCTCATGACTCTTACTACTAATCATTCAATTCAACCGCTTACATTTGGAGAGCATTTAATGTCACGTCGAACAAAAATTGTTGCCACAGTTGGACCGTCCTGTGCTGAGAAAAGCCAATTAGAAAGTCTGCTAAAAGCTGGAGTCGATGTTTTTAGATTGAACTTTTCCCATGGTGAGCTTGAGCAAAAAGCAACCTGGATTCAACAGATTCGTGATCTTTCTGCTGCATATCAAAAAACAGTTTCCATCCTTGGTGACTTGCAGGGACCAAAAATCCGTACCGGTCTGATGCGTGGTGGCAGTCAACAGCTGGAAGTCGGGCAGGAAGTGGTGATAACGACTGCTGACGTCGAAGGTGCTGATGGTGTCATTCCTACGAGTTATCAGGCGTTACCTCAAGATGTTATTCCTGGTAATCAAATTCTACTTGACGATGGTCAGTTGGAATTGGAAGTTTTAAGAATCGAAGCCGATGACGTCTTTTGCCGGGTTAAGGTGGGTGGAGTACTTAAGAATCGCAAAGGAATCAACTTGCCAGGTGTCAATGTTTCAGCTCCAGCAATGACTGAAAAGGATTTTGCTGATCTTGAATTTGCGATTAACCATCAGCTCGATTGGATTGCACTTTCTTTCGTTCGAACTGCGGAAGAAGTCGATCGCTTAAAGCAACTGTTAGCTGAGCAGAATTCAACGATGAAAGTTATTGCGAAAATTGAAAAGCCGGAAGCTGTGGCAAATTTTTCTGCAATCCTTGCTGTGACCGACGGGGTGATGGTCGCACGCGGGGATCTCGGAGTAGAAGTGCCCTCAGAGCAGGTTCCGCTAATTCAGAAAAGAATTATCCGTGAATGTAACCTGCAAGGGAAACCGGTCATTACCGCAACCCAGATGTTGGAAAGTATGATAGCCCATCCACGACCAACCCGGGCAGAAACCTCTGATGTCGCCAATGCTATCCTGGACGGGACTGATGCCGTCATGCTTTCGGGGGAAACTGCGGCCGGTCTTTACCCCGTAGAAGCAGTCAAAGTCATGGATCGCGTCGCACGGGATGTTGAGAGAGAACCTAAATTAAAATCAAGACATTATCTTTTTGCTGAGCCTTCATTGTCGCAGCAGAGTCTTCCCGATACGATTGGGCACGCCGCCTGTCAAGTGGCTGAAAATATTGGTGCTGCCGCTATTCTCGCCTTTACCCAGACCGGCAGCACGGCAGCCTTGATAGCTAAGTATCAACCGGCTTTGCCAATTATTGCGGTCACCCCAAATCAACAGGTGAAACGTCAACTTGCCCTTTATCGTGGTGTAGATTCGATGCTGGTTGATATTCAGGGAGATACCGAGGCACAAATCCTATCGGTCGAGGCAGCCGTTCTTGAGCATGGTTTATTAAAGTGTAGCGATATCGTTGTCATTACTATGGGAAGCCCGCTTTCGGCACCGGGAACGACAAATTTGTTAAAAGTTCATCAACTGGAAAACCGGGATTGATTGTTTTTTTCTGTATGAAACTGTCCAAGCTGTTTCAGTAGGTTGGATAGGCGGACCATTCTCATTTAGTGAATTTTGTTGGAAATATTTCAAATTGGAGACTTTCATTCTATGATGATTAAAATTAATGCAAAAGAATCGGTTGAGATTGTTGAAAGTGTTTTTGTCAGTGTGATTAATGAGTCCGGCAGCAAATATCACAGCTGGGATGAAATGACTGAAGCTCAGCAGGAATGTTTTTCCGGAATGAGAAATGGATTTCAGGCTGTTTATGACAAATTCAAGGACGGCATGACAGAGTAAATCTGTCGAGCAATTATACTCGCAGAGATTAATATCCAATCCACACTGCTACTGAGAAGGACAGTCTCCAATTCGACGTCCCTTAATTGTGTTTTTGATCTGCATATTGGCACCCTGGATGACCATGTCCATTGTTCCGTTCAGAGTGTCACCACGGTAGGTGGTTTTACCGGTTCCTTCCATGCCCCCATTTTGCCCTGAGCAGACAATTTTCCAAACGACTGTGTTCCCGCTTTGCCGAACATCCATAATCTGGCATTCTTTTGCGGCTTCTTCACTTTGGGGCACCAGATCCTTTTGCGTCAGGCATTGTCTATGGGTTTGCGGCGGCACTTTCATTCCGGACATGCCGACCATCTCAGTCTCGTTTGTCATTTCCCACAGGCCAGGGTTTATATTGGGTCCGGCAAAGGCCATTCCACAAAACAATCCGACACTGATCATTACAATCAAAAATCTCATTATTCGCTTCTCCTTTGCAGCGTGATATTTATAAACTGTAACCTGGTAAGCAGCCGTTTATTTGCTTCCGCATTTCAGGGCATCTCGAATTACTATAGCAAAATATTCTTCATTTCATAGCTATGTTTCTCAGCAGAAAGAAAGGGCAAGTTCTTGGCTGGAATGACTTTAAGCAATGTTACTGCGCAGATTAGTGACAAGGTATTATTAAGAAAAATAAATCTCAAATTCAAGACAGGTGAACACTGGGCTGTTGTTGGAGCAAACGGTTCGGGAAAATCTGCCCTGGGGAAATTGTTGTGCAATGACTTGAAGATCATATCAGGAGAAGCACAGATCCCCGCGAGGGTCGATTATGTGTCTTTCGAGAAGGTCAATGAAATACTGGAACGTGAAAGACTGAATGATGATTCTGACTTTATGGGAGGCCGGATAGATATAGGCATAACAGTGCGGAAATTTATCCTTAATGGCGATCCTGAAAAAGAGCCGCAGCTGCATGTTCTTGCACGGCAGCTGAAATTCACAAAACTTCTCGACCACGGAATAAAAACCTTATCGACTGGAGAAATGCGTAAAGCGATTATCTGTAGAACAATCATCAAAGAACCGGAAATATTGGTCCTTGATGAACCATTCGACGGTCTTGATCTTGAGTCCTGTGATGTTCTGAAAAAGCTGATTACCGGCTGTATAGAAACCGGCATCCAGATCGTATTGCTCTTGAACCGGTTCAGCGAAATCATTCCCGAAATAACCCACATTGCCTATATCAGGGACTGTGCCCTTTTTATCTCAGGACCCAGAGCTGAAATTTTGCAATCCAAGGCGCTGTTGCGGTTTCATTCTTTTCATTACTTACCCGCCCTGCAATTTCCCGGCGCAGCTGATCAGGCAGATCTCTCTGCAGTCGTGTTTGAGGTTCCGTTGATTGAAATGAGAGATGTCACGGTCAAATATGATGGAAATATTGTCCTGAATAAGCTGAATTGGACCGTGAAACATGATCAGCACTGGCAGGTCATCGGGCCAAATGGTTCGGGTAAATCAACCCTGTTAAGCCTTATTACCGGTGACAACACCCAGGCCTACGGCAATGACATTCGTTTGTTTGGCCGAAAAAAAGGCTCGGGCGAGAGTGTCTGGGATATCAAAAAACAGATCGGCTATATATCGACAGCTCTGCAGCAGAATTACCGGGTCGGCGGGACGGCCAGAATGGTTATCATTTCAGGGTTTTTTGACTCCATCGGGGTGTATAGTAAGTATTCAAAGCAACAGGAAGAGATTGCCCTGAAATGGCTTGAGATGATCCACATGGAACAGCAACGTAACGTATCTTTTCGCAGGTTATCCTTCGGAGAACAGCGGATGGTCCTACTGGCCAGAGCAATGATTAAACAACCCAGACTGCTGATTCTGGATGAGCCCTGCCAGGGGCTCGATGAGATCAACAGGGCGATGGTGTTAAAACTTATCGATTATATTGGCAGAAAAGAGGGGACGCAGATCATCTATGTGACGCATCATCCTGAAGACGGAATCCCGTCCATCACAAATGAAATGCAACTTGTCCCTGCCGAAGGGGGCGGTTGCAAACCTAAGTATGCGGAGTATCTTTAATTGTTGCCTGGTTAGAATTTTTTCTTGCTTGGATCGTTACTAAAAGATAAACTGACCTCTATTTAAGGTAATATGACCTACTATGGAGGTCTATAATGCTAGAATCAATATTGGGATCACTCAATTGTGAACGAGTCATGATTTATCTGATTGCCCGTGATGAGGGGTATGCCCGTGAGATTGCAAGATTTTTTGAGGTCGGCCTCGCCCCAGTTCAAAAACAACTTGAAAAGCTGGAAAACGGTGGTGTTGTCTATAGCAAAAAAGTTGGACGCACCCGTGTTTATGCGTTTAATCCTCGCTATCCATTCCTGCAAGAGCTCAAAGCCCTTATGGAAAAAGTGCTTACGTTTTACCCTGAAGGGATGAAGAAATTGTTGCTGATGAACAGGCGGCGACCGAGACGTTCTGGTAAGCCACTATGAAGTCAATTCAGAAGATGACCATAGGTGAATTTGGAGCTTTTGTTTCTGATAATTTAAGGGTGCAAGGTATAGACGTCGTATTAAGTGGTGGTAGTTGCGTGACAATCTATAGCCACAACCATTATCAGTCATTTGATCTTGATTTTATTAGTGGCCAAGGAGCGGAACGTAAAAATATCAAATCCGTCCTTTTGGATCTTGGTTTTTTCGAAAAGAATAAATACTTTATCCATCCTGAATCCGAGTATTTTGTTGAATTTCCTTCTGGACCTCTGGCAGTTGGAAGTGAGTCAGTCAAAGAGGTTGTCGAATTGGACTTTTCCACGGGAAGGTTACGTCTTATTTCCCCGACGGACTGTGTAAAAGATCGCCTTGCGGCTTATTATCATTGGCAAGACCGGCAGTGTCTGGACCAGGCTATTCTGGTCGCTGCCGATAATCAGGTTGATCTTGCTGAGGTTGAACGTTGGTCGGAACATGAGGGAATGTTGGAAGAATTCAAGCAGATAAAAGACATGCTGGACAAGGATGGTGGTTCTGTCTGAAACGTAAATCAAGGTTTAGTTGCCATTATCTTAAATAGATATACTGTCCCGAATGGCGCTAGTTTAAGCAATTTTGCATGGGAAAGTAGCTGAAAATATTGGCTAAAAATGGCATAATGGCACATGAAAAATACAACGCCAATGTTCCCAGGATTTCACCTGCAAACACTCCGTCGAAAGCCGCAATCTGCACAGCAAAAACTTGCAAAAGAGATGGCTCAGCTGAAACAAAAATCGTTCAAGCAGATCGGCGAGTTCTTTGAAAATTTCATTCCCCGTTCGCTTCTCAAGCCTGAACAAGCTGGGAAGATGAGCCGCAGAAGACTCTTTTCCAAAGAGAACACCTTCTGGGCCTTTTTCAGTCAGATACTGGATGCCGATGGTGGTTGCAAGGAGGTCATCCGCAAGCTTCAAGCTTATGCCTCTATCAAGGGAGTCCAGATTCCTTCGTCTTCGACAGCGTCCTATTGCACAGCTCGCAAGAAGTTGGATGAAGAGATGCTTTCCGACATCCTTGATCATACGGCTAGACAACTTGAAAAGATGCCAGAAACCGGCTTATTGAACAACCGGCGCGTCATTGTTGTTGATGGTACAGGCGTCAGTATGCCAGACACCTTGATGAACCAAAAGACTTGGCCTCAGTCCTCCATGTTGAAGGCAGGATGCAGCTTTCCGGTTGCTCATATTTGTGCCTGCTTCTCCTTGCAAACAGGGGGTTTACTCAGCTACAAAATTGGCAACAAAAAAAGCAGTGAATTGACCATGTTTCGCAAGCAGTGGCAAACCTTCAACGAAGGCGATATTTTCTTGGGGGACAAGGGGTTCTGTAGTTACTTCGACATCGCGGAGCTGAAAAAGCGCAAGGTTGATAGTGTCGTCACCCTTGCCCGGAGAGCCCCCGTTACCGCCAGATCCTGTAAAAAGAAGCTTGGCTCGAATGACCTGCTGATCAGCTGGGAACGCCCTAAATATACTAAGAAGTTGGCATATTCCAGAGAGCAATGGGAAGAGCTTCCCAAAGAACTCACCTTGCGTCAGATAAGAGTGGAAATTAAGTACCCCGGGTTCAGAAAACAAAGTTTTTACCTAGTCACAACATTGCTCGATGCCACACAATATCCAGCAGAAGAGCTTGCAGAACTTTATTTCAAGCGCTGGGATGTCGAACTGTCCTTTCGTGATCTGAAAACAACCATGGGCATGGATGTATTGCGCTGCCAGTCCCCGGAACTCCTGCCTGTATCGTTTCATCCAGCGGTGAACTCCTGGCCACTAACTCTGATCATCATAAACTCTATCAATGTATCGGCAGCTCATTATCGCAAGTCACACTGCATGATATTTTTGGCTCTTCCCAATTCCAACAGCTCATTCTATGATCTGGATAAGACCCCAGAAGCAGTCTATCAAACAATTTATTTGCAATGTCATGATGGTTCTCAATTGCAGGTGAACATACAATGCCGGGGTGGGGGCAATTTGAAATGCAGACTGACTATAAGATGGATTTTTCTTGCTATGCAGCCAAAAAGCTAGTACCATGTTGTCACAATTTGACTGGCTGCCATCAACTATTTTTTAATGAAAAGGAGAACAACATGCACAAAAAAATTGTACCTTCCCCCAGATTTTATTTTCTTTTAACACTGCTCCTCTCGTTCGTGTTTATTTTTCCCGGGGCTGTTTTTTCTGCTGATAAAATAAAAATAAAACTAGCCCACTCTGTTCCTACCTCACATGCCTATCATAAAGGCTATGTCAAATTTAAAGATCTCGTTGCTGAGCGGACTAACGGACAAGTCGAAGTTACAATATTTCCTCAAGGAACCTTAGGTGGTGATATCCAAGCTGCTGATAGTGTTCAGATGGGCATTGCACAGATGGCCCTCACAGGGACATTTGCCTTATACGATTATAATCCCAAATGGGCACTAATGGATCTCCCCTACTTCTTCAATGATTATGACGATGTTGATACCATCATAAATGGTCCTATTGGCAAGGAGCTTCTGAGCGAAGAAGTCGGTAATACGTATGTTCTTGGAGTTATGGAAAACGGCTTC
>JAQIBX010000116.1 GCA_027858895.1 Desulfuromusa sp. | reverse complement strand
TTTGGGAATCTTGTCTATATTTTTAACATACTTACAACAATATTAACTGCCGGAGAAAGAACATGGCTCTACGAGAAATTTTGCATTACCCGGAACCACTATTAAAACAAAAATCGCTGTCAGTCACTGAATTCAATGATGAACTGAAACAACTGGCTGCCGACATGGTGGAGACAATGTACGATGCTCCAGGGGTTGGCCTGGCAGCGCCGCAGGTGGGAGTTTTACAGCGCTTGATCATTCTTGATTGTTCAGGAAGCGATGCGCCGAATGATCTACTCGTTGCTGTGAATCCTGAACTTATTTCTGGAGATGGCGATTCCCTGGAAGAAGAAGGATGTCTCTCTGTCCCCGGCTATTGGGCCAGCGTGAAGCGTTATGCAAACGCCACCCTGCGTTATCAAGATACTGACGGCAATGTCCACGAGCGGGAAGCCGACGGTCTACTGGCAATTGGCATACAACACGAGATCGACCACCTTGAAGGGGTGTTGTTTGTCGACCATCTTTCTCCCTTGAAACGCTCAATTTTCCGAAAGAAATACATGAAAATGTTGCGGGAGAAGGAAGCTGAAAATGCTGAAGCCTGAGAGCCTCCGCACAATTTTTATGGGGACCCCGGAATTTGCTCTGCAGGCGCTGGAAGGTTTGCTTGGTTTCGGGGTCAATCTGGTCGGGGTTTATACCCAGCCGGATCGTCCCAAGGGACGAGGTAAAAAGCTCGCAGCCTCCCCGATCAAACAGCTCGCCCTTGAACATGGAATTCCTGTTTTTCAGCCACAAAAATTACGTGACCCTTTGGCCGTTACAGAATTACAGGAATTACAGCCGGATTTGATCATCGTCGTTGCCTATGGGCAGATTTTACCAAAAGCGGTTCTTGATATCCCTCGCTACCATTGCATTAATGTCCACGCTTCCCTGCTGCCAAAATATCGTGGTGCCGCGCCGATCAATCAAGCGATTGTTGATGGTGAAGCTACAACCGGAGTGACAACGATGTTGATGGATGTCGGTCTCGATACCGGGGATATGCTGGTTAAACTCCGCTTGAATATTGGAGAAACTGAAACTGCCGGGCAGCTACATGATCGTCTGGCTCGGTTAGGCCGGGAAGCTCTGGAGGAAACCCTTCGGCAGCTTTGTGCAGGTAACTTGGTGGCAGAAAAACAGAACGATGAGCTGAGTTGCTATGCACCGATGATGAAAAAAGAAGATGGTTTGATCGACTGGCAACGGTCGGCGACCGATATCCATAATCAGGTACGGGGACTTGATCCTTGGCCCGGTGCCTATACTTATCTCGATGGAGAAGTGCTTAAGATTTCTACGACAACGGTTGCTGCTGGCTTCTTCGGCCAATCCGGAACGATACTCTCTGCAGATAAGACGGGGGTACGGGTTGCCTGTGGAGATGGTGCTTTGATTATTGGTGAGTTACAGTTGCCGGGTAAAAAGCGTCTAGCAGCAATGAATTTTCTCAGTGGCAAGACATTATTTTCGGGAACCCGATTGGAACAATCTTAAGTCGCCAAGGGAACTGACCTTTGGTCTGTCTCCCGATACATAGGAAATAAAGGAATAGCAAATGAATATGATGCGTACCGTCATGTTGATGACTTTACTGACCTTGGTTCTGGTTGCTGCCGGTGGCTCTCTCGGGGGACAGAGCGGAGCTCTGATAGCCCTGATTATCGCCGCAGTGATGAATCTTGGCAGCTACTGGTTTTCTGATAAGGTTGTCATCAAGATGTATCGCGGTGAAGAAACTCAAAGCGGTGAACTCTATGAGGTTGTCAGCGAGCTCTGTCAGCAAAATAACCTCATCATGCCAAAAGTTTATCTATTGCCCCAGCCGACCCCCAACGCCTTCGCTACCGGGCGTAATCCTAAGCATGCCGTTGTTGCTGCGACCCAGGGAATTATGCAGGCTCTCAGCCGTGAAGAGCTGAAAGGGGTCATGGCGCACGAGTTGGCTCATGTGCAGAATCGCGATATTCTGATTGGTTCAATTGCGGCAACCTTTGCCGGAGCCATCAGTTACATGGCTCATATGGCTCAGTGGGCGATGATTTTCGGTGGCCGTGACGATGAAGACAGCAATCCGATTGCGATGATTGCCATGATGATTCTGGCCCCAATTGCCGCTATGCTTGTGCAAATGGCCATCTCGCGCTCTCGCGAATATGGCGCCGATAAAAAGGGTGCCGAGTTGTGTGGCAACCCGCATAATCTCGCCAGCGCATTGCGTAAACTGGAGATGTCCAATCAACGCATGCCGATGCAGAAGGTCAATGAAGCGACGGCGCATATGTTTATCGTCAATCCTCTGAGTGGGAAAAAGCTGGCTAAGTTGTTTTCGACCCATCCACCGATGGAAGAACGCATCCGGAGACTTGAAGGGATGCAGAGTTAAGTGGCCTCTCGACCGACTGACAGTCCTCGGCGAGCGGCGTACGAAATCCTGCAGCGAGTGGCTGATGGTGCTTTTGCCGATGTGATGCTCGATACCGTGCTGGATCGCTCCAAACTGGATCTACGTGATCGCCGTCTGGTGACGGAGCTGGTTTATGGAATTCTGCGCTTGCGCGGGAGGGTCGATTTTGCTTTGACCCAGTTTTGTAACCAGCCTTTACAGCGGTTGCAGCCGGAAGTTTTGTGGCTGTTGCGGCTTGGCGCTTATCAATTACTCGAGCTGGATCGGGTGCCTGCTCATGCAGCGGTCAATTCTACAGTGGAGTTGGCTCGTGAGCTGCAGCTGGATCAGGCTGTTGGTTTTGTGAATGGGGTGTTGCGTTCTCTTGATCGAGGGCGTGCTGATATTCCCTGGCCCTCTGCAGAAACAATTAAGCCGTATCTGCAGCATGTTTGTAGCCAACCGATCTGGTTAACCAAAGAGTTAATGCGGCAACTGCCGAATGTTGAGGCGCAGGCTCTGGGTGAAAGCTTGGCGGGTCCCCCACCGCTGACCTTGCGCGTCAATAACTTGAAAACTAACCGCGAGGATTTTTTGACCGCCCTGGCTGCCGCCGAGCATCAGGCTCATCCCTGTTCTTTTGTTCCTGAAGGGGTGACTATCGATCAGCGCAGTGAAAAACCGTTGCCGGGAGATGCTGAAGGCTGGTATCAGGTCCAGGATGAGGCGAGCATGTTGATGACCCATCTGTTAGATGCTCGTCCCGAACAGCGGATTCTTGATTGCTGCGCTGCGCCCGGCGGGAAAACGACTCATCTGGCAGCGCTGACTGGCAACCAGGCAGAAATTCTCGCTCTTGATAAATACCCGCGCCGGGTGGAACTCATAGAGCAGGGGGCACAGAGATTGGGGTGTTCTTCAATCGTTACCAAGCAATGGGATTTGACTGAACTTCCTGATTTTCTTGAGGTGCAGAGTTTCGATCGAATCCTGCTTGATGCTCCTTGTAGTGGCCTTGGGGTATTGCGGCGTAATCCGGAAGGGCGTTGGAATAAATCTCCGGTCAATCTTCGGCAGCTGGCAGTCCTGCAACGACAGATTCTTGATAACGTGGCTCCACTGGTCAAGGCCGGCGGCAAATTGCTCTATTCTGTTTGTACCTTCAGCCATGCTGAAACGGATGCAATTATTGACAGTTTTCTGGTGGATCATCCCGAATTTGAACTAGAAAACCTGGTCGCGCAGGTCTCGCCAGATTGGGCTGATTTATTTACCGATAAAGGCACTTTGCGGAGTTACCCGCACCGACACGGCGGCATGGATGCTTTTTTTGCCGCTCGACTGCAACGGCGTTCCTGATATGAACCGCTCTATTCATTGGATAAAATCATGATTAAAATTGCCCCTTCAATCCTTTCAGCCGACTTCTCCCGCTTGGGAGAGGAAATTAAAGCGATCGATCACGCCGGTGCTGATTATGTCCATGTTGATGTCATGGATGGTCATTTTGTGCCGAATATCACGATCGGCCCCTTGGTTGTTGATGCCATCCGGCCAGTGACAAAACTGCCGTTGGATGTTCATCTGATGATCGAAAATCCTGATCAGTATATTCCAGGGTTTGCCGAGGCCGGTGCTGATATCATTGTCGTTCATGCTGAAGCGGTTAGACACTTGCACCGCACCATTCAGCTGATTAAATCATTGGGGAAAAAGGCGGGCGTGTCTTTGAATCCGGCAACATCCCTTTCTTCTCTGGATATTATTCTGCCCGACCTTGATCTGGTTTTATTGATGACGGTTAATCCCGGCTTTGGTGGACAATCGTTTATTGAGAGCAGTTTGCCGAAGATTGCCGATCTGCGTCGCCGGATTAATGTCCTGGGTTTGCCGATTGAATTAGAAGTTGATGGTGGAGTAAAGGTTGATATTATCGAACAGATTGCTGCCGCCGGAGCTGATGTTTTCGTCGCCGGAAGCGCCGTGTTTGGTACTGATGATTATCAGTCAACTATTTCTCAGTTAAAAGCAAATGGAGCCAAGGGGCAAGCTTGCTATGCGTAATCTATGGGCCTTGCTGCTGCTATGCCCGCTGTTAACCGCCTGCCTTGGTTCAGTTGATGTCGGCCCTGGCCTGGATAAGATCAGCCGAGGCTTCAGTGAGTCGATGCGTTGGAGTGATTTCCCGAATGCAGCTACTTATGTCCATCTGGATGTGCGGGATGCTTTTCTGGAACAGTTCCAAGAGGATGAAGATCTCCATATTGTCGACAGCCATATCTTGAGTGTTAACATCCACCAACACGGTGGACAGGCAGACGCTGTATACGTTATGGAGTACTATCGCCTCCCCTCAAGCCAGATCAAAAAATGGCGCTGGCAACAACGCTGGCGCTTAATTCAGGTAAAGGTGACAAAACCGGGAGCCTGGCTAATTGAAAATGAGCCGCCGGCACTTCCCTGGAGACAGTAATACGGCCGAGAATCCTTTAATCTAACAAATTGATTTTCCTTACCTTTAGCTCGTTTTTGTCAGCTCTTTAGAAGAAAAAATAGCCTTGATTTAGGTTTATTGTTTGTGGTATCTACCTGCATACTGTATACGATTCAAAGTAATGAAAACCGCCAGAACATCTGGTGATTCTACCCGTTAGAGGGTTTTTCGACCTTCCTTTTTGGAGGGTCGAAGCAGGTCATAGGAGGCCAGTTTGGCACAGGTTGCTTTTTCCAGTTGGGGAAGACAGGTTATCGATAATCGGCAAGGTGGTGATGCCGTGGTTGAGGTCGCCAACAAGAAACTGCCGGTCACCTTTGATGGTGAGAAGCAGATTTCTGCCTTTATGGGGTGGGATGGATTAATCCTCAACGACCCTAATGTTGATGTTGTGGCCATGGCGGCTGAATACGCCAAACATGTTCAGGAAGATTACTGTTGTGCCAAATGTTCCCCGGGGAAAAAGGGAACGCGAGTGATGCAGGATACTCTGGCACGGATTGTCTCTGGAAAAGGTGAAGAGAGCGATCTGGATACAATAGAGAATATTGCTGAATTACTGCAGAACTGTAAATGCACCCTTTGTATGACTTCTGCAATTCCAATCGTCGACACAGTCAAACATTTTAGAGATGATTATCTTGCGTATATTCGTGGTGAGAACAAAGCTAAAAAAGCGGTCGACTACAAGCTTAAAATGACGGCGCCCTGCCAGGATAAATGTCCTTCTCATATTGATATTCCCGCCTACATTGAAGCGATTAAAGATCGCCGGTTTGATGAATCACTGGCTATTATCCGTGAGAGCATGCCATTGCCGGCAATCTGCGGTCGGGTTTGTCCGCATCCCTGTGAGTCGGCCTGCCGCCGTGCCAATGTCGATAGCCCAATCAATATCATGGTTCTGAAGCGGACCGCTTCCGATTATGAGTGGAAACACAATCATCAGCCATTATTGCAGCCAAAACCGAAAAAAGATAAAACCATTGCCATTGTTGGTGCCGGTCCTGCTGGGTTAGCAGCTGCCTACTATCTGGCTCTTGAAGGTTACCCCTGTACGATTTATGAAGCATTGCCAGAGGGTTTTGGTGGCGGCATGATCGCCGTTGGCATTCCGGCCTACCGGATGCCACGCCATATTTTGCAGCGTGATATTGATATTATCTGCTCTATGGGTGTTGAAATTATTTATGACACCAAGGTTGGAACAGATATCAGCCTGATGGAACTGAAAGAAAAATTTGATGCCGTTCTTCTTGCACCGGGTGCCCACAAGTCAAAACCAATGGGTGTTGAGGGTGAGGATGACGGTTACAATGGTTTTCTCGCGGGAGGGATTGAATTTCTGCGGGATGCTTATATGGGTAAACCGACCGGCATGGGGAAAAAGGTCTGCGTGGTTGGCGGCGGCAATACAGCGATCGATTGTGTTCGGGTCGCGTTGCGCGAAGGCGCTGAAGATTCAATTTTGCTCTATCGCCGCACCAGAAAAGAAATGCCGGCGGATGCCTGGGAGATTGATGGTGCCGATGAAGAGGGTATCCAATTTGAATTCCTGGTTTTACCAAAGAAAATTATTGTTGATGACAAACGTCAAGTCACTGGCGTTGAGTGTTTAAGAATGGAGTTGGGTGAACCCGATGATTCTGGCCGGCGCCGTCCACAGCCGGTTGAAGGCAGCGAGTTTATTGTTGAATGCGATACTCTGATCCCGGCCATCGGCCAGGATCCGGATCTCTCCTTTATCACCGAGGATACCGGCATAAAAATTACCCGGTGGAATACTGTTGTTACCAAATACATCCCACTGAAAAATGCTGCAGACCGGGATCTGAATGATGTTATGGGAAACCCCCTGTCACGCACCCTGCTGACCGATATGAATGGCGTATTTGCTTCCGGAGATGCTGAGATTGGTCCCCTGACAGTCGTGGCCTGTGTTGGCAATGCCCACCGCGCCGCGAAGGTGATTGAGCGTTGGCTGGAAGAAGGCGAAGCTTATCTGACCGACGAAGATTTTCATGAAGATATCCTGAGCAACCTTGGGGTTTACGATAAAAATGAAGAGGTTGCCTGGCTTGATGCAGTGCAACGCTTCGATCAGCATGAAATCCATGGCAAAGAAAGAGCCAGTGCCGGGAACTACAACGAAGTCGAACTTGGTTTTTCTGACAGCGAAGCAATTATGGAAGCTGAGCGCTGTTTGCGATGCTACCGCGTTTCGATGATCGCTATTTAAGGTGAAATCATTAAAAAGGTTGCATCCGCGGGCAGACTTATTGTCCGGAGAAAAGTCAGCCAGCATTCGAGGTAATATAATATGGTCAATCTGACAATAGACGGCAAGTCAGTAAGCGTTTCCAAGGAGACAACAATTCTTGAGGCCGCTCGGCAAGTGGATATTCATATTCCAACCCTCTGTTGGCTAGAAAAAGTATCAACGACGGGTGCTTGCCGGGTTTGTGCGGTGGAAATTGAGGGTGTTGATCGTCCGATGACGGCCTGTAATACTCCGGTTAAAGAAGGCATCAACGTCACTACGCAGTCAGAGAAACTGACCAGAACCCGTAAGCAGATCATGGAATTGATTCTGGTAAATCATCCCCTGGATTGTCCGGTCTGTGATGCTGGTGGTGAGTGCGATTTACAGAATATCTGTTATGAGTTGGATGTAACCCATCAGGAATTCAAGGCGGATGATGTCAACCCGGAAACGATCAATCATTGGCCGCTGATCCAACAGGTTCCAAATCGTTGTATTCTTTGTGAAAAATGCGTCAAAGTTTGCCATGAACTTATCGGTGCCGATGCTCTGTTTGTCAACGCTAAAGGCGATCGGGCTTTTATCGATAAAAAGGTTGAAAACTGCACTTACTGCGGTAACTGTGTCTCGGTTTGTCCGACCGGAACGATGATCTCCAAACCATTCAAGTTCAAGGCCCGTCCTTGGGCGCTGAAAAAAGTTCCATCTGTCTGTACCTACTGCCCAAGTCAGTGTCAGATTGATCTCAATGTTATGAATAATGAAGTTTTACGGGTGACCTCTAACGATGAAGGAACCACCAATAATGGGACTCTCTGTGTCGGCGGTTTCTTTGGCTATAGCTACATTAATAGTAAAGCACGTTTGACTGAGCCTGTCGTTGACCAGAACCCGGCGGCCTGGGACAAAGCATTTGAACGGGTAGTAGCAGAGGTCGAACGAATTAAGCAAGAGAGTGGTTCAGCAGCGATTGCGGGCTTTGCCTCTCCACGCTTGACCAATGAAGAAAACTACCTGTTTCAGAAGCTTTTTAGGGCAGCAATAGGCAGTAACAATATTGATAGCGAGGCCCGCTTTGGTGCCCTGCGTGCCCTGCGTGCTCTCGACACAGGTCTTGGCTTGCACGGTGCCAGTAACAACATGGCGGTTATCGGCAACGCGGATGCAGTTCTAGTTTTCGGGGCTGATCCTACTGCGGAAGCTCCAGCAGTCGATTGGAAAATTCAGGATGCAGTTCGGCGTAATGGCGGGAAGCTTGTCATTGCCAATATGCGTCAGATTCACTTGACCCAGTTTGCCGATAGCCAGCTCAGCTATAAACCTGGCAGTGAAATAGCACTGGCCAATGGTCTAGGTCGATTATTACTGGATCGTGGTTATCTTGATACAGCTAACTTGCAGTCCACAGTTGCCAATATCGATGAACTAAAAGATGATCTGGATGCAGTTGATCTGAAGAAAGTGACTGAGGTGACTGGTCTCAGCCTTGTCGCATTGGAACAAGCTGCAGATATTATTGGCCAGGCTGGCACGGTTGTTGTTATTTTTGGCTCTGATATCTGCAAGTCGGCATTCGGCACCGCAAAAGTGACCGCTGTTGCCAACCTGGCGATTCTCAGTGGTACTTTAAAAGCTGGTGGTGGACTCTTTCCTTTAGACGAAAAAGGAAATACGCAGGGGGTCCTCAATATGGGCGTTTACCCTGAAAATCTCCCTGGCTTTCAACCCTATGCTCAAAATAAAGACAAGTTTTCTAAAGCGTGGAAGTGTGATCTCCCCGACGGGGGTCTTGATGCTGAGGGTATTTTGCAGGGAATCGAAGCCGGGACGATTCGTTTCCTCTACCTGGCTGCGACCAACCCGCAGAACTTCCCCAACAGCAGTCGCTGGCTGAAGGCTCTGAAAAAGGTCGAAGTGCTGGTCGTTCAGGATATTTTCCCCTCAGAGATTACCCGTCTTGCAACAGTTGTTCTGCCCGGCAGTACATATGCTGAAAAGTCTGGTAGTTTTACCTCTCTTGACCAAACGGTTCGCAGTTTTAGTCCGGCGATCCGCCCGGTCGGACAAAGCCATGAAGACTGGGAAATTTTTGCTGAACTTTATGGCCGCTTGAGCAAAACTCCGGTCACGTTTAGTCGAGCCAGTATTTTTAATGAAATCTGTGCGTTGACCTCACTATACGATGAGGCGAACATCCTTGATGATGATCGTCGTACTTGTTTGCAGAAGCCCTATCAGGTTGCCGACCAGAGCCTTCAATACCAATTGATCACCGCGGAAGATGGAGCTAAAGGGCTGCAATTATTAACCGGTACCTCAGCGGGTCATTTTGGAACGACATCAACCTGGGCACCTGCGGCACTGGAAGTTGAACCTGAGGGTCTGCTCAGAGTAAATATGGAAGATGCCAAGATTGCCGGAGTTGCCGATGGCGATAAACTCAAATTAACCAGTGCCACAGGTTCAACTATTGGTCGAGTTCTCATCAGCGAATCTGTTCCACAAGGGTTAATTTTTGCTCCACATAACTTTACTAAACTTGGAATACAGCAATTAATGCCTGACGGCGACAACCTGACTTCAGTTCAGATAGCAAAAGCCTGAAGTAGGTAAAAAGATTCAGTTATGTCATGCGTCCCGGGATTTCCTGGGGCGTTTTTTTATCCAGAAGCCGGTTCCAATTATAATTTTTAAAGCAATATCGAGAGCCAGAGATTTGAAAATCTACCTTGACTCTTCCAGTGCCCCTGTGGTACTTAAAGGCCGTTTTTACGGCAGTTTCCGCATTTGATGGCACCCAAAAATGGCAGAAGATAAGCGTGCATTATATAAAAGCCTCGGTTTTTTATCGAGTGTTGGGATATCTCTAGTTGCTTCGATTCTTATCGGTTTGGCGATGGGGGTTTACCTGGATCGGTGGCTTGACACGCGTCCCATGTTCACTCTTATCATGCTATTGATTGGTGTCATTTCGGGGTTTCGCAATGTCTACATCCTGACAACGCGGGAACTGAAGCGGCAGGAATTGGAAGAAGAGCAGGCTGGCAAGGATCATGATATTGCAGGATGATCAGTTACTTGCTGAAATGGCTCGCCGTAACTGGATAATTCTGCTGGTGCTGATATTGTTTAGTTTGTTCTGGCAATCTCTTTCGGTAACTATGGGAGTTTTGTCAGGCGGAGTTCTGGTTATTATCAATTATCGCTGGCTGGGTCGTTCGTTGTTAAAGTTGCTGGGTGATCCACAGCTGGCGGCTGAAAAAGGCTTTAAAAGGAACTATCTGTTCCGTCTGGTGTTTATTGCCAGCGCAATTTACTTATTGCTGGTGCGTGGCGGAGTTCACCCCCTGGCACTGGTTGTCGGACTGTCGGTGGTCGTTATAAATCTTATCGTTACAACTGCTAAGCGGCTTTATTAAAGTTCAAAAAATAGGAGAGTTTAACTCATGACCCATCCATTTTTATTTCTGCAGTGGATTGAACAGCAGTTGCAACTTCATGTTGGAGAACATGTCACCTATACCTGGTTTGTAATGGCGGTTCTGATCCTGGTTGCCCTTCTGGCTTCACGATCTATCACCATGGTTCCTTCAGGCGTACAAAATCTGATGGAAGCTGTAGTAACCGGCATTGATGGCTTGATCGAAGAGACTATGGGCAAAGAAGGAAAGGCCTATTTCCCACTGATTGCAACCTTTGCCCTGTTTATTCTGGTCTGTAATTTGATCGGCCTGGTGCCTGGTTTTTATCCCCCGACAGCCAATCTGAACACCAATGCTGCATTAGCATTGACTGTTTTCGTGCTGACCCATGTGGTTGGTTTCAGGAAGCACGGAATCGGTTATCTCAAACACTTCATGGGCCCAATTATCTGGTTGGCACCTTTGATGTTTGTGATTGAAATCATTGGCCACATTGCCCGTCCACTTTCCCTGACATTGCGTCTTTTCGGCAATATGTATGGTCACGAAATCGTCCTGATGATTTTTCTGGCACTGGTTCCATTGTTCCTGCCCATTCCGATGATGCTGATGGGAGTGTTGATTGCCTTCATTCAGACTTTTGTCTTTACCTTGCTGGCAATGATTTACATCGCCGGTGCGCTGGAAGAATCTCACTAAGGGCAGGATCTTAGACTGAAGCTTTTTAGGTTGTAGGTGGGCGAAAAGTTTTTAACTGATAGCCTTCAGCCTAAATTGCTAAATACTATATAAATTTATGCTTTTCACACGGGTGAGAGCTAAGTCCTATACAATATAGGAACAATCAAAACACAGAAAAAGGAGAAAGAGACATGGAATTTTTTGCTTGGTGTATGATGGCTGCTGGTCTTGGTATGGGGCTTGGCTCAATCGGTACTGGTATTGGTCAAGGTATTGCTATCAAAGCCGCTTGTGAGGGTGTTGCACGTAATCCTGGAGCATCTGGTAAAATCCTGACCACCATGATGATCGGTCTGGCGATGATCGAATCCCTGGCTATTTATGTATTTGTTGTAGCCATGATTATTCTCTTCGCTAATCCTTTCACTGAGCAGGTTGTCGCGCTGCTGACCAAGTAAGCTGTTTGTTTGCAAATCTAAAAGGCGACTCTTGTGAGTCGCCTTTTTTGTTTCTTTTGCTAAAACTATCATAGCCATTGGTTTAAGATTTCAGTGAATAGTTTCGAGCGCTTATTCTCTGCAATTCCAAGGGATTTTTTGTTGCAATAAAATAATGATAAGGGTAGTGTCTGCCCTGTATGATAAAAATATACACTAGTAGCTGCTTGACACCTTTTTTCAAAAGGGAGAAGGTTGTGATTGCATGATGCCACTCATGCAGTCGAAGTTATGAAAATACAATAACTTATCTAGCAGAACACCCTTCCAAATCAGATTAAGTTTTGCTCGAAGGATATTTATTCTAAGGAGAGTTTCGATGCGTAAGTTCCTGTTTTATTCAGTATTTTTGTTAGCTGTACTTTGGGGTTCACAGGTTGCGGCTATAGGATTGGCTGCCTCACCGGAAGCCTGCCTGGAATGTCATGATGACGTGATTTCCGCTGAGGAATTTTCTACTTCGGTTCATGGAGCAAACGGTTGTGTTGCCTGTCATATAGAACTCATTGATCTAGACGCGCACATGGACGGTGAATTAATGCCTGAGACCGTAGCCTGTGTTCGTTGTCATAAAAAGGAGACTGCTGAACACTATTCCAGTGTTCACAAATTGAACGACATTGGTTGTGCTGAATGTCACTCGGAAATTCACGCTCAGACCCCCTGGAAGGGTGACAAACGGATAGCCTCGGCAAAATGTGCCGAGTGTCATGTCGACTCCTATGATGCTTTCCATGTTTCAGTGCACGGTCAAGCGCTCGCGAACGGCAATATGGATTCTGCCGGTTGTATGGATTGCCATAACCTGCACGCAATTCAAGAGATTGGTGATCCGAACGATCATGCGACCCGTGCTTTCCATACCGACGTCTGCCTGACGTGCCACGGTGACGAAGAATTGATGACGAAAAACGGCGTCTACAACATTGCCGTAGAAACCTATCTGGACAGCTATCACGGTAAGAACTATCGGCTCGGTTTCCCGGAGAAAGTCGCCGGTTGTGCCGATTGTCACACGTCGCACTCGATCCTGCCACATATCGATACAAAATCCAGTTTACATCCAGATAACCTGGTGGCTACCTGTGCCAAATGCCATGAGAACTCTTCGGCTCAGTTTGTCCAGTTTTACTCTCATGGGAAGATGACAGATAAAGAGAATTATCCGATCCTTTTCTATACATATGTCAGTATGACCGGACTACTTCTGGGTACTTTTGGGGTATTCTGGATTCATACCCTGCTCTGGATGTTCCGGGGTTTCGTTGAAAACCGGGAAAAGAAGCGTGCTTTAATTGCGGGGACGCATCATGAAATCAAAGATGCCCACAAGATTTATCGCCGCTTTACCAAGCTTCACATCTTTCTGCATATTTTGGTTATTACCAGTTTCCTCCTGCTATCCCTGACAGGTATCCCACTCAAGTTCGCTGAACAGCAATGGTCTGTGGTGATGATGAACTTCTACGGTGGTGCGGCCAACGCTGCCCTGCTGCATCGGTTTGGTGCTGTTATCACCTTTGTTTACTTTGCTGCTGCGCTGGCCATGAGTGCCAAGTTCCTGTTCTACAGATTGCAGTATCCGGCCGAATTTTTCCAGCGCTTGTTCGGACCGGAGTCGCTCTGCCCGAACCTGCGTGATGTGAAAGATGTCACCGCCATGGTTCGCTGGTTCCTCTTCCTCGGGCCCAAGCCGACTTTCGACCGCTGGACTTACTGGGAAAAATTTGACTTTCTCGCCGTCTTCTGGGGTATGTTTGCCATTGGTGGCTCCGGTCTCATGCTCTGGTTCCCAGAGTTCTTCGGGGCTGCATTACCAGGTTGGGTGTTTAATGTGGCAACTATCATCCACTCGGATGAAGCGCTGCTGGCCACGGGTTTCATCTTCACCGTCCATTTTTTCAATACCCACGGACGGCCTGAGAAGTTTCCGATGGACTTCGTTATCTTCAATGGTGAGTTGCCGAAGGGAGAGTTTATGGAGGAACGCGGTGATCAGTGGAAGCGTTATGAGGAAGAAGGTATTCTTGATCAGTATATCAAGGAAAAGCCGAGTGGCATCGCTTACGACTTCTTCATCAAGGGGTTTGGCTTTCTGGCGCTGTTTACCGGCGTGGCATTGTTGTTCCTGATGGTCTATGCTTTCACTTTTGGCGGACACCATATTTAATTCGGTTTCTTTAGTTGTACAATCTGAAAGGGGTTGCCATTCGGCAACCCCTTTCCTTTTCACTATAGAGAAGATTATGAAAGATAAAGGGTTGCTCATACCCATTTTAGCAATTGCAGTTTACATTATTGGTGGCATCGCAACTTTCTCCGGGGTCGGCCTTATCCTGTTGATGAAAGGGAAAGACTTGTGGGGGTGGGGAGAAGGGCATACTATTGGATACCTTTTGGTTTTCGTTGGGCTGATCTTATCCATTCTAGGTGTGCTGATTATGCGTATCCTCAGGAATCGTCTATAGGTTTTTCTTAACCCACAAAAGCATAACACTGTTTCTAGCATTGACAGTTCTTTACTGCAATGCTAGGGTTCCTTCTATCTCAAACTTCTGTTTAACTCTCTGTTTATACCTGTAAATAAAAATTTCTGGTGGCTCTAAGATCCTGTGTTAAAATTGAACCGGCGGTTTGTTGTTTTGACTTTTTGTTCATAAAGGAGAAAATTTAAATGGTAAAACTAACCGATATTCCAAAGGCTTTTGTAAAAGGGATTACCCACAGCTGGCTTTCTATGGTCGGCGCCATGGTGGTCACGGTTACTTTTCCGTTTTTGGTCGGAGCTGTTCTGTACGACACCTTCATGCATATAGCTAATCCCTATTTAAGCGGGTTTATTTATATGATTCTCGGCCCCGGCTTTATGGGTGGTCTGTTGCTGGTATTCATCGGCCTGTTCTTTGCCAGGGGAAAGGAAGAGGTCCGGCTGTTCACGCTGGATTACCTGCGCGATAAACTGTCAGATGAATCGGGTTACAATCGAATTCGTAAATTGGTCTTTGTCGGGGTATTCCTGACCTGTATCAATCTTTTTGTTGTCGGGATTCTTGCATACAGCGGTTACCATTATATGGAGTCGGATGCGTTTTGCGGTGAAGTCTGTCATGTGCCGATGACTCCCGAGTTCACTGCTTACCAAAACTCTGCTCATTCCCGCGTTGGCTGTGTTGACTGTCACATCGGCACTGGGGCCTCATGGTTCGTTAAATCGAAGATTTCTGGTGCTCGACAACTTTATGCTGTTGTGGCTGATACTTTTTCCCGTCCGATTAAAACTCCAGTACATGGTCTGCGCCCGGCTCGTGATACTTGCGAACAGTGCCATCGGCCGGAGAAATTCCATGGTGACAGACTGGTTGTCAAAGATAAATATCTAGAGGATGAAAATAACACCCATGTGCAAACAGTATTGTTGCTGAAGATTGGTAGCGCTGGGGATCTAGCTGCAGAATCCCATGGCATTCACTGGCATGTGGCTCCAGAAAATGAGATTATTTACAAGGCTGCAGACTGGGAACGGAATATTATTCCTGAAGTTTCGCAGAAAACAGCAAACGGCAATAAAATTATCTATCGGTCTGGCGAAGCGGATGAGCAAATAGCAGCGGCGACCAATCTGGAAGAACGGATTATGGATTGCATCGATTGCCATAACCGACCCAGTCATATTTATCTTCCGGCGGATGAGGCAATTAATGGCAAGATTCTGACCAACAACATTCCGACTGACCTGCCCTTTATCAAGCAACAGGCGATGAAAGTTGTGTCAATTGAATATAGAACTCAGGATGAAGCTCGAACCGCAATAGCAAAGGAATTGACCAACTACTACAAGAGTAATTATTCAGATATTTACAGCCAGAACCGGCCGTTGGTAGAAAAGGCGATTGCTGGTGTTCAGGCTGCTTACGTGGAGAATGTTTTTCCGGAAATGCGAATTCAGTGGGATACTTATAGCAGTAATCTTGGGCATGCCAATTACTTTGGTTGCTTCCGCTGCCACAATGATGAACATGAATCAGCTGAAGGTGAAGTCATTTCCATGGATTGCGATACTTGCCATACAATTTTAGCTGAAGATGAAGAAAATCCGGAAATTATTAAAACCCTCCTTGGGGGGAGTTAGTTCAAACTATTGTCTCTAATCGACCCGAAAGGAGAATCTATGAAAAAAATACTGACATTATTCCTGGTGCTGCTTGTTTTAACCATTTTCAACAGCATATCTTTTGCCAGTGATGAGGCAGCCACTGTTGCTGAATGTATTGAGATGAGCAAGCAAGCTGCAGAAATGATCCTGCAAGACAAAGATGCTGCTTTGGCTGAAATTTCCAAAAAGAACGGCAAATTTGTCTGGAAAGATTCCTATGTTTTTGCCATGGATTTGAAAGGCAAGATGCTGGCTCACCCAATGATGCCCGGGTTAATGAAAATGAAGAGTTTGCTGAGCACCCCCGACAAGAATCCGAAAGAGCCCAAGATGCTTTTTGTTGATTTCGTTGTTCTGGCTGGCACCAAGGGAGAGGGATGGGTCGATTATATGTGGCCTAAGCCGGGCAGCACGACCCCGATGATAAAAGAGACCTATATTTACCGTGTCCCTGGAACCTCCATATTTGTCGGTGCTGGAATCTATCGATAGGCTCTAACATTCATTTTGTTTTTATTAATAAACGACAAAGGAGTGGCCGGATAATGCGGCCGCTCTTTTTTTATAAGACGGTGCGTGTTGCATCGGTGGAGACAATATTGGTATCTTCACAACCAGGGTTAAACTTTAATATATGATTTATTATCTAGAGGAGATTCTATGGCTGAATTAAAAGATAAATTCTGGCTCGATGCCGAAAAAGCAGCTCTGGTCGTTATCGATGTTCAGGAGAAACTGGTGCCAGCGATGAACCAGGAGCTGTATAATCAATTGATTCTACATGTAAATTTATTGATTGAAGGTTTTAAGGCGCTCGGCCGGCCTATTATCGCGACAGAACAATATTCGAAGGGGCTTGGGCACACCGTCGCCGAATTGAATGGCGCAACGGATCAACATTGTATTGAAAAAATGGCCTTCAGCTGTTGTGGTGAAGAAAGTTTCAATGTCGCCTTGCAAAAGAGTGGTGCTAAGCAGGTTTTGATCGTCGGGATGGAAAGTCATGTATGCGTATTCCAGACGGTGCTCGATTTGCTGGATCGCGGTTATGTTGTCCACCTGGTGAAAGATGCCGTCTGTTCACGCTTTAGAGGTGACTATGATAATGCGATCAGTACCGCTGCCCGAGCTGGGGCAGTGATTACCACAACCGAAACAGCTCTTTTTCAACTGGTTAAGGTTGCTGGAACGGATGAATTTAAAGCCATCTCTAAACTGGTGCGCCAGAGAACCTCTTGATGGAAGAATTGACGGCCGCCCAGCAAACGAAACTACATAACCAATTATTGAACCTACAGGAGGAGTTGAAGTTGTTGCTGACTGACTCCTCAGCCAGCAGTCAGGTCGTTGATCTAGCGCAGCCGATTGGGCGTTTATCCAGAATGGATGCATTACAGCAACAGGCTATGGCTAAGGCAAATCGTGCTGGCCATCAACAACGGTTGACCCTTATTGAAGCGGCGTTACTTACTATCAAGCTGGGACGCTATGGTGAATGTCGACGTTGTGAAGAGCCGATAGGTTATTCCCGCCTGAATGTACGCCCCGAATCGCCCTTTTGCCTTGATTGCCAAAAGCAGAGTGAACAAACTCATGTCTAATTTTGTCCTTATTATTCTTATGGTTATTGGCGGTGTTGCGGTTGCGATACAGCCATCACTCAATGCACGATTGGCAGAAAAGACCGGTTTTCTCCAAGCTTCTACAATTTCTTTTGCCGTTGGAACTCTGATACTTCTGCTGATTTCTCTGGCAAGTGGACAGGGGAGCTTCCGGCGGATTTCTGACGCGGACTGGTGGCAATTAACCGGAGGGTTGTTTGGCGCATTTTTTGTGACGATGACGATTGTTGGCGTGCCACGTATCGGTGTCACTGCCGTGCTTGCCTTAACGATCGTCTCACAGTTGCTTGCCGGGCTGGTGATGGATCATTATGGCTTATTCGGTATGCGTGGTATTCCAATAGATTATAAACGAATGCTTGGAGTGACGCTGTTATTGGTCGGTGTTTTTCTCATCTGTCGCCGGTAGTCTCCCCCCACCTAAATAATTCCCTGCAATGGCCCACCATTGACTGCTAGCTGATCAACCTGTTTTTCGATCTCTGGATCGTCAATCAGGGCTGGCGCGTGCTGCGGTTTGCTGCGTGCATCGATAAGTAGCGATCCAATACAACCCCAGTGTTTTGCCCTTGAAAAACTGCCAATACCGTAAACGTCTGCAGCCGGGTTAGAACGGGTAAAACAAACCCAAAGCCAGTTGTTTAATGCCGCCGC
The DNA here is from genome assembly GCA_027858895.1 of Desulfuromusa sp. Taxonomy (GTDB): domain Bacteria; phylum Desulfobacterota; class Desulfuromonadia; order Desulfuromonadales; family Geopsychrobacteraceae; genus Desulfuromusa. Next base: position 13,601 of record JAQIBX010000116.1, on the reverse strand, counting down.
ACAAAATTCACTGTCATCAACAATCAAAATCAAGGGGAAGTTATTAATAGGCTCATCCACAGTAAATTTTTTGCCGAAGCGCAACAGGTTTAGTTCTTCGCCCGGCCGATATTCATTGCAGCATGGCCCTTCTACGAGGAGAATTCCAGGGAGGGCAATCTTGGGATTTTTAAAACCGCGTGGCAAGGCCAAGTTTTCAGGAATTTCCGTTGGGAGGTCACGCCGTTTTTCTCCAACTGCGGCGATAACGACTTTCGACCCCTGGTTCAAACCATGCCCACTGTAATCGAGGGTATCGATCGTTGTCGCAGTCTGAAAGTGCAAATCCTGTTGCCAGTTGACCCTCTCCAACAAGTGTTGGAACATTTCTGGAATGTTGTTGACATCAAGCTGTGGATTGTCACTTTCGTTAGCAATTAATAGATATTTAGCTAGAGATAACTGTCCTTGCCCCAGTATGGCATTGGCCTGAGTCAACAATTCCTGCGGCCGGTCGGGTTTGCTGTAAGGTGTGTAGCGTTCGCTGCCGATAGCAAGCAACAGCGGGTGAACTCCAGCGGCGTCGACGGCATGCACCGCTTTTATCCCGGGAAGAACCTCTGGTATCAGCGCTCCGGTCAATTCATGGATAAACTCCCCAAAACTGGTATCTTCCTGAGGTGGGCGTCCAACTGTCGTGAATGGCCAGATCGCGTCCGACCGATGGTAGACCCGGTCAACTTTAACCAGTGGAAAATCGTGGGCCAGACTGTAGTAGCCAAGGTGATCACCAAAGGGTCCTTCTGCCTTTTGTTGCTCAGGGTCAATGGTGCCGCAGATGACAAAATCAGCGGTAGTGGGCATGGGTAAAAAACCGGAGGGCTGTACCAGCGGAATTCTGTGTCCACCAAGCAGTCCGGCAAAAGCCAGCTCTGGCATCCCTTCGGGCAGCGGCATCACCGCAGCAACCGTCAGGCTGGGGGGGCCACCGACGAAAATATTGATACGGAATGGTTTTTTAAGCTCCAATGCTTCCTGATGGTGCACACCAATACCTCGATGAAGCTGATAATGGAGGCCGATCTCCTGATCCTGCAGGTAATCATTGCCTGACAACTGCACTCGGTACATCCCCAGATTTGATGTGCGAATCCCTGGTTTTTGACTGCTTTCGCTATAGACTTGCGGCAAGGTGATAAAAGCTCCCCCATCGTTCGGCCAGCTTTTTATCTGCGGCAGGTTGCTGATGGTTGTTTGATGTTGCAATATCGGCGCAGATTTGACGCGTTTGGGGAGTAAATGCAGGGCAGCAGAGGGAGCCGATAAAAAAGATGACGGTGTTTTTAGCAAACTTTTAGGATCAATCTTCAGCTTGACCAGGGTTTCAACCTGCCGCAACGTATCGCGGAACAAATATCGGGTTCGCTCGAGGGTACCAAAAAGATTGGCCACCGCCGGGAAACGACTGCCGGTGAGGTTGGTAAACAGCAGTGCCGGGCCCTGCTGCTGGTAAACCCTTCTCTGAATTGCCCCAGCGAGTAAATTTGGATCAATTGGCTGGTCGATACGGATCAGTTGGCCGCGGCTTTCCAGGGCATTGATCGCCTGTCTAAGTGTTCTATATCCCATTTAACATGATCCTGTCTAAGGAGAGAAGATGAGTAGTTTTTATACTTCAGCAAAGCAGAAAAGGCAATGCCAGGTCGCGGATCGTTGCCATCTTATGACTTTATAAAGTTTGTTAAAAAATTAGCTGCTGGGGAAATTTGTGGTCAAAGATTTAAAAAAATCAACATTCCAGTATGGCTAATCATTGCGTGAATAGCTATAGTAGCCAGAATCAGTGATGAGGAGCTACACATGCGTATACAGTTAGCCATTAGATATACGGCAATATCCAGTATTGTTCTACTTATTGTGATGTCTATTTCCGCTTTTTTACATATTGAAAAGGTTCAGCAGGTTTTCACCGAGAAGTCGATGCAGGAAGCTGATGTTATTTCAGAGATGATCCTGCGTGACTCTCATCATTTAATGTTGGCAGACAACCGCGAACAGTTGCAATTGATGATTGAGGAAATTGGTAAAACCCCACGTATCATGAGAGTTCGAATCCTTGGGAAAGAAGGAGTCGTTAACTTTTCAATGAATAAGCATGAAATCGGAACAGCTCTGAGTGAAAAGGATGAGAGCTGCTCTTTTTGCCATCTTGAAGGTTCCAAGGCACTGGTGGATGTCCCGATCGAAAAAAGGAGTCGGGTTTTTACCGATGATTCGGGAACTCAATATTTAAGTATTACCCGAGGGATTTATAATGAGCCAAGCTGTTATACCGCTGCCTGTCATTTTCATTCCCCCGAAGAAAAGAAGGTCGGTGTCCTTGATTTGGTAATTTCACAGGATCAGATGGCAGATCTGGCTCATACTCACCACACCGATGTGATAATTTCAACAACGGTGATGTTGATTATTTTGTCTCTTTGCCATTACCTGCTGACAAAAAAATATATTTGTAACCCGATTGAGGGTTTACTGGAGCAGACGCAATCTCTTGCTGAGGGAGACTTGTCGGCCCGGGTGAAACGGCTTGCCAATGATGAGCTTGGAGAATTGGGGCGCTCTTTCAATAACATGGCCGACAACCTCGCTCAGGCACAGATCGAACTGCAAGATTGGGGCAACACCTTGGAGCATAAAGTTGAAATACGAACCGCAGAAATCACTGATATGCAAGGCCAACTATTGCGTTCTGCAAAATTAGCTTCGATGGGAGAACTGGTTGCCGGGGTCGCCCATGAAATTAACAATCCGCTAACCGGAATATTAATGTTTGCATCGTTGTCATCAAAAAACCCCGATCTTCCACAGCAGGTCAAAGACAATCTGGACCTGATTGTTTCAGAGACCGGCAGGTGCGCGAAAATTGTGCGTGGCTTACTAGAGTTTGCCCGTGAGTCGTTTCCAGAGAAGAAGCCCGATTCGATTAACCGGATTATCGAGCATACGTTGGAGCTTATTTCACATCAGACAATTTTCCAGGACGTGGATATCCGCTATCATGGCGGGGAGGGCTTGCCACAGCTGGAAATTGATGTCGATCAAATGCAACAGGTTTTTCTTAACATGTTTATCAATGCCGGGCAGGCCATGCCAAATGGTGGTTCGTTAACCATAGCCACGAAATTCATAGAAAAAGAGAAAGCTATCGAGATTGTCATTGAGGATACTGGTGCAGGAATCAGTCAGGAAAATCTGGATAAGATCTTCGATCCATTTTTCTCAACAAAAGCACAAAAAGGTTTTGGTTTGGGATTGTCGGTGTCCTACGGAATTATCAATAATCACGGTGGCCGGGTGGATGTTAAGAGCCGCGAAGGTGAAGGGACCCGATTCTCAATTTATTTTTCAACCGAGGACAATGATTTGTTACAGGGTTCCGAGGGAGAAGAACCCCCGTCTTAGGATGGGCGATTTCAGATTATACGTGGTCTTTGACGGAGATTCCCAGCTTCTTCAATAGTGCCTGAAAGTTGGGTCTGAGCATTCCAGTTTCTTCCGCTGCTTTGGTTACGTTCCAGTTGTTTCTCTCCAGTGCGGCATAAACAAATGCTTTTTCCGCTGGTTCCACTGCCTGCTCACGGAGTTTTCGCTTAGCTTCCTTCAGCTCCTCCGTATTGATTGGAGCAATCAGATCTCCATTGGTTACTGCAAAGTCCTGTGAATTTGGCAGTTCCAGGCAATCGCGCTGAATCAGATCACCTTGTGTCAAAACGACTGCTCTTTCAATAATATTTTCCAATTCACGGACATTGCCCGGAAACGGGTAATCATGTAATGCCAGATGAGCATCGGCCGAAAGTCCCTTGATCTCCCTGCCAATATCCTCAGAAAACTTCTTCAAGAAATAACCGATCAGCAGGGGGATATCACCAGCCCGATCACGCAAAGGCGGCAGACTGATCGGAATGATATTTAAGCGGAAATAGAGATCATCGCGGAAGGTCCCCTCCTCTACCATCTTATCCAGCCCACGGTTAGTTGCGGCGATCAAACGGATATCAATAGGAGCTGCCTTGGTTCCGCCAATTGGTGTCACTTCGCGCTGTTGTAGGACGCGGAGTAATTTTGCCTGGGTTGCCATGCTCAGATTGGCAATTTCATCGAGGAATAAGCTGCCCCCACTAGCAACACTGAATAAGCCGGGCTTAGATTGGGTTGCGCCAGTAAATGAACCTTTGACATGACCGAATAATTCACTTTCCAGAAGATTTTCCGGCAACGAATTGCAATCGATAGCAACAAAGGCACCGTCTTTTCGAGGGCTATTATTGTGAATAGCCCGGGCAACCAGTTCCTTGCCGGTTCCACTCTCTCCAGTAATCAGAACAGAACTGTTAGTCGGAGCCACCTGTAGGATGCGCTGAAAGACTTTCTGCATCGTCTCACTTTTGCCGACGAAGGAATCAGAGACGGGTTCTAGCGGAAGGCTCTCGGTAATGACCTCTGATTCAAGATTCAACAGTCTTTTTTTGACCGCTGACTGAACCTTCTCGATAATCTGATCTGGTAGAAAAGGTTTAGTCAGGTATTCAAACGCACCATTTTTCATGGCATCAACTGCCGAATCGACGGTTGCAAAACCAGTGATAATAATGACGGGAACTTTGGGTTGCAGGACTGCGATTGTCTTCAGTACTTCAATGCCACCCATAATTGGCATTTTCAGATCGCTGATGACGACACTGAAGCTATCTTTCTGCAGTTTCTCCATGCCGACTTTGCCGTTCGGTGCAGCGGTGACCTCGTAGCCTTCCATGGTCAGTGCTTGACGGAGCCCTTCACGAATAACCGCTTCATCGTCGATAACCAGAATTTTATGTGTCGCGTTTACATTCATGATGGTGTGGATTGCTTTCTGACTCAGTTGAAAGAAACAACAGAAGAAAGTTTAAATAGCGAATTTTCAAGGCGTTTCATACTAATAAGGGAAAAGAAAACAGTCAAGGGATAAGTCGCAGAATGCCGGAAACACGTAAACCGTGCGGACGCCCTTGCAAACAGATTCTTGCTGTTTTTTTACCCCTGTCGAGAGTCCATTAAACATTGAAGAGGAAGTGACAAATGTCGCCGTCCTCGATAACGTAGTCCTTGCCATTCAACTGCATCTTGCCGGCCTTTTTGACCCCCTGTTCAGAACCGGCAGCTATCAGGTCGTCGTATTTCATCACCTCAACACGGATGAAACCGCGCTCGATATCACTGTGGATCTTGCCACCAGCGACCGGCGCGCTGGAGCCCTTGCGGATAGTCCATGCCCGGCACTCATCCTCACCCGAGGTGTAGAAACTCATCAGGCCCAAAGCGTCATAAAGGGCGGTGTTGATCCGTTCGAGGCTGGGCTGGGTGATGCCCATGGCCTCCATGAATTCCTGACGTTCTTCATCATCGTCGATAGCGGCAATCTCGCTCTCAATTTCACAGGAAATGGTAAACACACCGGGACCGAAATCCTTTCCGATATCGTCTTCGGAAACATTGTAGGCGAAGAGCAGCGGAGTGCGAGTCACCAGGTCAAGGCTTTTGATCAACTGTTCCTCGTGGGGCTCAAGGGCTACAGTGGAGAGGAATTTTTCCTCCTCCAAGGCACTATTGAACCGTTGCAGGATGTTTTCCTCCAAGACCTGCTCCGTAGTTTGGCCACCTCTCTTTTCCTTGGCGATGCGTTGCAGACGAGTCTCCACCAATTGCATATCAGCAAGCAGCAGTTCGGTCTCGATCATCTCCCGGTCGCGCTCCGGGTCCACCGAGCCGGATGGATGAAAGACCTCCGGGGAATCGAAGGCCCGGATCAACAAGCAGAGGAGATCGCAGCGCCGAGCCGGATCCATCCAGTGGCGTGATGAGCTGCTGCTGGCAGTAATATCAGGGCAAAGGACGAACTGGTTTTCAGCATAGGTGGTCTTCTTGGGCTGAAAAAGGTCGTGCAGGGCATCCACCCGATTGTCATGGATGGAGGCAGTGCCTTCGATGGCCTCGCCGGGTTTACGGGTGGCAGGCACTGGTCGACCAGTGAGCAGAGTGAACAGGGTTTTCTTGCCCGTCTGGGCCAGTCCCAATATAGCGATTTTCATAAAATGCTCCTTCTGTAGACACGTGTTTTTGGCTTGGAAAAATCGAACCCCAGACCATCTAGTCCATCAAGATTAATTCACCTGGAACTCTCAAGCAATAACTATGTCAGTTCTGGGTGATGTTCCCCTTAACGTCGGACAACAAAGGCTCTGAAAAGTACCGCATTCAACCCCATTTCAGACAGCAAAATTTCTTGCTTTTCACTATCGGTGATGATAAATCTATCCGCCTTAGTTCAGGAAATAAGAATGTCGGGGCGTAGCGCAGCTGCTTCGGAATTATCAGTTATTACGGAAAGTTAACTTGGCAGTCGTCAAGTTTTTTCTTCTATTTCATCGGCTTAATTCACTCCCAAATCACAGCGAAACATCAGCATTTGCAGTGTACGGTCTCGATACGGTCTGTGGATGTTTTTTGTGCTTCCAGTTCAGATTTTCATCACCGCCAGCGCGTTGTACAGCACCCTCTCATCTGCTATCAGTTTAGCGCTTTTAGCAGTGAAGTCGTAAAATGGTTGGAATGGACCACCAATCAGGCAGACCGAATTGATCCGTTGTCTGATTGTTTAGCATCTTTAGCAGGATGAGCTCGATAAGATGTCCACAGCCGGGATGCTTGTGGACGGTGGCGCGGGCCTTCGATCGTGCTTGGGAACTGTCGTAACTTCTAAGTTTTGGTAATCGCGTTCCTGCGCGTTACTGGAAGTGGCGATATACAAGACATCCTCACTTTGGTTAATTTTCTGGCCTACAAATCAATGCAGAACAACTTCTGAGACATCTTTCTGCTGCATAATCTACCAGCTCATAGGTGTTCACTGAGGTTGGGATGACCTCTTCGAAAATTGAGATGTGGTGGCCTTGGCCGCAATCGCTGTCACCGTGGCGCCCCGTCGTTTTACCAGTTGCACGACAGCTGAGCCGACACCACCGGAGGCTCCTGCGACCAAAACATGCTCCCCCTTGCACACCTCGCCACGATGAACCATGTTTTCAGCGGTTCCGTAGGCGCAAGGGATAGTTCCAAGTTCGGCATCGTTCCAATCGCAGTCCACGGCGAACACCTCTGCTGCGGGAACTTTGACAAACTGAGCGAAGGCGCCGTCGAAATCAGAACCCATCCAGATATTGTCCATCGACCCAAAACCTGACTGGCGCATGCATGCTCGAACGAGTACGCGTAAACCGATGGTGCTTTTATCCCCGCCAGGGGCAACGGCAACAATACGGCCACAGCAATCTGTGCCCTGGATGAATGGGAAAGGTGTTGTCTCGTTCCATCCCCCGTCAGCTTTTTCTGTTGCCTGCTGTCCCTCGGCAGATGGCAAAATTTCAAAGAACAGAATGCCTGGTGCTTCTAGGCAAAATTCTAATCGGGATTTAGTGATTGTGAATGCGAGAACGATAAGCTGTTTTTTGATTACCCAGGGAAGGGGGGAAGGAGATGTCTTCCCCCCCCGGAGGTCTGCGGGGCAAGCCTATTTGATCAGATTTTTACTTTTAAGCCAATCCATGGCCACATCGTGAACCGGTTTGTGGTCTACGTCCACGGCCTTGTTGAGTTGCTGCATCTCTTCCGTGGTCAGCTTATCCGCAAGTGGTTTTAATATAGTTTGGATCTCGGGATACGCATCAAGGATTTCCTTCCTGACAACGGGTACGGGATTGTACACGGGGAAGAAAGACTTGTCGTCTTCAAGGTTCACAAAGCCGAAGGCCACGATTCTGCCATCGGTGGAGAAACCCATTGCAGAATTGACCAGCCCTTCTTTCAATGCCTGGTAGGTAAGACCAACAGACATTTTTTTGACCTGTGCGGGAGGAAGCCTGAAATTATAGGTTTCCATCACACCTTTAAATCCGTCAGGGCGTTCCCAGAATTCCGAATCCAGAGCGAATATCAGTTTGTCCGGATTATTAGTAACGTAGACTCCCAGATCGGAGATACTCTTGATGTCGAGTTTCGAAGCTTCTGCCTTATTCATCATCAAGGTATAGGTATTGTTGAAATTGACAGGATCGAGCCAGACAAGATCCTTCTTCGCATCGGCGTTTTTGACCCAGTTATAAATCTTTTCAGAATCTGTCATTATTTTTGTATCGTCCTGCTTGTAATACAGAGTGTATGCCGTGCCTGTATACTCGTAATAGAGGTCGAACTGGGCATTCTCCAGTGATTTTCTGGCGATCGCCGACCCGACCCCTGTCTTCAGCGTAACATCGAACCCTTCCTCTTCGAGAAGGATGCTGGCGAGTTCCGGAAGAAGGAGTTGCTCCGTAAAGTTTTTACCGCCCACGATCAGGCTTTTATCCTTGGCAAGGACACTGCCGGGCAAAAGTAACGTCAAAGCAAGTATTGCCGGAAGAACAAGTTTACATACCGTTTTCATGTCATACCTCCTATGGGTCTCTTGGCTGAATGCCAGAGAATTCTAGTTTTTAAGGATTTGAACAAGGAATACGTTGAATCGTCTTTGTTTAAATCCCTGGTTAATTGCGTTTTTTTTGTGCAGAAAATCAGAACCCCACACCTTTCCTATCTGGAAAGACGCAGACCCCGTGAGACCAACAACAGTCCTAGTAGCTCAGACAGAAAATCCGCAAAAAGTGCCAGTAGCGTTACCGGAATAGCACCGGCCAACAGCTTATCCGTCTGCATAAGACTTATTCCTGTGAAGATGAGGTCTCCCAGGCCCCCAGCCCCAATGACATAGGCGAGCGCGGCTGTGCCGATATTGATTATCAGGGCGACCCTGAATCCCGTGAGAATCACCTGCATGGCATTTGGTATCTCCACCTCCATAAGAATCCTCATAGGGGGCATTCCCATACCTTTCGCGGCATCTATTAGTTCCGGGGGTACCGCGGTAATCCCGGCAAGCGTATTTCTCGCGATGGGAAGTATGGAATAGATGGTCAGCGCGAATATTGCAGGCGTCATGCCGATACCCAGAAAACTCATGGACAGCGCGAGAACGGCAAGGGAGGGGATGGTTTGTCCCAGTCCGATAATATACATGCAGATCCCGGCATACTTGCGAAACCGACGCCTGGTAAGCACGATACCCGCTGTTATTCCTATGATCGTGGCAAAGACCATACTTATGGTCACCATGTACAGATGCTGGTTGAACAATGCCATGATAACGGGATATTCGTATGGATCAGAGAGTAATTCTATCAGACCCGTTCGTTCAAACGTCACACCCGCAATCAGTATGAAAACCGCAATGATAAGCCGGTATAATTTTGCAAATAGTTTATTCATCGCGAAAGCTTCCTTTGTACCTTAATGCCTTCTGGCGTCACCATCCTTTCCAGCAGGGCCATCCCACCGTCTACGATTATGGCCAGAAGAGAAACAAGTATGGCACCGCTCAGTATCATCTCCGGATATACGCGGGCAATACCCTGCTGGATGTACACCCCCAGCCCTCCTGCTCCGATGTAGGTGGCGATAGCTGCAACTCCAATATTCATAACGGCAGCCGTCCTCAATCCCGCAATAATTACTGGTATGGCCAGCGGGATTTCCAGTTCTCGCAAAAGTTTCCATTTACTCATGCCCATCCCCCTGCCTGCGTCCACCAGAGCAGGAGGAACATTCTTTATAGCTGTATAGGTATTTCTGATGATAGGGAGCTGACTGTAGAGAACCAGGGCTATAACAGCAGGAACTTTTCCCAGGCCCATATTAATTATCGCAAGGATAGGGAGCATCAATCCAAACAGGGCCAGGGAGGGGATGGTCATAAGTATGTTGGCACCGTTCAAGACCCTGGAAGCGAACTGCTCGTGTTTCGTAATGACGATACCCAGAACCACGCCGATTGGTGTGGCTATAAGAAGGGCTATTCCCACAATCCATATATGCTCCCAGGTGAGATACATAACCTCTTGAAAGTTATCCACTATGAATCGCAGGGTACTCATGAAATTACCTCGATTTTAACATTTTCTGTTTCATCGGCGTAACTCGCTTTTACCGCTTTCTGTATGTCGTTGTAGGTTACCGTCCCGGCAAAGTTTTTGTCTCCGTCCACAACACAGATGGTTGCGGTATCATACATAAGCATAGAGGAGAGAACGTCTCGGAGTGGGGTTTTTTCCCTCAGGAGAAGTGGATTTGGTTCCACCACGTCCCGTACCGGCCCTTCTTCATACTTGAGGGATTTCTGCGTAACAAAGCCTATCGATTTGTTTTTTTCGAGCACTATGCCGTAGCGAGATTCCTTTGTTTTTAGAAAATTTAATGCTTCCTGGGAACGTGTGGCTCCCTGGATGATGTTCTTCGGCTTTCGATTGATAATATCACTTACCCGCATGAGTCCAAGGACTTTCAGTGCCCTGTCGGCACCGACGAAATCGGAGACAAATTTGTTTTTGGGCTGGGTCAGAATCATCTCGGGTGTGTCGTATTGTACCAGGCATCCCTCTTCAAAGATGGCAATGCGATCGCCCATCTTTATCGCTTCGTGTATGTCATGAGAGACAAAAGCCACGGTCTTCTTCAGCTTTGCCTGCAGCTTGAGGAACTCATCTTGAATCTCTTCTCTATTTATTGGGTCTATTGCGCCGAAAGGCTCATCCATGAGAAGTATTTTAGGGTCTGCGGCAAGTCCCCGAGCGACCCCCACTCGCTGTTGCTGACCCCCGGAGAGCTCTGCAGGGTAACGGTCTCTGTACAGTTCAGGATCCAGGTTAGTCATTTGAAGCAGCTCATCAACGCGTTTGCTGATACGTTCTTTGTCCCACCGCAGAAGTTTGGGCACAACGGCGATGTTTTCGGCTATGGTTTTGTTTGGGAAGAGTCCGATGGCCTGAATGACATATCCCAGGCGCTGCCTGAGCTGGACGACATCAAGGTCCATGATATTCTGATCTTCTATGGTTATGGTCCCTCGTGTGAGAGTCTCCAGTTTGTTGGTAAGACGCAGGGTAGTCGTTTTGCCGCATCCCGAGGGGCCGAGAAACACCACGACTTCGCCCTTCGGAATGGTGAAGCTTACATTATCAAGGGCGGTAACGGTATTGATCCCCTTACCGAATGTTTTTGTTACAGATGCATAAGTTATCACTGGAGACCTCTTTGTTTTCTGAACTGTTCATCTCTGTTTCAAAGTATTGGTGGGGCTCTTATCGTGATCCTTCAGTTTCAAACCATTGATCAGCGAAGAAGCCTTCTCAGCGTTTTCAGGTAGAGTGGACTGGTTGGTTGCGTATACAGGTTTTTAATATAGTTTTTATATATATTAGCAGTTAAAGGCCTATTGTCAAACAGGTGCCGGTCTCGGCGCTGATTCAATTCCGAAGAATGAGTGGTTTGAATATCTGGGAGCATTCCGGGGATACCATACTTAACCTCCAAGACATTAGATATGGTGTCCTCAGAACTCCCGTGGCGGTAGTTGGTGCAGCGTCCCGTGGAGTCTGCGTTTGACCCATCGCAGCTGGAGCAGTCCCGGGGATTGCTACAGCTATCTTGGATTCCGGCTGGTTCTCCCCTGAGAACCTCCTAAATTCAATCAGACCTCAAGGGATTCAAAACAACAGATGAATAGAACAGTTTGATTACTGCAGCTCGAAAATTGTGTATTTACCTAGTCGTTGATTTTAACTCTCCAGTGAACTTCCTGCCCGGCAAAAAAAGGGATAATCGGTTTCCCGTTCAGTAAAATAATCTCTTCCGGCACAGTCCAGGTCTCTTTGACTAAGGTCACTGTTCCCTGATTACGAGGCAGGCCGTAGAAATCTGCACCATGACATGAGGCAAAGCCATTCAACTTATCGAGAACATTCAACTCGTCAAATACCTGGGTATAAAGTTCGAGGGCACTCCAAGCTGAGTAGCAGCCTGCACAACCGCAAGCACTTTCTTTTTGGTGTTTCTCATGGGGAGCAGAATCGCTGCCGAGGAAATATTTATGGGAACCAGAAGCCACTGCAGTGCGCAGCGCTTCCTGGTGGGTGTTGCGTTTCAATACCGGCAGGCAGAAGTTATGGGGACGAATCCCTCCGACCAGCATATCATTGCGATTCAGTAGCAAATGCTGAGGAGTGATGGTTGCTGCAACATTTTCAGACGCTTCAGCCACAAACTGAGCGGCCTCCGCAGTGGTGATATGCTCCATCACCACTTTCAAATAGGGGTGGTCCTGAACTATTTTCTGTAAGTAACGATCGATAAAAACTTTTTCGCGGTCAAAGATGTCAATGTGCGAGTCCGTTACCTCGCCGTGGACAAGCAGGGGCATGCCAACCTCCTGCATCACTTCAAAAACCGGGGTCATGGTTGCCAAATCACTGGGAGCGGCACTGGAATTCGTCGTACCACCTGCCGGGTAAAGTTTGGCTGCAATAACCCCTGCTGCTTTGGCTTGACGGATGTCATCTAAGCCAGTGCTATTTGTCAAATACAGAGTCATTAAAGGTTCAAAATGGCTACCTGTGGGAAGAGCTGTTTTAATCCGCTCACGGTAGGCTAAGACCATCTCAGCATTCGCCATCGGGGGCATCAGGTTGGGCATGACAATTGCGCGTTGGAAACAACGAGCCGTGGCGGGAACCGTTTCCGCCAGAAAGTCGCCATCCCGAAAGTGCAGGTGCCAGTCATCAGGCTTTTGAATGGTGATCTCTTTCATCGCTGTTTTACTCTTCTTTCACAGGCATTATCCGCACTTCCGGATCTAAAAAGGGGAAACCATGGGGACGTAACTGATATATCCACCCTAACAGCTCTCCGTCTCTATGCCCAACCAATCTCACATAGGGATCAGCTTCAGATTCCAATTGATGAGATGAAAGGGGGAGTAGCCATGCTCAAGGCTCTGGGAGGTCCCTATGCCAGCCAGGGTGTTCGGTTCTGCCCCACCGGTGGCGTCAACCTGGAAAATATGAACGATTACCTGTCCTTACCGATAGTCAATAATATCGGTGGCTCTTGGCTAGCCACCCAGCAACAAATTGAGGATAAGCAATGGAGTGTGATTACCGAGCAGGTCATGGAGGCCATGTCAAAAGTGGTTGTCATATATCCATAGGTGTTTTGATGGGGGTCGAATGTCCTATAAGTCACATTGCCAGAACAAGAAAGCCTCGGCCCGTTTATGCGGACTGAGGCTTTCTTGTAAGTTGGCCGACAATGGCTGCCAGGTCAAGTATGGGTTACTACACATCAATTCCATCTAAATTGAAATGCGTAACCCCCTACGGTCAACGTACGGTCCGAAGGACGATCAATCACTTTTCTGCCCTGCTTTCATTTCATTGAACAATTTTGTCGACTTTCTCCTTAAACTCCGTTTTCAGCTTAGACTAGAACGTTCTTCTTTCCTGCAGTTTTAAGGACTTTCGAGCCACCAATCAGTGCTTACATTTACGCATAGGCATCATTTTTAACCCCTTTGCCGTAGCCGTTAGGACGTGGCAAACTTCTTGATTTTAGCAATCGAGAGTGCTAAAAATGATCGTCGTACTTAGGAAAAAAATGAT
>JAQIBX010000105.1 GCA_027858895.1 Desulfuromusa sp. | reverse complement strand
GGAAAATCTTCGTTCATATCTGGCCTCCTGTATGTGAATGGAGAACAGTTTAACTCTGCTATGCGACAGAATAAGTCACACACGCTATTTAACTGGAGTGTTGTGCATAACCAGAAACTGGTTTAAGGCCAAAGGCGAGATTTCCAGCGGTGCAGTCGAGGGAATGAACCTCAAGGCAAAACTCACTATGAGAAAAGCCTTTGGTTTCAGAACTCTCAAATGTCTACAAATCGCCTTATATCATGAACTTGGCAAGTTGCCGGAACCTGAATACTTCCATAGATTCAGCTGACGAGCCAAAAATCTTAAACAGATCCCGGGTGCTGTGCTGTATGTTTACCGTAAAGCGTCGTTAATAAAACAGGTCAGTTGTCACGGCTTATGCTACGGTTTTGCCATTTATCCCCATTCATCCAAGGTGAAGTCCCGCTATTCAGTTGTGACACTTGCTCATTTATCGTCCAGAAATCGTATAGATAGCCTAATCCGAAGATTCCAGCAGTTAAGAAGTAGATAATCCCTGTGATCCATTTTCCCAGATACATCCGATGGATTCCAAGTAAACCAAGAAAGGTCAGCAGCATCCAGGCCACTGTGTAGTCGTAGTTGCCATCAGCAAAGCGAAAGTTGGCCTCACGATCCATGGCGGGGATCAGAAATAGATCGATGATCCAGCCAATACCAAGGAGTCCCAAGGTTAAAAAATAGATAGTTCCTGACAACGGCTTGCCATAATAAAAGCGGTGCGATCCGGTGAAGCCAAAAATCCATAAAATGTAGCCAATTGCTTTCTGATGGGTGTCGTTTGCGTTATACATTTCTTGTTCCTTGCTCCTTTTGTTATTCAATTTCAATCCCCAGTGCGACGAGATAGTGTGAAACCATATTGTAGGTTGCTATTACGCCGATGATTTCCACCAGATGTCGATCATTTTGCAGAACATCTTTGACACTATTCATGGTTGAACTGCTGACTTTTACCGATTGGGTCATTTCTATGCTGAGTTGAATGACCGCCAGTTCTGCGACATCAAACACTGAACTGTCAATGTTGGGGGGCTCAATCTGTTGCAGGGCTGTCAGTTGCCTTTCTTGTCCTCCTGCTTTTAAAAATTCCGGCGCATGTTGAATAAATTCGTATTCGGCTCCGTTGAGAATTGCGACGGTACAGATTGCCAGTTCGCGTAATTTGGCGGGGACTTCAAGATCATTTCTGACCGCACCGAGAAAGCAATTCCAACCTGTTGCAAAGGGGGGACTGTGTAGCAGCATACGATCCAGATTGAGTAAAGTTCCACCTCGGCGTGCGCGGATAGCATCGACCAGTTCACGCGGTTCTTGCAGATCTTCTGGTTTGTAGGGAACGACAGGCATAGGTGACTCCATGAGGAATATTGAAGTGGATGAATTCTTGATGTTTTTGTCTGCGTTAAAGCAAGCTATGGAGTATATCAGAATCTATGCCGACAGATTTTCCCGCTTCAAGCAGTTCCTGCCAGGTATTCGGATCAATTGGAATCCCATCCTGCAAACGGATGGCCATGGCAAGCCGTTCCGGTTCACCGGCAAGCATGATGTCGTTATCTGCATCCGCCGCTTGCGGAGATTCTAGCGCATAGTTGGCGATTGCATCCACCTCTGCGTGGAGCCAATCTAAATCTACAAGACGTTGTGGATCGATAAGGATCGTTAACATATTGTTAATGATACTGCCATCGCGCGGGTTCATGGGTTGGCTGGTTCCACCGCCAGTGAGCGCCCCCGCCAAAAGTTCGCAGAAGAACGTGATGCCGAACCCTTTATATTCTCCAAACGGTTTGATTGCTCCACCCGGCTCGCTGAACAAAACCTGTGGGTCTGTGGTTGGGTTTCCTTCAGAGTCAAGCAGTGTTCCGTCCGGTGCTGGATTGCCAGTATTCATCGCCACTCTGGCTTTGCCAAGCGCAATTTTGCTGGTTGCCATATCAAGCAGTATTTCCGGGGTCTGACCCGTTCCTGGCATCGCAAAGCAGATCGGGTTGGTCAATAGCCGGGCATCGGCTCCATTATGGACTGCAACCACCGGAGGGTGATTGGTGACATTGACAAAATTCAGTGAGATCAGTCTGGCGGCAATACTTTGTTCCCCATAAGTACCGACCCGACCGATGTGATGTGCATTGCGTAGTGCCATCAAAACCAATCCGGTTTCCTGGCAACGCAGGATGGCTTGATCCATCGCTTCACGGGCAACCCGTTGGCCATAACCGCGTTGCCCATCAAACACCATGATCGACCCGTTTTCACTGATCAGTTTGGCGGCAGTATTTGGTTTCAGCAGTCCATTTTTGATTGAACGCAGGTAGGTCGGCAGCATTCCCGCACCGTGGCTATCGTGTCCGGTTAAATTAGCACGTAACAAATGATCAGCGACAATGCTGGCTTCATCAGCCGAACTGCCTGCAGCAGACACAATTTTACTAATGACTTTGTGGAGAATCTGAGAATTAATAATCATGAGTTAAACTCTTTTTTATGACGGGTTGCGTTCCAGAATCCGTTCCAAGACAGCTGTTGTGAGGTACAGGTCGTAGCGGGCGTTGATCTCCAAATTGCGGGATCGGGTTAACAGAAATTGCGCATCGAGCAGATCAACGGTCGTGGCTTGCTGTTGCTGAAAGCGATTTTCCGTGACCCGGTAATTTTCCACAGCCTGGGCTATGCCGATCTTTGCTTCCTGCAGTCGTCCCCGAGCAATTCGGGAATTTTGCAACACGGTTTCCAGTTGTAGAAGTAATTCAGCTTCATTGTCGCGCAGTTCGGCAGCAACCGCTCTCGTCTGTGCATCAGCGGATGCAACAGCGCTGCGGCTGGCAAAACCATCAAACAAATTCCAGCGAGCGCTTAGCATGAGTTTATCGTCGTTGTCGGGTACATTCGGCAGATCGCCGGGGATCAGGGTGTCGCCGTATTCTTCATGTGCCAGAGATAGATCAATGCTTGGGAGGTAACTCCCTTTGCTGGCAGATCGATCTCGTTTGCTGGCCAGCAACTGTTTCCGCAAATAGTTTAACTCACTACGCTTATCAAGCATTTCCTGACGATAGCTGCCGGTGTCAGCATGGGTTTCCGCCTGCCCCCCCTGCAACTCATCCTCGCTCAATGGTTCTTCACGTAACTGTAAGCCAGTGACTCTTTCAATTTGCCGCCTGGCAATTTGCAATTGCCCTTCTGTCGTCAAAAGTTGTTGGCGGGCGCTAGAAAGTTCCACTTCGACCCGCAACAGGTCATTACGTGCAATCAGGCCATGTTCAAATTGCAGTTCGGCATCATGCTGTTGCCGCTGTAACAGTTCGACCCCTTCTCTGGCGGTTTCAACTGAGCGACTTGCTCGTAGAACCTCAATATAGGACTGTTTGGTCGCAAGGATGATGTCGGCAATGGTGCCTTTAAGCAGGTATTCCGCAGCCTGTGCACGGTGCTTGGCCGCTTTATAGCTGTGCTGAGTCCTTAAACCGTTAAACAGGTTCCACGATCCGATAATTGCAAAGGCCGAACTTTCGCTTCCCAGTTGAAATGGATCCTGATCGCGATTGGTGTAGTTGTAGTTGAGATCAAGGCGGGGCATGAATTCAGCTTTGGCAGAAAAAACGGCAGCATTCGCTTGCTCTGTTCTTGCTCGCGAATATTCAATCCGTTGGTGGTTCTGCAAGGCTGCCTCGATGGCTTCATCGAGTAGCAACGCCGAAGCATCTGTGGTGAAGAGAGCTGATGCTAGTAATATGAGCAAGAAAAAAAATCTCATAATTGCCCCTCTGAGGTTGTCTTGCGTTTTTCCATGCGGATAACAAAGATCAGGATCGCCGGGATGACAAAAATAGTGAAAACTGTGGAAACTCCCAGACCACCAACAATGACACTGCCTAAACCGCGGTAGAGTTCCGAACCGGGTCCGGGGATCAGCACTAGCGGTAGCATGCCGCAAATGCTGGTGGTTGCACTCATATAGATTGGTCGTAAGCGGCTGCGGGTCGACTCTAAAACCGCTTCTTTGTAATCCATGCCACCGCTATGGAAATTATTTAATGACTGGTGAACGATCAAAATTGCATTGTTGACTACGATTCCGATCAGAATTACGAAGCCTAGCATGGTGAGCACATCCATTGGTTGTGGCACGATGAAAATATTCAATAGTTTCAGCCCGAGAAAACCTCCGGCGCCGGCCAACGGAACCGTCAGCATAATGATCAGCGGATAAATGAAGTTTCCAAACAGGGATGCCATCAGCAGGTAGGCAATCAGTACCGCAAGTAAAAAGTTCCACTGCAGCACCCGACGCGTCTCAACCAGCTTGTCTGCAGCGCCACTGATATTGACCTGCAATCCGTCCAACAGTCCCATCTCTCTTACTTGGGGGATGATCTGTTGTTCGATGGTTTCCATGGCTGTCTGCAACGGCATCGACTTGGGTGGAGTGATCTGTAAAGTCACCGTTCGAGCCCGTTCAAGGTGACGGATTAATGCCATACCGGTGGTTTGTTGCAGCTTGGCCAGAGATGATACCGGAACGATTTTACCCTGAGGAGTGGCCAGGGTTGCCTGATAAAGAACCTCTGGCGTTGGAATATCTTGATCCGCAGCCTTCAAGATCAGGTCAATTTTTTTCTTTCCTTCCTGCTTATAATCACCGATGACCCGCCCATCCATCAACACATCCAGGGCAATGCCGAGGTCTCGGGTTGACATGCCGTTCGCCCTCAGACGGTCACGGTCGGGTAAAATTCGGGTTTCTGGGTATGTCAGTTCGATAGATGGAACCGGACGAACCTGAGTGCCTTCCAGTTGGCCGCGAATCATGCCAAACATAGTCCCTGCTGCGGCAACAATCTGGTTCAGGTTGTTGCCACTGACATTCAGTTTTATGGCACGCCCTTCACCAATTCCAGATTCGAATACTCCTGGTTGGAGGCTGATGCCATACATCCCCGGAATGCTATAAATCATCCGGTTATAGAAGGGCAGCAGTTCTGCAGCTCGATCCCAGTGTTCACTGATGGCACCAGAAATCATGAATCCTTCGGAACCAACATAAAACATATTCTTGATCGCCGGCAAACCATCTTTGTCTTGCCCAATGTGCGGAGTGGCCATTTTGAATAAACGGTCACCGACATCAACCCGTTCGGCGGTCGATAGACCCGGTGGGGGAATCATAATGCTGAGTATGAAATTTCGGTTTCCCTGGGGTAAATATTCCATTTTAGGGGTCAGAAGCCACACGCAAGCCGCTGCCAGACAGATTAGGATGGTTAAGGTTGCCAAGCGGGTCAGCCAATTGTGGATGGCCCATTCAACCAACTTCATCACGGCCGATGAGAACCCTTGGCCAAATGAGTCAAGTACTGGAATACGTAGTTTGATTTTTGTTGATTTTTGATTCAATAATTTGTAGGACAACATCGGGATGACTGAGACGGAGACGAACAGGCTCAGGGATACGGCGGCAACAACTGCGATGGCGATATCGCGGAATAATTGTCCTGCCTCTTCTTGAATAAAAACAATCGGTAGAAAAACCGCGACGGTTGTGATGGTTGAAGCGAGAACCGCACCCCAAACTTCTTTGGCTCCATCCAAGGATGCTGTGTACGCATCTTTACCCATTTGTCGGTGACGATCAATATTTTCTATGACGACGATGGCATTATCGACAAGCATACCAATGGCAAAAGCAATCCCCGCCAAGCTGACGACATTCAAGTTCCGTCCCAACAGATCAAGAAAAATAAAGGTACCTAGAATACTAATTGGAATTGCTGTTGCGACAACGACTGTTGCCCGCAAACTACGGAGAAATAACAGCAGCACTCCGATTGCCAGTAGTCCCCCGATCATAATGTTCTGCTTGATTTGATTAATAGCACCGTTGATGTAAAAGCGCTGGTCGTAGACCCAGGCTAGCTTTAATTTTTCTGGAACCAACTTGGTTTCGTTGAGCCAGTGATAGCGTTCTTCAACCAGATTGGTCATTTCGAGGATGTTGGTCCCCGTTTCAGGCTGTACCCCAATGGCGATTCCTGGAATTCCATTATGTAGAACCACGGAGGTTTTCTTTGCAAAAGAGGGGGTAACTTCGGCGACATCAGCGAGCATGACTCGCTGCTGTCCGGTAGATCGCAGTACGACTTGATTAATTTCAGCAGGACTGTTGAATTCCCCGGTGGTTCGAATTCTGAAATCGCGCCGACCAACACCCAAGGTTCCAGCGGAAATATTGATGTTTTCACCCTGAATTGCTGCGATGACATTATTGATGGTCATATTGTAAGCAGCAAGCTTTTCCGCATTGATGACAACGTGCATTTCTTCTTCAGTGCCGCTGCCAATAAATAGCTCGGAAACCCCCTTGACCCGCTCTATATGTTGGCGAATCTCATCCTCAAAAAAGGTTCGATAAGTTTGTACCGGGCGGTCATTTCCTTCGGCGGTTTCCAAAATCATCCAAATAACAGGAGAGGACGTTGCGCCCGAGGCATTGACGACCGGGTTGTCAACACCAGCGGGGTAAGATGGGACTTCATTGATTTTGTTTGAAACCCGGAGCAAGGCTTCTTCAACACTGGTACCGACCTTGAAGCGCAGGGTGACACTGCCCTGACTATTGCGAGCTTCGCTTTCCATTTCGATCAGATCGGGGAGCCCTTTAAATGTGTTCTCCTGTTCCTCGATGATTTCCCGCTCAACTTCGTAGGGCGTTGCTCCACGCCAAGTCGTTTTAACCTGGATTTCTGGTTCGATAACCGTCGGACTGAGTTGGTAGGGGAGACGATTCAGGCTGATTATGCCGAACATCAATAGCATAATTGTTGCAGCTATCACTGTGACCGGTTTCAGGATAGAAAAGCGAATGATATCCATAACGGCCCCTATTGGTTCATTCGGATGGCTTGGCCGTCGCGAATACGTTCATTTCCTTTGACAACAACCAGCATTCCCTCGGTTAAGCCGGGGGCACTCACGGCAGTTTGCATCCCCTGATAACCACTGATAAGAACCGGGATCATCTTGGCTTTTCCTTCAACGGCGACAAACAATACATCCTGCCCGAACTGTTTGATGACAGCGTCACGTGGGACCAGTAAACTTTGCTGCTTTGGACCATTGGGGAGCTGGGCATAGGCTTCCATTCCTGCAATCAGACCTTGGCTTGCCTTCAGTTTCAGTTTAATTGTAAACGTGCGAGTGGAAATATCGCCCTGAGGGATAACGTAGGAAAATTCACCAGAGTATTGCTGGTCTGCGCAGCGGATTGGCACGATGTCTCCTTTTTTCAGAAAAGAGAGTTGTTGCTGCGGTACATCAATATACACCTCTAGCTCCCGATCATCGGCAATCAGAGCAATCTGTCCTCCGGTTGGAATCCATTCCCCTTGTTCAGTTGATTTCTTCTGCACCAAACCACTGAAGGGGGCTCGAATAACTGTTTTTTCCAATTCTAAAAGCTGCCGGTCAAGAGTCGCTTTGAGCATTACGGCGCGCTTCTCTAAACCAAGCACCTTGTAATGGCTGTCGTCGAAGACAGATTCTGAGACCGATTTTTCTTCGAAGAGAGCTTTGATCCGGTTAAGTCCTTTTTGCGCGTGCTCCTGTTCTATCTGGATTTGTTCATAGTTGGCTCTAGTACCCTCAATGGCTTTTTTCAACAGATCGCTACGTAATTGAATTAGTGGCTGTCCGGCTTTGACTCGACTTCCTTCGGTGAAATGAACTTTTTCGACAAGACCGGAGAGCTCTGAAGCAATCCGTGAGGCGCGCACATAATGGACTGTACCGATGCGTTCGACCATCGGTTCGGCTTCACCTTGAATAATTGGCGCAACTTCGACCAACATCGGTGGAGGTCCTTGTTGTTTCTTCGGCGTGTTGTCTTCAGCAAAAGCTGGGGGGTAGGTCAATAAAGTGAGGCAGAACATCAGTAGAAAAGTGATTCGTAGCATGTAGACTCCTAGAATGCTCATTAAAACGTTTTGGTTCGGTAAGAAAAGAGAGATTACGTCATTGTTGTAACAACTGCAAGAATTCTGGTTTTGGTTAATTGACAGTACGAGATGATGTTTATTGCCAGCAAGCGGGTTGAATAAAGAAAGAAACCTGCTACCATATAAGTATATATTTATTTTTTAGGGCGTCATCAGTTTAATTAGTCGGTGTCTTCTCTGGGGGGAGGTAATATGAGACTTAGTCTGCAGGAGATAATCGATCTTGATGATCTACAAGAGTTGATGCGTTTTTTTTATGAAGCGGCAGGGATCTCGGTTGGGGTGATGGATGCGGATCAGAACTGGTTGGTGTCAATCGGCTGGCAGAGTATCTGTACCAATTTCCATCGGGTGAATCCAAAGAGTTGCAAAAACTGCTTATTAAGTGAATGCAGGATTCAGGCATATCTGAATTCGAAGGAATATCTTACCTATCCCTGCCCAAATGGTCTCATTGAGGTCGCCATCCCGATTCTGCTTGACGGCACGCCCCTCGGCTTCTTTTTCCTCGGACAATTTCTCCACCAACCCCCTGATCACGATTATTTCCGCCGCCAGGCAATCGCATACGGTTTTGATATGGATGCCTACCTGCAAGCGTTAGAAAAAGTTCCAGTGATTTCTCAACAGCGAATAGAACATCTGATGAAGTTTTTTGTCCGTTTTTTTGATTTACTGACCCGAATTGGATCCGAAAACCAGCAGCGGCGCCAGGCCGAACATGAAACTCAGCAAGCAAAAGAACATTTGGAAACTCGGATAGAGGAACGGACTCTTGAATTAAGTCGTGCCTTGATTGAAGTCGGAGACCTTGCTGCACAGCTAAATGAAAGTCTTAAGCAGGTGGAACAATTAGCCTTAACTGATACCTTGACCGATACCTACAATCGCCGCAAATTTGATGAAACGATTGTTCACGAACATCATCATTCCGAGCATGGGAAGACACCATTTTCGTTGATTATGTTTGATATTGATCACTTTAAAAAGGTGAATGATAAATTTGGTCACAGCACTGGAGATTTGGTGCTCAAGCAACTTTGCCACTTGATTCGTGGCCTGATTCGGCAGGGTGATCTGTTGATCCGGTGGGGCGGGGAGGAATTTTTGATTTTGCTGCCCAGTACTCTGATTGAGGAAGCGGGACCCTTTGCAGAACGAATCAGGTTGGAGGTGGAGCGGGAACAATTTGTCGACGCTGGATCCATTACCATCAGCCTGGGGGTGGCTCAACTACGCGAAGGGGATAGTACCGACACCCTGCTCAAGCGGGTAGACAATGCTCTTTACCGGGCTAAACAGGAGGGGCGAAACCGGGTTGTTTTGCAAGCATCTCTCTAATGACCTTACGGTATAACGATTCAGGCTTTTCTCAAAGCAAGCGCAGCATTGGCAGAAAAAAACAGCTTCTCTAAGTCCAAGAGGTACCCCACCCGGCTTTGCCAGGGGACTATTAAGGTTTGACAGTTCCGGGAGCCATTGAAAGCCTCCCCTCTGTGAATCGCCCATAGTTCTCAGAAATGGAGATATTATAGGTTTTATTCGAGGGATTCAGAATTATTCGTAGATTTTAAAACAAAATAACCAACGACAGCAGAAAGAAATGACCCTAGGAGGATGGCCAGTTTATCTGCAAAATGATAAATTTGCGTATCGTTATAAGCTAAAGAATCCACAAATAAACTCATAGTGAAGCCAATGCCAGTGAGAATAGATACGCCATAAAGCTGCTTCCAATTTCCACCCTCGGGTAGTTTGGCGATACCAGCCTTTATGGCCAACCAGCTAAACCCAAATACGCCAACCTGTTTTCCTATGAATAAGCCAAGCATGATTCCCATTGGCACTGGCGTAAACATCTCTGCAATTGATATCCCTCTTAAGTCGACCCCGGCATTAACAAAAGCAAAAATCGGTAAAATTATAAATGCGACCCAAAGATGTAAGTCATGCTCCATCTCTTTACTGAGTGAGAATGTTGTTCCATCAGCTCTGGTAGAACTTAAAGGTATCATGAAGGCCAGTGCAACGCCTGCCAGAGTAGCATGAACACCTGATTTTAAAACACTGACCCAAAGAACAATACCCAATAAAATATAAGCCGCTTTTTTGGCAAACCCCAGTCTGTTCAGAACGAATAAGGCAACCAGAGCAACAGACGCAATAACTATGGATGTGGTTGATAATTCACTGGTATAAAATAATGCGATAATGACGATGGCACCTAAGTCATCAATAATAGCCAATGCCATTAAGAATATTTTTAAGGAAATGGGAACTCGGTTTCCGAGTAGCGATAAAATACCAAGCGCAAAAGCAATATCGGTCGCTGTGGGAATTGCCCAACCTTTCATCGCAAATGATTCACCTTGATTGAAAGCTATGAACACCAAGGCAGGGACAACCATTCCGCCGACAGCGGCTACCCCAGGTAACGCAATTTGACTCATCGAAGAAAGATGGCCCTCCATAACCTCTCTTTTAACTTCCAGCCCGATGAGAAAGAAAAACACTGCCATTAATCCATCATTGACCCACAGCAGGAGTGGTTTAGCAATTTGTAAATTTCCAAAACGTATTTCTACATGAGTGTGCAGAAAACTACTATAAACGTCTGACAACCAACTATTTTGCAGAACTAACGCAAGGATAGTGACAAAAATCAGCAGTACGCCGGCGGATGTTTCTTTTTTAGTGAAATCATCTAGTATATTCATAATTCTTCTTTATAGTTTTTCCCTAGCAGATAATAGGTAATACCCAATGCTAAAATAACAGTACCTGATGCAAAAATGTATGTAGGTTCTAACTCGTTAAAATCTAAGATAATAACCTTTCTTGCAATGGCCATCAACGCTGTTGCTATAACTAATTTCAAAGGAATTACATCTGTTCTTAAATACAGAACAATATTTTGATATATCTCAATGGCGATTAAAACTGTCAAAAATGCTCCAAATGTTTTCAAAATGTCGGGGACGTCAAGCAGCATAAAAGGTGGTTCTCTTAGCTGCCCGTACAGCACATATACGACATCAGCCACCCCCCAAAAAATAACCAG
Source organism: Desulfuromusa sp. (assembly GCA_027858895.1). Lineage (GTDB taxonomy): Bacteria > Desulfobacterota > Desulfuromonadia > Desulfuromonadales > Geopsychrobacteraceae > Desulfuromusa. The sequence goes on along the minus strand of JAQIBX010000105.1, from coordinate 54,671 downwards.
TACCATTAATATGGCTAATATTTTTATGGAAAGCTTAATTGCTTTGTGTAGAAAAGCAACTAAAGGGTCATTGTGCTTTGTTGGTAATTCATCATGTTCATTCATCATGTTCATTCATTATTTTCCCCACGATAGTTGCTGGTGTTTTTTATCTAGCATAACAATCTACACGCTCTATCAAAATTAGACAACTCTTGTTCCACCAGTAACTGTCTAATTTGACAGGATAATGTTTTATCTGAATAGGTGCTCACATGCTAGATAACTGCTTGTATTGTATTTCTCATCAAACGTTCTGTTTTTATATCGCTTCACTGAAAAGCCTCCGATTTAAAATCTACCCATTATTTCCCGCTTTGTAATAGGTTCTTCCGCAGGCGGATGACTGGAAGACAGCTAAGGTATCGAATTTTCGCTTGAGGCATTGACTAAAAATATCTGCGAGGTTGCCGTGGTTGCTTCCCGCAGCGGTTGTAGCTGAGAAGGCCGGTGCAATTCCTGATTTATCGGTCGCTGTGATAATCTGCCACTCATGCTGTTCAACAGGCCATTATTTGTGGGTGAGCGACACATAGCAACATGTTCGGAATGAGTCATCACTCAAGAAAGGTTTCGTTGATCTTTCGGGAGAATGATTCAGGCTTTTCTCAAAGCAAGCGCAGCATTGGCAGAAAATATCAACAACGCACCACACCAGCCTGAGATTGCCAGCGATGGGTCAGCCACTAAAATGGGCCCGAGCAGCGCAGCCAGCAATATTCGACTGGAAGAAATAATCGAGCCCTCCACTGCGGTGACATACAAAAAGCCGTAGGTGATCAGATACTGACCCAGCACACCAGCAGCCGAACAGCTCAGCAGAAAAAACAGCTCTTCCAGGTTCGGCACAAAGATGGCGTCATGGAAAAATATCAGCATTAAACAGGTGCCCAGGCCAAACATAAAAAACAGGATTGTCTGCGAATCGTGATAGCGCCTGCTGATATTGAGGTAAATAATCGCCACTGCAGCCGATATTCCTGAACTGAGGCCCCATAGGCTTTCCCCGCCGGGTTTCATATCACCCGGCGCAAGAACCAGCCAAACTCCAGCAAATGCCACAGCAACAATCAGCAGAGACAACCGGTCGCGCTGTCCCCGAAGAAAAAACCAGGAAAATACGGCAACAAAAAGGGGATAGGTCATGTTGAGGATATTTGCCTCAGCGACCGATCCCGTTTCAACGGCCTTATAAAAACAGAAAACAGCAACGGTATTGGCTACAGTCCGACCAATAAGATAGTGGTATCTTTTGGGTTGCAACCTCTGCTTCTGCAGGATCATGGTACTGGAAACAACTATGAAGCCAAGCAGCAGTCGGGCAAAAACAAAATAGGCAGATTCAATCGTCACATGAGGTTCAGCCCAGCGAATTATGAGTGTGGCCAGATAGAAAAAGAAGGCAGAACCGAAAACGGCAAACCAACCGATGGTTTGACGGGACACTTTGGGGCCGTGCCCAGGCAGTTGAATATTCATGGTTGATCAAGCCGTCATCAAAAAGGTTTATCAAGTGATTCTGGAAAGTATCCAAATAGAATGATTCTTCAAAACGGACTCATTATTAAATCGATACTACTCTGCGTAATGCAAGTAAAGCAGCATTTTTCTTTCTCGTGCATAGGAACACGAGAAACTTAGGTATCTAATTCTCTGGTTTTTTGTGTCGACCCCTTGTTTCAGGTTATGACTCTGCGTCTATACTGTTAAGAAACCAAATAAACCATTCCGAAAAAGGAGTCTATACGATGATCAAAGCATATGCAGCATTCGAGACTGGTGGTGAACTTAAACCATTTGAATACGATCCGGGACCTCTCGGTAGAAACGATGTTGAAATTGCCGTCGAGCATTGTGGCATCTGTCACAGTGATCTGAGCATGCTCGACAATGAATGGGGGATCACTCAGTATCCACTAGTTCCAGGTCATGAGGTTGTAGGTACTATTTCAGCAGTGGGCGAGGGGGTGAACAACCTTCAGGTCGGTATGCAGGTCGGACTGGGTTGGCAATCTGGGTATTGCATGACCTGTTCTTCCTGTCTGGAAGGCGACCACAATCTGTGTGCAGGGGCGCTTGGGACGATTGTCGGCCGTCATGGTGGCTTTGCCGATAGGGTGCGTGCCCAGGCGGCCAGTGTCGTTGCCCTGCCCAACAATATTGATATCCAAAGCGCTGGGCCATTGTTCTGCGGGGGGATTACCGTGTTCAACCCACTGGTGCAATTTGACGTTAAACCGACTAGTAAGGTTGCCGTTATCGGGATCGGTGGATTGGGACATATGGCTTTGCAGTTCTTAAACGCCTGGGGCTGTGAGGTGACGGCCTTTACCTCAAGTGAAGCAAAGCAGGCAGAAGCCCTGGAACTTGGTGCACACCACGCTATCAATTCGCGCAATTTAGCGGAGATCGAAGCAGCTGCCGGGCAGTTTGATTTGATTCTATCCACCGTCAATGTCACCCTTGACTGGAATGCCTATGTCGCTACTTTGCGTCCCAAAGGGCGACTGCACTTTGTTGGGGCCACGCTGGAGCCATTAGAATTGGGGGTTTTCCCCTTAATTTTAGGTCAACGATCCATTTCAGGATCCCCGGTAGGCAGTCCGGCCAATATTGCAAAAATGCTTGAGTTTGCCGTCCAGCATAACATTAAGCCGGTGGTTGAATCGTACCGTTTTGATCAAGTCAACGAAGCCATGGAAAAGCTGAGGAGCGGGCAAGCCCGTTATCGGGTTGTATTGAGCAAGTAGATGTTTATCCCGAGCCAAGGTTGGGTGGGTTTAAGCTGAAAGAGCCCGTAGATCTTTTTGATCTACGGGCTTTTTATTGGTACTATTGGCAAATATTTTGATTATTCTGTTTCATTGACAGACTTAAACGGAACCAGCAGAATTTGAATGCGCCGATTCTGGGCGCGGCCTTCTGCCTCTTCGTTACTGGCAATCGGGTGATATTCACTGAGGCCGGATGCAACTAACCGCTCACCCGGCAGGCCGACCGTGTCCTGCAGAAAATGAACAACACTGGTGGCACGGGCGGTTGAGAGCTCCCAGTTGGAAGGGAACAGCTCAATCAGGCGGCTGCTGATCTGAACGTTATCGGTATGTCCTTCAATTTGCAAAGCTTTATCAGGAAATTTGTGCAAAACGTCCCCCAAACTCTGCAGAACCTTCCGCCCCTCTTTTTTGAGGGTAGTTTTTCCTGAATCAAAAAGAATTTTGTTGAGCAGGTTGACGGATAATTGTCCCTCAAGGTTCGAGATTGTCAATTCACCACGTTTTATCTCTTCCTCCAAGGCGCCGACCAGTTGATTATAGGTGTTTTTAACTTTTGCCAGCCGTGCTTCGCGGGCAATTTTTTCTTTTTCCAACGCCTGACTCAACTCTTCGATCGTTGTCAGTAATTGGTCATTGGTCTGCTGCATGTCGGTCAATTGTTCACGCAGCGCGGCAATTTGCTGCTGATGCAGGGTCAGGTTGCCTTCCTGACGTTCCTGATTGGCAGAGGCTGCCAGCAGGTCGCGCTGGAGTTTGGAGTTTTGCTGTAGAACATCAACCAGGCGATCGTTAAGTTTAGATAGATCATTCTGCAGGTCTTTTTTATCCTGACGCAGCTCACTGTTGGTCGCTGATAAGTCAGTTACATCACGAGTGAGTAAATCTGTTTCGTTGACTTTCTGCTGATAGGTATTTTTACTGACGCAGGCTCCCAATGCCAGAGGTAGCCCAAGCAGTAGAATAACTAATAGTCTTTTCATCTGGCGCTCCTTTTGAAAATAGTGATCTTATGCTTTTTATGAAACTTATATTTTTACCACAAGTTGTGGAAATGTAAAGAGGATTTGCACAAGTAAAACCAGTGTTTTAGGTTGCGAGAGAAATGACCATTATGCTATAGATTAGGCTTATTTTCCTTGAATTCTCAATATGTTTACGGGTTTTGAGCCCTGTGTGGAGCTTCATCAGATGCAGTTTGAAATTGAGCGTATTGTGCGGACCGCGCTGGAAGAAGATATCGGTCTTGGTGATGTAACGACAGAGGTCACGGTAGCACGGGATACTGTTGCACGTGCTGAACTGGTTGCTAAAGAAGATTTTACTCTGGCCGGACTTGATGTCGCGGCCAAGGTTTTTAAAACTCTTGATTCGGATGTCAGTTTCGAAAAGATTTTTGCTGATGGGTATTCTGTTCACAAAGGGGAAGTGATTGCCTGGCTGAAAGGAAAGGCTTCTGTGTTGTTACAAGGGGAGCGGGTTGCCCTCAATTTGTTGCAGCGGATGAGCGGGATTGCCAGTTTGACAGCCAGATATGTTGCTGAAGTGGAAGGGACAAATGCAATCATTGTCGACACCCGCAAAACGGTTCCTGGGTTGCGCGCTTTAGATAAATATTCTGTCCGTATGGGTGGTGGACGGAATCATCGGATCGGCCTATTTGACGGCGTCCTGATTAAGGAGAATCATATTGCTGCTGCTGGCGGCATTAGCGCTGCTATTGAGCGGGCGAAACAACAGCTTTCTCATACTCTCAAAATCGAAATTGAAGCCCGTAATTTGACTGAAGTTGCGGAGGCGTTGCGTGCTGGTGCTGATATCATCATGCTTGATAATATGAGCTTGGATGAAATGCGGCAGGGCGTTGAGCTGATTGACGGGAATGCACTGGTTGAAGCTTCCGGTGGGGTCACACTGGAGACGGTTCGTGCTATTGCTGAAACTGGAGTCAATATTATTTCTGTTGGTGCATTGACCCATTCAGTCGAGGCCGCAGATATCTCAATGTTATTTAACTAGGAGACTGTCCGACAATGAATGCCCGGCTGCAAACCCAGATGTTTGGCCCATATTTCAGCTCCTTTTCAGCCCATAGCTATGGATATGAGCTCTCAAACGAGCCAAAATCTGATCTCAAACTTCCGGGTTTTCGCTTCGGCCCTTATTCTCGGACAAGCTCCTAGTGGTGGACTTGAAGGTTTTCATGATTTTTATGCAAGCACCTATTTTCTGATTGGAATTTCATTGACCTCACGCGATAAAATAATCAGTTTGTTTCGTGCTTGTCCTGATCAATATATATCGGGACAGGACATCAGCGGTTCGCTGAATATTTCCCGGGCAGCTGTGTGGAAACAGGTGAAGGCGTTACGCGAGTTGGGGTTTGAAATTGAAGCTAAACATTCTCAAGGTTATCGGTTAGTGGCTGCTCCCGATTTATTATTGGCTGCCGAAATAGAGAATGATCTCAATTGCCAGTTGATTGGCCAATCGGTTTTTTCTTTTGCGGAGACGGATTCAACCAACATACAGGCCCGTCGGTTGGCTGAAGAAGGGGCGCTTGAGGGGACGGTGGTTGTTGCCGACCGACAAAGCGCTGGTCGAGGTCGTCTTGGCCGGCGCTGGGAATCCCCTGTTGGTGTCAACCTTTACAGCTCTATTATCTTACGTCCTAAAATCCCTATTCAGCAGGCCCCCCAATTAACTTTCCTTTCTGCCGTTGCTGTTGCCGAAACTCTGAATGAAGCTTGTCATCTATCCGCTAAGGTTAAATGGCCGAATGATATTCTTGTGAACGGCGCGAAAATTTCAGGGTTATTGAATGAGATGAATGCCGAGACAGAACAAATTCATTTTGTTATTCTTGGGATCGGCGTTAACCTGAATATGATCGAAAATCAGTTCCCTGAGGAACTCACTTATCCCGCAACCTCAGCATTTCTAGAAACGGGAAAACCTGTCGACCGCCTGAATTTTTTGCGGACATTTTTACGCTGTCTGGATACTTATTATTCCGAGTTTTTACAAGAGGGATTTGCCCCGATTAGGCGACGCTGGGAGAAACTCTGCGACATGATGAATATGCAAGTTGAGGTCGATCAGGGGGCCAGAAGTCTCTGCGGTACAGTTGTTGGACTGGATGTGGAAGGGGCGCTGCGGTTGCAGCTGAATAATGGAAAAATTGAGAAAATTTTGGCGGGCGATGTGCGACCGGTCAAAAAAAACAATGAGCTGTGAGTAGGGGTAGAGAAGTCGCATGTTATTGGTCATCGATGTTGGAAACAGTAATACCGTCCTGGGGATTTATGACGGTCAGCTTTTAGTAAAAGACTGGCGGGTTGGGACGGATAAGTACCGAACGATTGATGAATATGCCATGTTGATCAATGATTTATTCCGTTTGTCAGGACTGCAGTTTACAGATTTGAGTGATGTGATTGTGTCAAGCGTTGTGCCTCCGATGCTGACGACTATTGAGGGGCTCTGCCGGAAATATTTTCAATTGACACCCTATGTTGTCGGCCCGGGAATGAAGACTGGCATGCCTATTCAGTATGATAACCCACGTGAAGTTGGTGCCGATCGCATTGTTAATGCTGTCGCTGCTTATGAAAGATTTAAGTGCGGTCTGATTGTTGTCGATTTTGGTACGGCAACAACCTTTGATGTGATTTCCCCTGATGGGAGTTATCAAGGTGGCGCCATTGCACCAGGTGTGGGAATCTCTGCTGATGCATTATTTGAGCGGGCGAGTAAATTACCCCGGGTCGAATTTTCACGACCAGATCAGATCATTGCTAAAAATACAGTTAGCAGTATGCAGGCTGGAATTTTTTTCGGCTATGTCGGTTTGGTTGAAGGAATTGTCACCCGCATGAAAAAGGAGTTGTCTGAGCCCGCCAAAGTTATTGCGACGGGTGGACTAGCGGCACCAATATCTGCGGCAACCAGTAGCATTGATCAGGTAGAACCATTCTTGACCTTGGAAGGATTAAAAATACTCTACGAAAGGAACCGGAATTAACCTTCAGACCCTGTTATCTGGACGTAATGACGTCGATGAAATGGAGGGCTGCTGTTACGGGAGATCCGTAGCAGGCTTTTTCTTTAAAAGGAGCGATTCATGGGAAAGTACGACACAACAAAAGTGAGAAATCTTGGGATTGTGGCACATAACAGTGCCGGTAAAACTTCGCTGGTAGAGGCAATTTTATTCAATACGGGCATGACTGATAAGCTGGGCAAGGTCGATAATGGGACCTCGGCAATGGATTTTGAGGAAGAGGAGATTAAGCGACGCGCAACGCTCAGTGCCAGTTTGAATCATTGTCTGTGGAACGGTTACAGCTTGCATATCGTCGATACTCCCGGAATCAGCAATTTTCTGCATGATACCCGCCGTTGCCTGCGCGTTCTCGGTGGCGCTGTGGTGATTGTTTCGGCGATTTCAGGGGTTAAGTCTCAGACGATGCAGATCTGGAAATGGTGTGATGAATTTGAAGTTCCCCGGATTGCTTTTGTCAATAAAATGGATAAAGAACGGGCCAATTTTTTACAAGCGGTCGATGCTATGGAAAAATCTCTTGGTGCGCGGGCTGTGATTGTAACCATGCCGATTGGCGCGGAAGATGGTTTTAAAGGCATTATTGACTTAGTTCGCATGAAGGCCAAGATCTACAAGTTTGACGAAACAGGAACCTACGAAGAGGTTGAAATTCCAGCAGAATATCAAGAGGAAGCTAGTCGGCTACGTGAGCAACTTCTTGAGGCCGCTGCTGAAGCTGACGATGATTTAATGGAGAAGTATCTCGAAGGGGAGGCTTTAAGCGAAGAGGAAATTTTATTTGGTCTACGCGAAGGAACCCTGACGGGTGTGTTTACCGCTGTGTTATGTGGTAGCGCGACTGCCAACATCGGAGTGCGACTCCTCCTCGATTATATTACTGCTTGTCTGCCATCACCAGTCGACAAAGGAATTCAGACCGGAGTTAAGCCACAGACCGATGAACCGGTTGAACGACATCCGAGCGAAGACGAGCCTTTTTCAGCGATGGTGTTTAAAACGATCAATGATCCCTATGCCGGTAAGTTGACCTTGATGCGGCTCTATTCCGGAACCTTGTCGGCAGATACTGTGGTGTATAACCCGAATAAGGACGAAAAAGAACGAATCAGTAATATCTTTAAACTTGAAGGAAAGAAGCAGCGTCCCATCGATTTAGCTGCAGCCGGGGACATTATTGCTGTCCCCAAATTAAAGGTAACGGCGACGGGTGATACTCTCTGTGGTTTGAAAAATCAGATTATGTATGAACCCCTGATACCGCTTAAGCCGATTATCTCTTTTGCTCTGGAAGGAAAGAAAAAAGGGGATGAGGATAAAATTTATACTGGTCTGCAGCGGTTGATGGAAGAAGATCCAACCTTACGGATTACCCGTGATGAAGAGACCAAAGAAATGGTGCTTTCCGGTATGGGGCAGATTCACCTTGAAGTTGCGGTTGAACGTCTCAAACGTAAATATGGTGCAGAGGTAGTGCTTAAGGAACCTAAAGTGCCTTATCGTGAGACCATCAAGACTTCGACTCAGCTACAAGGTAAATACAAGAAACAATCGGGTGGGCGAGGGCAGTTCGGCGATGTCTGGATTGAAGTCAAGCCTCTGCCGCGTGGTTCTGGTTACGAATTTGTCGACAAGGTTGTCGGGGGAGTCATTCCACGAAACTATATTCCCGCTGTTGATAAGGGGATTTTCGAAGCGATGAAGACCGGCCCCTTGACTAAAAACCAGGTCGTAGATGTGCAGGTCACCTTGTATGATGGCTCTCATCACTCGGTTGATTCATCAGAAATGGCGTTTAAGGTCGCTGGTTCGATGGCGTTCAAGAAGGCGATGGAAGTGTGCAAACCGGTTCTGCTAGAGCCGATCATGGCCATTGAAATCACCGTTCCTGATGATTGTATGGGCGATGTCATCGGTGATCTTAATTCCCGACGTGGCAAGGTTGTCGGTGTTGAGCCGCAAGCTAACAGTCAGGTTATTCGTGCAGAAGTGCCGATGGCAGAAGTACTCAGATATGCCCCTGAGTTGCGTTCTATGACCTCAGATCGTGGTATGTTCTCCATGGAATTCACTAAATATGAAGAAGTTCCGACGCACCAGACGGCCAAGATTCTGGAAGATATAAACAAGGAGTAAGAAACATATCCGGGACACCAGGTTGATTTGGTGTCCCGGTTCTCTTGTAGAAAACAGGAGCCTGGGAGATAGCTGTGGATGAACGGGACGTTCCAGCATCGGTCGATAGACCTGCTGCAGATATTGGTATTGCCGTTGGGCAGGGAGATGAACAAAAAAGAATTGAGTCTCTGCTGATTGATGATTCAGATAGCTTGCGATCTTTTGCATATATTGCTGAGCAAGAGGTGCGAGTCGTTAACTCTGGAAAAAATCGCTTTGGCTCACTGCTTGCGTTGTCGCTGTTATGTGCTCTCCTCTTTGGGGTCGGCTATTATTACTTGACTCATATGTCTGCGCAACAACCGCCGGTAACCAAACTGAGCCTTTATGTCTCACCAAAGCTTCCAGTTCCTGCACGACCGATAATAGATATTCCCGCGACAGTTGCTGCTGTTGCTGAAGAGACATCTTCTCCCGATTTAAATACCGCTGTGGCTGAAAAAAAAGAGCTAGAGACAAAAAAATCTGTGGTGACCCCGCGAGTTGATATTGCTGTTCCTCTTTTTACCGTGACCGTCGGCCCTTTTATCAATGATGATGAATTGCAACAGGCCATGAGTCGGTTACAGGAGTTCGGGTTCCAACCGCAAAAAAAGCCAGGACGCGGGCAGGTCACTATGATTCGCTTGTTGGAAGGAATATATCCAGAGAAAGAGGCACGAATGCACTTGGTAACGTTGAAAGAGGTAACCAAAACCGCTTTTTTATTACCCGATGGGAAAAAGCTTGCCGTTTATGCTGGATCCTTCCACCAGGAAATCGGAGCACGACAGTTACAGGCCGAGTTGGCACACGAAATGATTAATGTGGCACTTGTTGATAGCAAAATTACTATGAATGGCACCATGTTGACTGCGCTCCAGGCAGATCAGCAAACTGCCCGTGAAGTTGCTGCGCATATCTCCAGTTTGGGACTGCAGACACAGGTGATAGAAAAGAAGTGAGGTTTGCTTGACTGAGAAACAACAGGAATCAGAAAAGGTTCAGATAGTCATCCCGGCAGAAGTTGCCAAGATTATGAGCAAATGGGGCGGTCACAGTGTCCGTCTGGCTGCAGCTCGTGGTGCGCTGCCGATGTCAGGCCACAATCTTGTCACAGTTCTGTTCGTTTTTTATCACGGTGAAAATCAGGAACTCAAGGGAGAGGCTTTAAGTACCCTGGAAACCCTACCAGCACAGATTTTGTTGGCTGCTCTGAGTCAGGTCGAATTGCACCCATCACTCATTGATTTTATTGTGAAATTGCGCTATCAGGATTCCGTGGTTATGCAGGCGGCGCTGCAACACCGGATGATTGGGATTAAGAGTCTGTTGTTCCTGGCAGAAAACAGCAGCGGTGATGTGTTGGACATGCTTTCGCACAATGATGAAGTTCTGCGTAAGACCGACGCCTTACGAACTGCGCTAATCAATAATATCCATGCTGACAAAGTAATGAAACAGCGTCTTGGGTGGGTCGAACCGAGGGCGGATCCGGAACCGAAACCTGATGCAAAATCGCAGTCAGAATCTGTTCCAGCGGAAGAAGATGAGGCCGATTCTTTCGTTGACGAAGAGCTTGAGGAAGAGTCTCTCTCTAAGTATCAAGAACTGCAAGAGATGAGTGCCGCTGACAAAATTAAAATGGCATTGACGGGTGACAAAGAGTGGCGCACCTTGTTGATTCGTGAGTCCAATAAGCAGGTGAATACCGCTGTCCTGAGAAACCCTAGAATTTCAGACGGAGAAGTTCTGTCCATCGTAAAAAATCGTAGCAGCAGCGATGAACTGATCCGGATTGTCTTGCTCAACCGGGATTGGGTAAAGCTTTATGATATGAAAAAAGCACTGGCTATTCACCCGCGAACACCACTGCAAACAGCAATGCGCTATATGACTTTTTTGTCTGAAAAGGATATTCGAGAGATTGCAAAAAGCCGTGATGTCGGTCAGGCGATTGTCAATAACGCAAGACGTATGTTGATGACTAAAAAACGATAATTATGTAGAAAAAGCAAAGGAGCCGCCGATGGCAACAGTGATGTATCGGGCCGGAATTTTAACCCTGTCTGATAAGGGTGCTTGTGGTGAACGTGAGGACGAAAGTGGTTCTCTTCTAGCTGAGATGGTGTCAGAATTAGCTCATGTTGTCCGCTACCAGATGATCGCCGATGATCAGGAAAAAATTATTATGATGTTAAAAAGCTGGGTTGATGATCTACAGCTCGATTTTATTCTGACCACTGGTGGAACAGGTCTGAGTCCTCGGGATGTGACTCCCCAGGCTACTGAAACGGTACTTGATTATCAGGTGCCGGGTATGGCGGAGGCAATGAGGGCGGCCAGTTTAAGCAAAACACCCCGTGCAATGCTGTCGCGTGCCTTGGTTGGGGTGCGCCAGAAAACTTTGATTATTAATCTGCCTGGTAGTCCTAAGGCTGTCCGTGAAAACTTTGAGGTACTGCTACCGGTACTTCCACATGCCTTAGCAAAATTAAATGGTGACCCCGCTGATTGTGCTGCAAAAGAGGATCAGTAGGGATCTGTTTATTGTTGTTAACTATCTGAAATAATAGAATAAATATTGATTTTGAAATTTTGTTGATAGCTGTAAACAGTTGCTGTGGATAGCACTGTGCAAAACTGACTGCCAGGCAATTATAGCCCCTATGAGATCTCAGCTTTTCCTCTTTGCATAAATTTTAAGCAGATATTTTTCGCCTAATTTGTTCTGAAAAGAGTGCTCTTTTCTGCCTCTGAGTCATAATTTTCAACCCCAGATAATGAAGGATTAAGCGATGCGGATAACTCCTTTAAGCGAACTAAATATGCGCTATAAAGCGTTGCAGAAATTGCTACAGCAGCAGGATATTGCCGGGGCTATTCTTTTGCAGAATAGCGATCTTTTTTATTTTACCGGTTCGATTCAACGCGGTCTTCTCTATGTTCCTGCTGAAGGTGAACCGGTTTATCTGGTGATAAAGGATTATAACCGCGCATGTTTGGAGTCCTCATTGTGCCAAATTCAAAACATTAGCAGCATTAGAGAGCTGCCGGCACAGTTGCAAAAAATGGGATTAAGGTTGCCGCAGCGGATCGGGATGGAATTAGATGTACTGCCGGTGCTGCAATTTCAGCGCTATCAGAAACTTTTCCCTGCTGCCGAAATCGCTGATGTGTCGCCGCTGATACGCAAGGTTCGTGCAATCAAAAGTGAATATGAGCTCGGGATTATGCAAAAATCTGCCCTGATTGCAGAAAAAACCTATGAGCAGGTCAAGAATGTTGTCGCAGTTGGGATAACCGATCTCGAAGTTGCTGCAGAATTAGAGTGCTTTGCCAGGAAAGAAGGGCATCAGGGAATTATACGCTTCAGAAGTTTTAATTCAGAGCTGTATTTTGGCCATGTTTTTTCTGGTAGTGATGGGGCTGAGCCTGCTTATCTTGATGCCCCCCTCGGTGGGTTGGGTCTGAACTCAGCTGTGGGACAGGGCTCAGGTTATAAAACTATCAAAGCTGGTGAGCCGATTATTATTGATTTTATTGTCGCTTATGATGGCTATCTGGTTGATCAGACTAGATCTCTGTCGATTGGGCCGTTAACCGATTCTTTGCAGCAGGCCTATGCCGACATGCTGAAAGTTCAGGAAAAGCTTGTTACGATTGCTCGCCCTGGCATTGTTTGGGGTGATATCTATCAGCAATGTTGTGGCCTGGCAGTAGACCTTGGATACAAGGATAATTTCATGGGTGCGGTTGGTGCCCAGGTTTCATTTATTGGTCATGGAATCGGTATTGAAGTTGATGAATATCCTTTTATCGCAAAAGGTTTTGATGAGCAAGTTCTGGAAAAAAATATGACTTTTGCCTTTGAGCCGAAGGCAGTTTTTCCGGGAGTGGGTGCCGTTGGTATTGAAAATACCTGGCGAGTTACTGTCGACGGTATAGAGAGGATAACCTTTGCAAGTGAAAATTTGCTGCAGCTCTAGTTATTTCTGCAAACGATAAGTTTTTATTTGCGATCATACTGTCTAAGAGCTCGTCGAACTCTAGCCAATAGCCGAATCGGTTGGATCGGCTTGGCAATAAAATCAAAGAATCCCATTTCAAGCAAATTATACTCATCCTCTGCGCTGGTTTTTGCCGAGAGAGCAATGACAGGGACATTGTCAATTTCACCGTTGGCCTGTAGAGCCTTGAACATTTCTATCCCATCTATTCGTGGCATGACGATATCGGTAATGATCAGATGGGGATGGAGTTGCGTGGCAATCTTTAATCCCTCAGCACCATTTCTGGCTTTGTAGATCGAATAACCTTCTTTTTTTAAGGTTGCTTCTGCGGCGTTCAGAACGATTTCCTGATTATCTACCAGCAGGATATTCTGGGTCTGCTCATCTTTATCTACAGGGATATCGGACAGATAGTGTTTTTTGATTGCTGTTTTAATTTCATCAGGGGTTGCAACACAGGGTGAAATACGCATTGCCAACTTAAAGGACAGGTCACTTTGTAATGCCATATCAAGGGGATTTGACATCGCCAGATAGAGGATTTTGTTATCAATTTTGAGTGGGAAAATCAGGTGAGCCAGGGCCAGCTCTGTATCGATTTTGTCAAGAACTTCCTGCGGAAAACGATGACGGGAAAATCTTTTCACATGGGGAAAGCCGAATTGTGTCGAGAGTGCTTTAGCGATATCCTCCTCAAGGATAACTTGCATATCTTCGAGGATTTTTCCAAGCGGCTTATTGGTTCCTTTTTGTCTGATTAGTGCCTGATCCAAATCACCCTGAGAGATAACTTTATTATCAATCAGAATTTCGCCCATTTTTTTTCTAGCCATAAGTTTTCTCACTTCAGGGATGTTGTTGAAATAATAGACAAATTACACCCCTCTTTTTTATTTTTTAGGATAGTCACATTATAATTATTTTTTGTCAACGTGTATTATCCCCCCAATAGGCCAGTTTGATTGAATTTCAAGACTTTCGTGTAAATTGAAATTGCGCTATCGATCTGGTTCCTGCATCTCAAGAGTTTGTTTGTTTCTGAAGACAGAGGGTTGTCATTCTTGATTAATTCAGAGCGTCCTGAATCTGACTTAAAACCTCAACCGTACCACTGGCAAAAGAAAAATGTGGTGTTCTGATTTGTGGTTCGCGGGGATTAATCCTTAAAACCGTTGCCTGACCGCGTTGTCCCAGCTGTTCACTGAGGTGGCGAATGGTTGGGATGGCTGAACCGGCACCCATCTCAATCACGACTAATTGGCTATTACCATTCAGCTGTAAAAACTCATCAAAATTTTCTTCCTGAATGGCCGAACGTTTAGACAGCCATGAATAATCTCCAAACATGAGGATATTGGGTCTTGCTACGCGATTACATTGAGGGCATTTGGGAACATCGACTGCTCGCATGGTTGCTTCATCAATGTCGTATTCAGCTTCGTTTTGCCAGATATCGCGATTGCAGGGAACTGTGCATTGCAGGTGGTGGATTGAACCATGAACTTCAAGAACTCGATCCTCAGAAAAGCCGGCTTTCTGAAACTGCCCATCAACATTTGAGGTGGCGACAAAGTAATCGAGTTCAAATTCTTTGATCCATTTCTGCAGCATTCCAAATCCGCTGTGAGGGATGGTATTGCGATAGAGATTGGTGCGGTGGCCATAGAACCCCCAGCCAAAATGGGGATCATCTTCAAAGTGTTGTGGATTAGCAGCTTGAATAAAACTGAGTCCAAGGCGTTCATACATCGGGTAAGAGTTCCAGAAACCCTGATTGCCACGGAAGTCAGGCAATCCAGAATCAACCCCAATGCCGGCCCCGGCAGTGATCACTAAGGCACTGGCATTTCGAATAATATCGGCAGCTTCAGCGTAACGAGGTTCAATCATGGTTTGCCTCCAGTTTTAATGATTTAGCAGAAAGGCATTAGATGGCGACAGAAACAGACGTCGGTTTGAGAATGTCAGTCAAATCTTTCGGGGTTAATTCTACCAGCAGTCCGCGACGGCCGCCATTGATAATTAATCTTTCAAGGTTAGCGATGGTTTCTTCCATATAAATCGGCAGGGGTTGACGGGTGCCAAAGGGTGAAATCCCACCGGTCTGATAACCTGTTAAGCTGTCAACTTTATCTGAAGTACAGGGAGTAATCTTCTTAACCTTTAACTGGCGAGCCAAGTGTTTCAATGAGACTTCGCAATTACCATGCATCAGGACGATGAGTGGTCGCTGTTGGTCGTCTTCCATGACCAGAGTCTTGATCACCTCATGCTCATCAACCTTCAATTCGCGAGCACTTGCTCTGGTGCCCCCTTTATCCTCATATTTATACGGGCGGGGTATGAATTTGACTTTATGCTGTTTTAGCAATCTGATAGCTGGAGTTGCGGGAACTTTATCTCTTGCCATAGAATTTGTCTCAGCCTGCGAGCCAGGAAAGGGGGATGAAAGCAATACTGACAATGGTCAACAGGGTAAAGAGAATGGCAATTCCTTTGAACAAACCATCCGTTTTGCGTTGATCGCGAATACTGATGGGCATAAACCAACCAAGGGCAGCTCCAGCGACCGCACCCCCGAGATGAGCGGCATTGTCAGCGCCGACAATAAAACCGAAGACAAAGGCCATTGCAGCCCACTGAAACATGAAATTTCGGCGCTGAATCCCAATACCCCCACCGACCCGGTGATAATAACTGACTGAAAATCCGATCAAACCAAAGATTGCCCCGGAAGCACCGACAACGACGGTAACCGGGTGCCAGAATAATCCGGCCACTGTGGCAATGATCGTTGCAAAAATATAAACAGTCAGCAGCCGCTTCCAGCCGATTTCAGATTCCAATAGCGGACCGACCTGGTAGAGAACAACCATGTTAAAACCCAGGTGAATTATCCCGCCGTGAGTAAAAGCATAGGTGATACATCGCCACCACTCACCATTTTCCAGAACCATCGGCCAGTATTGTCCGCCCCAATGGACCAACAAACGAGGGGAGGGCTGCAAGATCGCCTGCATACCAAGACCAAGCACTGTGCCGTGAAGAACCATCAGGGTAAAGAGAATGAGATTGGCATAAATGAGTATTTGTACGAGAGAATTTCCACGCAGTGCAGTTTTCAGGAAAAACTGTGGGCGGCGATTATGGGCGTTCAAAATGAAGCTCCTATGAAAATCATACTGATGAAGAATTTATAAAAGATTTTTCAGCCATCCCAGTGCTACAAAAGTACCGATGGATGAACCAATGGACGAAAAGAGAAAGACCAACAGGACTCTGGCTAAGCGATTATGCCACCAACCTTTAAATGTCATCAGATCTTCACCGACGTGTTCCATGTCACGTACCGTCGGGGGGGCAACAAAGGATTGTACCAGCCCAGTGACAAATCCGGCACCAATAGTTGGGTTGAGTGAGGTTAGCGGGGCTGCTACAAAAGCGCAAAGAATGGTTACCGGATGGCCAAGGGCCAATAGCGCTCCGAGCGCAGAAAAGAGTCCGTTAGCAAGCACCCAGGCAGTGGCCGCATTGGCCAGTTGGTCACGGTTACCGAAAAAAAAACCCCCAACAAACAGCGCCACTACAATGCCCGGGATCAACCAGGGGATTATTTTTGAGAGAGTTGGTTTAGGCGGAACTATGGATATCTCAGCAATAGTTTCATGACTGATTTCGTCCCCTTGCAACAGCTGGATGATTCCTGGTAGGTGTGCGGCTCCGACAACCGCAAGCACTTTTTCTCCGGGGGCGTTGCGAATGTGATATGCCATGTAGGTATCACGTTCATCAACTAAAATCTGCTTCACCGAGGGGAGCAATTTGCCCATTTCATCAAGCATACTCGAGAGGGTATCGCTTTCGCGTAATTTTGCGAGCTCATCTTCGTTTAATTCCTGTTTTTCAAACAAGCTGCCGAATAATGATGCAACGACTTTCATTTTGTTCCATAGCCCGGTTTTCCGCCAGACTCTCAGTAGCGTGATGCGGATATTACGATCAACCAATTCAACTTCCATCCCACGTTCTTCAGCCGTTTGTGCCGCAGCTGCTAACTCAGCTCCCGGCTTAACCCCGGTATGTAAGCCCATCCGTTTCTGGTAGGATGAGAGGGCCAGGTTGGTGAGTAGAAAAGGGACTTGTTTTTTCTTGATAAGATCCTTTAGGTTGAGAGATTCCCATCCTTTTTTGTTGATCAGGGATTGATAGCGCTGGGAATCCAGTTCAACACACACAGTATCGGGGACCACCTTGTCGATAGTACGGATAACGGTATCAACTGAATCTTGTGAAATGTGGGCAGTACCAACGAGGACGATCTCTTTATCATCGACCTGTAGGTGAGTGTAGTCGTTGCTGGTTGTAGGTGATTCGGTCAAGTTCTTCCTCCAAGCTGTAAATGGAATTAAACAAAGTGCAATTGTAACACAGTAAAACTATGAATAGGAGCCTGTGCCTGTCCTAGAATGAATGTTCGGTTACTGGTTACGGTCTAAGCACGAAAAGAGCCCGGGTGTCTGCCGGGCTCTTTTCGTGCTTTGTGACTCTCCACCACTACCGTGGGTCATTAGCCTCACATCGAGTGACAATGAGGTGGGGTCAGCTGTAAACCCATTAGGCGTCCCACTGTTGTTGTGGGCAGGCACACCGGATTCCTGAGACGACCCCAAAGGTTCTGCTATTCCGAGTGGACGTTCTGGCCTCACCTGAAGGGCAGAGAGTCAATCAAATTTGTCTGTAGTATATGCAATTTTATGGCGTTGGTCAGCAAAAATAATAAAATGATTTCAGGTCTTGAAATTATGGAGAAAGATGTTATCTTTACTGGATCAGTAATCTTTGAATAATGCTATTTTAATTTTTTTTACTAACACAAATAAAAGGAGAGGCACAAAATGGCTAAACGTCTTGAAGTGTACAAATGCTCAGTTTGTGGAATTATCGTTGACATTGCACACAGTGGTGCTGGAGCACTGATTTGCTGTGGAAAAAACATGGATCGGATGACTGAAAATACCACGGATGCCGCAACGGAAAAACATGTTCCAGTGATAGAAATGGGTGCTGCTACTGTCACTGTCAAAGTTGGTGATGTTGCTCATCCTATGATAGAAGCCCACTATATTGAGTGGATTGAGATATTGGTTGATAACAAGGTTTATCGTCAGTATTTGCAAGCTGGTGAGCCCGCTGAAGCGACTTTCAATATTGCCGCTTCTGCTGTGACGGCACGCGCCTATTGTAACCTACATGGGTTATGGACAGCAAAAGTCTAGTCTTTATCTATTAGATTTAATGCAAAAAAAGGGTTGTCCGAATGGGCAACCCTTTTTTTGTCAACTGTTTGCCTGTTTATGCGTTGTACTCACCATAAGCTGCGCAGCTAAAGCGTAAAGGTGATCGAATCGAGAATCGACTTGACCACAAAGGCGACAGGATTGACAATCGTCTCGATCGAAGTGGTGACAGGATTAATTCTCGACTGGATCGCATTGGGCAGCGGATTGATAAGCGTTTGGACCATAAAGGGCAACGTGTCGGTCGGCGTGGTTAGGATCTGAACAGCTCAAGTTTTTCGATCCAGGATTTCTAGCTGATTGACTAGGTGAATGGCCGATTCAAATTTAATGGAAATTTTTTTTAGGTCCATAGAACGTCCAGCTTATCGTATGGCGCTGTTTTCCTGCAGTAATCAGGATGATGCCCTTGATCTGGTTCAGGACGCAATGTGCAAATTTGTCGCGAAATATAGCGAAAAACCGGAAGCAGAATGGAAAGCTCTTTTTTATAAGATCTTGCAGAATACAATACGTGACTTCTATCGCAAGGAATCAGTCCGCTCCCGTTGGCGAGTTTGGCTGGGAGGACATTCTGAGGAAGATATTGCCGAACCTCTGGAGCAACTGGCTGACCCGATAGGGCAGACACCTGAGCGTGAAACAGGAAATCGGCAGATGTTTGAACATTTACAGCAGGAATTAAAAAAACTTTCCTTGAAACAACAACAGGTTTTTCTGTTGCGAGCATGGGAGGGGTTGAGTGTCAGCGAAACTGCGTTGGCAATGAATTGTTCTGAAGGAACAATCAAAACTCACTACTTTCGAGCTACGGAGCGATTGAGAAAAAAACTTGGAGAATATTGGCTATGAACGATAATAATGATAAGTTTACTGAAAATATCCGCAGTGTATTGGATCAATCTTTGGATGATCTTGATGCCGATCTTAAGGTGAAACTGAGCCGTTTGAAATATCGGGCATTAGATTCTGCGGCACAAAAAAAATCGTGGAAGCTGGTCTGGGGTAGTGTTCCTCTGACTGCTGTATTGTTGTTAATTGTGTTGTTTAATCTGCCACAGCCTAGGCAAATACAGGTAGCTTCTCCTGATCTAACTACGTTGAATATATTGACTGCTACGGAATCTCTAGATTTTTATGCTGAAGATATTGAATTTTACGAATGGTTGTCAGAAGTTATGGAAAATGAGCAGGAGTTATCTGGCCAGCGTACCAGTGTGCCTGTTAATCCTGATTCCGACAACTCTCCTGGCACAGGAAACGGACAAAACACCATTGCCCAGTCTGGAACTGATCGAGTTTCTTGGAGCATTCGAGGATGAGGATGCGGGCTGGATTGATCCTCTTGAGCTATTGTCCATGGATGATGCAGAGTTGGACAACCTCCAGGAAGAGGAGGTTAATGATGAAAAATAGATTTGTTATGAAACTTGGGCTAGCTAGTGTGATTTTTGTTGCTCTATTATTGACGACAATCAGTCCTCTCTGGGCTGGGGATTTTGCTGAGTTAAGTCAACCGCAGCAGCAGATCTTAAGTCACTATACTGAAAGTTGGGGTTTGTTCTCAGTTGAAAAACAACAGAAGCTGCAGAAGGGAGCCGATAAATGGCTTTCAATGACACCAACTCAGCGGACACAAGCAAAGCAACGTTTGGAACAATGGCAACAGTTATCTCCTGTGCAAAAACAAAAAGCGCAAAATCGTTTCGAGCGTTTTTCACAACTGTCGCCAGCTAAAAAGCAACAGCTACGAACTGTCCGCAATAAGTTTTCGCAATTGCCTGTTGAGACTCAAAATCGTCTGAAAGAACGTTGGCAGAAAATGAGCCCAACACAGAAACAGAACTTTAGCCAGAAACTGAAAAACTCAACACTTGGACAGCGGCAACAGTTGTTGGATCGAAATCCAGGTTTTGGCGTTGGTTCTTCTCCTGGTTCCGAGAATGGGTCAAATGGTAGTGACTCAAGTGGTGGAAGTGGTGGAAGTGGTGGAAGTGGTGGGGGCTCTGGTCAGGGAAGGTAGTTGATTTAGCCATATTGAATATGTAACAAAAAGGGCCCCAGAAAAACTGGAGCCCTTTTTTTATGTAGCCAAAGAATGAAGTTGCTTATAAAACTGCTTGCAGATACTCGCTGGTCGCGAGTTGTTTCTGTTTAGCCAACTGTTTTTGGTCAACTTCGACAAATTTTTCGTCCGGAGTCACCTTGAACAGCGCTTGCCCTTTTTGCACGATAGTGCCGTCGCCACCCTCGATAATGATTTTGTCGATGGTGCCGGAAAATAGTGCTGGAACCTTATTGAACATCTTCATGACTTCAAGGATAAACAGTGGTTGTCCTTTGTCGAAGTGCATTCCTTCAGTGACAAACGGTGGCAAGCCGGGTGCTTCCTGACCATAATACATACCGCCACCGGGGGTCACAACTTCATCAGCTTTGGTGGCTGGCGGTGGAACCAAAATCTTCTTCATGGCTGCTTGTAGTTCTGGATCATGTAGATATTCAGGGATTGTCACCTCTAGATCATCTTCAACTTTAAAATCGTAGAAGTCAGTTTTTTCGGCAATCATGCAGAGTAGGCCGAGCAGTTCGTTGCCAATTTCGTAGCCGACATGGGCAGCCCGAATTTGAGCCCAAGTTTCTTCATCATAACCACCTTGTGGTTTGTCTTTGCTGAGAATGCCATCCAATTTAACAAATTCTTGTTTAGTGATAGAAAATTTGTCGCGTAATTCTGCATAAAAGCCCAGGGCGTTGTTCAGCAGGTCTCGATCATGAGTCCAGATAACTTCAGCTGAGGGAGCTCCCTTACGCCAGGTCATATTTAGATATTCGTAAGTTTCTTCCAGAATGACAAGGGGGTTGCAGAGCCAAATCACTCTGCCCTTCTCGATTTTGAATTTCAACCTGTTGAGACTTAACCAACCAGACAGCAAATGCGGATCATTCAGCAGCATTTCCATCGGACGAGTTAATAATGTGCCTTTGCGATCGAGAGTCTCAGATGCCGCTTTTGCTGCATCAGGGTTATCTGTATAAAGTTTAGCATAATGTTTTTTCATGGCGAGAAAGGCATAAACACTTTCGATTTTCTGCGCTTCTTCTTTTAGTTTCCCAACCAGAGTTAGATAGGGGACAACAAAGCGGGTCGTTGGTTTGGCCATAATATTGTTGCCAATGAACCAGTTGACCAGGCCGTAGTGGAATTCCAGGTTGGTCGCCAGGTTGCTGCCACGCAAAACAGTTCTGCGCAGCACTGTTGCAAGCTTATTATAGCTGATGCTTCGATCTTCACCCTCGGTCAAAAGCAGGGCAATGTTGGAATCGTAAGCACCGGCCAGATGGTAGCGCATGAACTGGTCAGTGTCAGGATTCGGCGTGCAGATCCCTTGGTCGTCGCGAATTTCACCTTCGATCGGTTTTGACCAATAGCGAATGTAACCACCGGCACTTGGTGAGAGTGAACAGTCGGTAGCATTAAGACGCGCTTCAGCTGCTGCACCAAAACGGGGAATCCGCACCGGGCGGGGTAGCCGTTCTTTATGCACAGCGAGTAGAGCCATGGCTTCAACCAGCGACTCAACGACAAAGAAATCATTTTTATCTTTCGGATTGGTGAACTTGAGACTATAAACGAGTTCAGTGACCCGGTGCTCAACTTGAATCCGGGTATTAACCTCCATAAAGTAATGGCGAGTGCCATCTACGATACATTCAAAAGTGGACGCTGAATCGAGACCAACCGCTTCGCCAAAACGCTCTGATTCTGCTTCCATCCGCTTGAGAACATCAAGATCAGATTCCAGTGCGGTTTGTTGTTTTTTCAGTTTAGCTTTTTTGGTTTTGGCTATTTCGATTTCCAGGCTTTCCTGGGTCACTGAAATTTCTAACAGCTTTTGTTCGTGCATCTGTAGTGAACAATCACGGCCACCCAGAGCAATGCTCCATTGACCGTTGCCGATTAGCTGAATTTCGTTATGGCGAGTCTGTTCAATGTTTAGCTCGATCAATACATTTTTGTTGTCGCCAATTCCATTGGTTTTAACTTCGTTCAAAATCTCACGGACTAATCCAGGAGCATCCGCGGCAGCTGCTTTTATCTGTTTTTCGGTTGGGTTTTTAGATGTTAGCAGTGAAGCACCAAGAATTCGCTGTCCTTTGCCGCCACCACCACCGATCGCTTTCAGACGGATTCGAGCGCCAGGGTAACCTTTG
Source organism: Desulfuromusa sp. (assembly GCA_027858895.1). GTDB lineage: Bacteria > Desulfobacterota > Desulfuromonadia > Desulfuromonadales > Geopsychrobacteraceae > Desulfuromusa. The sequence goes on along the minus strand of JAQIBX010000105.1, from coordinate 32,113 downwards.
AACATCTCGCCACATTCGACTTCAACTTGAGCGCAGAGTTCTTCGATGGAGAAGAGATCAACTCCCTTATCATAGGAGGCAAAAAGGATTATATCGGCGAGTTCTGCCAATGGGGTGTCAGAATTGTCCAGAATTGCTTTGTCAATTTTCAAATCTTCTGCTTTTGCTAACGCCACCAATTGATCAAAAGTCTTGTGTTTTTTTAATAGGGTGCGAGCGGTGACATTGTCGATACCTGGGGTTACGGAAACATTGACCTGTAATGCGGTACGCTTGGCCTCATCTTTCTTTCCAGCCGCACGCTGGGTTCTGGAGCAAGGGCCAATAAAATTAAGTCCTGCATCTTCTAAAGCTGCGACAAACTCATCATCCTCTGCCATAAAACCATAGCCAGCGAAAACTGAGTTGTATCCATTGTCTTTTGAAATATCAATAATTTGTTGGATTCGTTCGATCCGCTCTTCTTTAGATGCTCCACTGTAGTCTGGAACTCGGTGCACCCGACTGGTATCGGTTAATTGTCGAAGCTCTGGAGAAAGGGCATTTGGATAGACGATTGAATCTTTTTCTGAAAGAAGAATACCGTAATGGTTGATTCCCATTTCTGCGTAAACATCCATCGCTTCTTTACGAATCGGGCCGCGGCAGACGATGAGTGGACTTAGATCTTCGCAGGAGAAAGAACGAACCCATGCGGAGGTCGACTGACCAAGGCGGCGGTTTCTATGGATCAAAGGATTGTTTGTATAGTTATTTAAATTTTGTGCCATGATTATAATCTCCACTTTCCATGTGGTTGAAAAAATTATCGAAATATATTTCAGGCTTCAACAATTAATGGAATTCTCGTTGTACGCTCTGCCATGCTGACGGCTTGTAGTGGCGCAGGAAGAAATTAAGGTTTTCACCGAGCACCTTACGTAAGTCGGTCGGCATAACCAGCGAGGAGATCGAGCCCAGGGCCAAACCTTCTTTCGGGTTCATTAACTCTTTTTCGTAACGCAGGTTCAGGGCCGCTTCTTCCAGCTTGAGCCATTCAGCCGCCTCTTTTTCGGCATCTTTCTTCGCATTCACACCGTCCATGCCGGCTTTAGTGCGTTCTAGAATACCTGCACTGACCCTCTGACCAATTGCCCCGCGGATTTTGCGCATTTCAGCTTTATAAACAAACTCTTTGCCAGCTGGTCCCATAACTGCGAGACGGGTCGTTGGTAGAGCAAGAACTAGATCAGCGCCAGTCGGATAGTTGTTGTAAGAAGCATAGGCACCACCGTAGGCGTTGCGCAGAATCAGTAAGATTCTTGGGGTACGAACATCGACAATGGAATCGAGCATGGTGCGGCCAGCTTGTACAATTCCTCGTGCTTCCTGCTCACGGCCGGGCAGAAAACCGGTGGTGTCTTCCATGAAGATCAGAGGGATATTATAGATATTACAGAAGCGCACAAAGCGAGCAATTTTCACTGCAGAATCACAGTCGATCTGTCCTGAAGAGACTGCCGAGTTGTTGGCGACAAAACCAACGACGTTGCCGCCCAGACGACCGAAAGCGGTGATCGCTTCACGGGAACGGGTCGGCTGCATTTCAAAGTAATCACCATGGTCGCAAATCTGTTGGATGATGATCGATACATCAAACGGAGTGTTGAACCCCGTAGGTGAGTTAAAGGCTTTTTTCAACAGGGTATTGATTTCCCAAGTTTTTCGATCAAGGGGATCACTTGTTTCCTGGAAAGGTGCCATGGAGTGATTGTTGTCTGGGATGTAGCTGATCAAGCGAGCAGCAGTGCGTAGCGCCGCTGTTTCATCGGACACGGTCAGATCGGTTACTCCCGTCGCGGCATGGACTTTTGGACCGCCTAAATCTTCCGGGGTGATATCTTCCCCTAAAACTGATTTGACGACACCGGGGCCGGTTAGTCCGAAAAAGGTATCTTCTGGCTGAATGACAAAACTTCCCTGGCGTGGCAGATAAGAACCCCCACCGGCATTAAAGCCAAACATGCACATAACGGTTGGAACGACACCACTAATTTTGCGCAGGGCAGTAAAAGCTTCTGCATAACCATCAAGGCCACCGACGCCGGCAGGAACAAAGGCTCCAGCCGAGTCATTCATGCCAATTAGCGGAATCCCTTTTTCTCCAGCCATGTACATTAAACGGGCAAGTTTCTGACCGTTGGTCGCATCGATTGAACCAGCTCGCACCGTAAAGTCATGTCCATAGAGGGCGACATCACGACCGCCAATATTCAAAATACCGGTGACTAGAGATGCACCATCCAAATTCTTTCCCCAGTTTTGGAAGAGTATGTTTGGTTCGCTGTCGGTTAGAACTTTAATTCGCTCCCAGACAGTCATCCGCTTTTTAAAGTGCTGTTTTTCAGTCTGACCAATTGCAACTGACTTGATCGGGCGTTGAATTAGATCATGACCTTCTCTCATGACCTCTTCATAGGCACCAGTTTTTCCCGCAATTTCACCCGGAATAGTAAATTCAACTTCTTCCGCTGTTACGAGTGGATTTTGCAATGAGGGCGTTATTTTGTTTTTTGACATTTTGGGCATCCCTTTACAAAAAAATAATAAAGTTTATCCGACTTGGAAAGATTTGGTGGGCGTCAGTCGGACGAGCATCAAGTTTTGCTTGAAAATTAAGTAATGTTAAAGTTTTGTCGGCTTCTGAAATAAATCAAAACACTGTTTTTACAGTCGCAGACAAACAAAAAAACAGACGAATTGTCAAGGAAAACTTTATTTAGGATAAAAAAATACAGTTTGGGTATAAAGGTTTTTAAATCCATTTTCGGGTTTCTACTTTTGTGTTTTGCTCGATCTCGGGTTTTCCTGCGTTTTATCGTTTTTTAATTCAGGTTGTTGTTTGCCAAAGAGTTCTTTTGCCACATCATCACGACGACAAATTTTTAGAGCCTCCAAGACCTCTGATTTTGATTCAGGCCGATGGTAAACCAGTAGTGCTTTCTGTAACCGCCTTTCTTTTGCGCTGCGGGGGATATGGATATTTTCGCCACTGAAAGGATCCTTGCCGGTATGGTAAATACAGGTGGAAAGGCTGCCTGGCGTGGGGGTGAAATCCTGAACTTGTTCAACTTTTAGTCGGTGGTGTTTCAAATAGAGGGCGACCTCAATCATATCCTCCAAAGTACAACCCGGATGATTACTGATAAGGTAGGGGACAACCGCCTGGCGTAGTCCCAGCTCGCGGCTGTGCTGGCGGAACTGTTTCAGAAACTTGGTAAATATTTCCGCACCGGGCTTCCGCATCACCTTGGTGACCCTGTCGCTGGTTGATTCAGGGGCCACTTTCAATAGTCCGCTGACATGGTGTTGCAGCAGGTCGGCAAAATATTGTGGCTGCATGGGGAGTAAATCGTAGCGAACCCCCGATGCAATAAACGTATGTTTGATCTCTTTGTGCTGGCGAATTGCCCCAAGCAAATGGGTTGCTGGCTGGTCATCAGTGATTAGATTTTTACATATGTCTGGGTATAGGCAGCTGGGCCTTTGACACACTTTTTCCGCTTTTGGGTTGCCACAACCGAGTCCATACATATTTGCTGTCGGTCCTCCTACATCACTAATGGTGCCATGAAAATTACCCTGAGAGCTGAGTTTATCGATTTCGTTTAGAATTGATTTTTCGGAGCGGGACTGAATAGTTTTCCCCTGATGATGGGTTATTGCACAAAAAGCACAGCCGCCAAAACAGCCACGATGGCTGGTAATTGAGTTTTGAATCTGCTCGAAGGCGGGAATCTTTTCTCTATAGCTTGGATGTGGATTTCTGACAAAGGGAAGGTCGTAAACCTGATCCAGTTCTGCCTCGCTTAAAGGTAGAGCCGGAGGGTTAATAATCAGGTTACGGGAGCCATGCGGTTGCACCAATACTTTGGCCGAAAAAGGGTTTTCCTGTTCACTCGCCAATTTAAAAGCTTGGTTGTACGCTTCAGCAGATTCAACAACTTGTTCATATGAAGGGATCTTTATGATGTAGCCCCGGTAGGTTTTAGTCGTAAGGGCTGTTCCTTTGATCTCCCTGAGGTTTTCTAGCGGCTCCCCTTTGTCCAGGCGGCGAGTTATTTCCAGCAGTGCTGTTTCAGCCATACCGTAAATGAGCAGATCGGCTTTGCTGTCGATCAGAATTGATCGACGTACTTTGTCGGTCCAGTAGTCATAGTGGGCCAACCGGCGCAGACTGGCCTCAATGCCGCCAATGACCGTTGGCAAGCCTTTAAACACCCCTTTGACTGCAGCAGTGTAAGCGATTACAGCACGGTTTGGGCGCTTTCCAGCAACACCACCAGGGGTGTAGGCATCGTTTCTGCGAATTTTTTTTGCTGCCGTATAATGGTTGACCATGGAATCCATGGCTCCAGCAGAGATTGCTGCAAACAGGCGCGGGCGGCCCATTGTGCGGAAAGCTTCAGGGTTTTTCCAATCTGGCTGCGCAAGAATGCCGACCCGAAAACCATTGCTTTCAAGCAGTCGAGCCAAAAGAGCTGCACCGAAAGCGGGGTGATCGATGTAGGCGTCGCCACTGATAAACAGAACGTCCAGCTCTTTCCAGCCGCGCGCAGACATCTCTTTTCGACAGGTTGGAAGAAAAGGGTTTTGATTTTGATTTTGACGTTGTTTCATAATTGTATCATCTGCTGGAATCCTGATTTTCAGGTAACATGACAGCTATTATTTTTTCAGTCCAGAGGGAAAGTTTACTGTTGCTATGGTTGTTGCTGTGGGATGGATAGTGCTTTTGGCTGGCATGGCGACTATCCTTATCATTTTAGTCAACATTCACCAGAGCCACTCGCCATAAATACTCAACAATTACAATTAGTTTAGCAAAGTTGAAAATCTGACTGTGGTTGCTACAATGTCCTTGACTCTGCAGTGACATTGAGTATAAATGTGACTTACTTGGTAATGTATTAAGGGTTGGCTCTTACTCATTCAGGGTGGTGAAGTGATGTTTAAAAACGCTTTTTATCTTTATTATGATGGGTTTCGGTCGATGGTTGTCGGTCGCACTCTATGGAAAATTATCCTTATCAAATTGTTTATTATGTTTGCAATTCTCAAAGTTTTCTTTTTCCCCAACTTTCTGGCTACAAATTTCGATACAGATGCTGAGAGGGCAGATCATGTTTTAAAAAATCTGACCCAACCTTCGTCTAACAACCATTAAATATCTATTGGATTAACCCTAACCACAAGTAAGGATAGGAGGAAAAACGTGATTGAACAGATTGATTTAACCATGGTGAACTGGGCGAGAGCCACGTTTGCTCTAACGGCCATGTATCACTGGATTTTTGTCCCGCTGACACTTGGTCTCTCTTTTATCTGTGCCTTTTTCGAGTCAATTTATGTAAAGACCGGAGATGAGCAATGGAAGAAATTGACCCGATTCTGGATGACCTTGTTTGGAATCAACTTCGCCATTGGTGTGGCGACCGGGATTATCCTGGAATTTGAGTTTGGCACCAACTGGTCGAACTATTCTTGGATGGTCGGAGATATTTTTGGTGCGCCTCTGGCGATTGAAGGGATTGCCGCTTTTTTCCTTGAGGCAACCTTCTTTGCTGTTATGTTTTTTGGCTGGAATCGCGTTTCGAAAAAAACCCACCTCTTTGCCACCTGGATGGTGGCGGTTGGCTCCAACCTTTCAGCGGTCTGGATTCTGATTGCGAACGGCTGGATGCAGCATCCGGTTGGTATGACGTTTAATCCTGATCTGGCTCGTTTTGAGATGACTGATTTTTGGGCGCTGGTTTCCTCTCCCGTTGCGATCAGTCACTTTGTCCATGTGACTAGCTCCGCATTTTTATATGCTTCACTGTTTGTCGTCGCAATTTCAAGCTGGTATCTGCTGAAAAAACGCCATCTCCTTTTTGCTAAACGTTCGCTCACGGTTGCTTGTACCTTCGGTCTGCTCAGTTCTCTGTTTGTTGCATACACGGGAGATGAACATGCATTCCACGCTGCTGTCGTTCAGCCGATGAAGCTTGCCGCAATGGAAGCGCTTTATGATGGAGAAGCTCCTACTGGTCTGGTTGCAATGGGATTATTGAATTTTAGTAAAAAACCGGGGGATGATCAGGACCCATTTATTTTTAAAGTTAAAATTCCCATGGCGCTGTCATTGTTGGCCAACCGGGAAATTTATAGTTTTGTTCCTGGAATCAACGACCTGGTTTTTGGCAATATTGAACAAAATATTATGGGGGTAGAAGAGAAAATGGTGCGGGGTAAGCTAGCTGTTGCCGGTTTGGGTGATTATAAGGCTGCCCAGAATGTCGGTGACCAGCTTGCTGCCAGTAAAGCGTTAACTCTGTTTGAGAAGAACAGCGATTATCTTGGTTATGGTTACCTTGATTCTGCTGAGCAGGCAGTTCCCTATGTCCCACTGATTTTCTACTCTTTCAGAGTGATGGTCAGCTTGGGAACATTTTTTATTCTGTTATTTCTGGTTTATCTCTATCTGTTGCGTAAAGATCAACTCGAAAAGCAACCGCTGCTGTTAAAGCTTGGAGCTATCTCATTTTTTCTTGGTCTGGTTGCTCAAGAGGCGGGCTGGATTGTTACTGAAGTTGGTCGGCAACCCTGGGCAATTCAGGATCTTCTGCCAGTGACTATTGCGAGATCTAATCTTGATTCCGGGACCGTCGCAGTGACTTTCTTTATGTTTCTTATCCTATTTACTGCTTTGCTGATTGCCGAGCTTAAAATAATGACCAAGCAAATTTCTATTGGTCCGGAAGGAGATTAAATTATGTTTGGCAGTTTAGATTTGTCTACTTTACAGCAATTATGGTGGTTTATTGTTACCTTGGTTGGATCTTTATTCGTTTTTCTGACTTTTGTCCAAGGAGGACAAACTCTGCTTTCAACCCTCTCCCTGACTGAAGATGAGAAGATTCTTGTGGTTAATTCTCTTGGTCGGAAATGGGAACTCACCTTTACCACCCTGGTTCTTTTTGGTGGTGCGCTGTTTGCAGCTTTTCCACTCTTTTATGCGACCAGTTTTGGCGGTGCCTATTGGGTCTGGATTCTGATTCTGTTCACTTTTATCATCCAGGCTGTCAGCTATGAATATCGGCGTAAGCCCGATAACTTCCTTGGGAAAGGGGTCTATGACGCCTTTTTGTTTATTAATGGTTCGGTTGGCATTCTATTGATTGGTGCCGCAATTGGAACCTTTTTTACCGGGTCTAATTTTACTCTTAATGATTATAATTTCGTCCAGTGGACGCATCCTCTACGTGGCCTGGAAGCTGCCTTTAGTTTTTTTAATCTCAGTTTGGGTCTGTTTCTGGTTTTTCTGGCGCGAACCCTTGGTGCCCTCTATCTGGCCAATAATCTCGAACATGAGAGTCTGGTTGTTAAGCTGAAGAACTCCTCTTTCAATAACCTGCTTTGTGCATTGCCGTTTCTACTTTATGTCCTGATCACTCTTGTTCTGATGGACGGCTATGCGGTCAATCCAGTTGATGGTACGGTTGTGACGGAAGCGAACAAGTATCTGCACAATCTGTTGCAGATGCCGTTGAATCTGATTCTGCTTCTGGTTGGCCTGGTACTGGTTGTGCTTGGTGTGGTGTTGAATCGTTTTACCGCGTCGGTTCGGGGAATCTGGCCTGCAGGTTTGGGCACCGTTTTGACCTGTTTAGCAATTTTTTTCCTGGCTGGTTACAACAATACAGCGTTTTATCCGTCAAAAGCTGATCTGAATAGTAGTTTGACTATCTTTAACGCTTCGAGTAGTCACTACACTTTGACTGTGATGACTTATGTCGCTTTGTTGGTTCCGGTTGTGCTGGGGTATATAATCTGGGTCTGGAAGCAGATGGATAGTAAAAAATTGACGTTGGAAGAGCTAAATGCTGATAAGAAGAGTTATTAACAGGAGGAAACTATGGTTCCGTTGATATTGTGGGTATTGCTAATTGTTGCATCTTACTTTGGTTCAGTAAAATTGCTTAGTCGGTGGAATTTGTTATAAACCGAGCACCCTTTATACACAAAAAAGCCTCGTTTCAACAGAAACGAGGCTTTTTTTATTGCAACATCAAGCGATTTAACAGCCGCTGCAACCACTGGCGCAACTACTGCCAGCAGCAGCGCCTATGGAAAAGCCTTCTCCATAAGAGTTGCTGATGTAATCAATTTGACTTTCCTTGGCGTGAGGAAGGACATTCTTGTCAATTAATAAATCAATTTCATTGATATTATAGAGGTCTTCTTCTTTTTTTGACTCGTCCAGAGTCAATCCCAGGCTGGGACCGCCTCAGCCAAAGCCTTCAAAAACGACACGGAGAAATTTCCCCGTATGTTCCTTCATCAGATCTTTGAACTTCTCACGTGCTGTGTCTGTAATCTGTAGCATCTTTGTTTTTCTCCTTTTTTGATTTTTGTTGATTTTCTCTGAAATACGACTTGTATGATCCCTCAATAGATAAATCGTGGATGGGCACGCCATCCTGAACTAACCTCAGGTAAAACCGCTTCCGGCAGGAACACTACAGCTTTCGCCACCATTTGATGTTGTTACTGATGTCAGTGAAACTGTTCGTTCTGCCGGCTTCCCACATGCTGGACAGGGGACATCAGAAAGTGGGTTGCGTTGAATCTTTTCAATGGCTTGGCCGCAATTTTTACAGCGGTATTCAAATATTGGCAAGTTTCGCCTCCTCGTATCGAATCGTTTAGTATATTCGTATAACCATATCTATTTATTTTATCAATGGCAAGACTGAAAATTATTAAAAAAACTGTTCCCCCTTGCGGGGTTATTGAATTAAACTGTGAAAAACAATGTTTTAGCATTTAATGGAGGATTCAATGGCTGCAGAGTTGATTTTGACCCGCAAAGAAAATCGTATCGGTTTTATTACCCTGAACCGTCCTGAGGCGATGAACACATTTATTCCTGAGTTTGCTGATCAATTGGATCAAGCATTATGGGATATGGAAAAGGATGATGACGTCAGAGTTATTGTCATTAATGCTCTTGGCAAACATTTTTGTACCGGTATTTCTCTGGATCAGTTCAAGGGAAAAACTCATCAGGAATATCGAAAACTTTTGTATGGTATCGATGCTTTTTATCATACTCTTGCCGAGTTGAATAAACCGACAATCGCTTCTGTGCAAGGTTTCGCTCTGGCCAACGGCGCTGGGCTTTCTTTTGCCTGTGATATGACGGTTGCAGCAGAAACTGCAACTTTTGGAACCACGGCTATTAATGTCGGGTTGATCTGTCTGGGTCCAGCGGCCCCAATGGTTAAAATTATCGGCAAGAAGAAAACCATGGAAATGGTTCTGACCGGGGATATGATCAGTGCCACTGAAGCGGAAAAGCTAGGCTTGGTCAATAAGGTTGTTGCTGATGAAGATCTGGAAGCGGAAACTCTGAAATTAGCTGAGAAATTGATTTCTAAAAGCCCGATTGCACTACGCATTGGCAAGGAAGGACTTAAGCGTTTACAGGATGTTCCCTATCATCAAGGGCTGGATAGTATGGATGATCTGTTTGCGACTCTCTGCGCAACGCATGACGCTGAAGAGGGGGTTAAGGCTTTTCTTGAGAAGCGTGCTCCTAATTGGAAAGAGTGTTGATTAGAATATAGAGCAGCGTGTTTTCCTGACGTATCAACAGCGGCCTCGCCAATTGGCGAGGCCGCTGTTTTTATAAGAATAATTGATAGGCCGGATCAGCCGTTTCTTCAATGTAGTGGTAGCCAAGCTGGTCAAAGAAGGTTTTCAGAGATTGTTCGCTCTGATCCGGAATTTCCAGCCCGATTAATACCCGACCAAATTCCCCTCCCTGACTGCGGTAATGAAACAACGAAATATTCCAATCATCCCCCATGTCAGCCAGAAAACGGGTCAGCGCTCCGGGGCGTTCAGGGAACCAGAAACGGAACAAGCGTTCCCGATTCGCTTCGGGTGAACGACCACCGATCATATAGCGAAGATGGGTTTTGGCGAGTTCGTTATCAGTCAGGTCGATGGTTTGGTAGTTGGCCTGATTAAGGCGTGCAGAAAACTTATCACGTACCTCTCCACTGCCGATAGCAACTCCCAAAAACAGACGAGCTTGGCTGCGATCTGCTAGACGATAATTGAACTCCGTAATATTAATTGTATCTAGAAGATGACTACAAAAATGTCGCAAAGCGCCCGGTGTCTCAGGGATGGTGACGGCAAAAAGTGACTCCCGCCCTTCGCCGATTTGGGTTCGTTCGGAAACATAACGGAGGCGCTCAAAGTTCATATTGGCGCCGGAGTTAATTGCGACCAGAGTTTGGTTTGTTATGCCGTGAGTTTGAATGTATTGTTTGAGCCCGGCCATGGCTAAGGCCCCAGCGGGCTCAACAATCGATCGGGTTGCTTGATAGATCGACTTGATGGCACCACAAAGTTCGTCGGTGCTGACACGGATAATTCCATCAACATGTTGTCGACATAGATCAAATGTCAATCTGCCTACTTTGCGTACGGCAACGCCATCGGCAAAAATACCGACAGATTCCAGTGTGATTCGTTTGTCCGCCTGTAATGATTGATACATCGCATCGCTATCAGATGGCTCGACACCGATCACTTTGGTTTTTGGTGACAAGGCTTTGATGTAGGCCCCAATCCCGGAAATCAGCCCACCTCCACCAACCGGAACAAAAATCACATCCAGTTTTCCTGCACTCTGACGTAATAATTCATCAGCGACAGTTCCTTGACCCGCAATCACCAATTTATCGTCAAAAGGGTGAATATAGGTCATGCCAGTTTCATCCAGTATCATCTTACAGCGCTCTGCAGCTTCGGAATAATTGTCCCCATGGAGAACAATCTCTGCGCCAAAGGCTTTAACCGCATCAATTTTAATTTGCGGTGTTGTGACCGGCATAACAATCAACGCTTTCAGCCCGAGTTTTTGCGCTGAGAAAGCCACTCCCTGCGCATGATTTCCTGCAGAAGCGGTAATCACACCTTTATCTTTCTCCTCCGCAGAGAGGTGCGCAATCTTGTTGTAGGCACCACGCAGTTTGAAAGAAAAAACTGGCTGTAAGTCCTCCCGTTTGAGGAGAATCTTATTTTTTAATTCAAGTGAAAGAGTCGCCGCTTCTTCGAGAGGGGTTTCTACTGCGGCTTCATAAACTCTTGACGTCAGAATTTGTCGAATAATCTCTTGCATAATAAATTTATTCCATATTGATAAGCTGAACTTGAAGTTGTGAGGTGATATGGTTGCTCAAAAAATTAATCATCGGTCGATTTTTTATAAAATTATGCTGAAAATGATATACTGATTGCCATGAAAAAGCTGCATGTTTTTAATTACTGGGATCGGCAACAGGCGGGGCTTATCAAAGAGATTCTCGCCAATGAGGGGATACAGTGCGCTTTGCGGAATGATCAACTCTCTTCAGCCGTCGGGGAGATTCCTTTTATCGAATGTTGTCCGGAACTCTGGGTGATCGATGATGAAGCTTTTCCCCGCGCTCAAATGTTTCTCAAGGCCTGGTTGGAAAACGACATTTCGATGCTTGATTCTTGGGTCTGTCCAGTCTGTGGGGAGTTTTGTGAAGGTCAATTTGGCGCCTGTTGGTCCTGTGGCGTTTTGCGCGAATAGTTGATCGAATGTGTTTGGTGAAAGTATTACCTTACACCCATTGGAGAAAGTCATTATGCTGGAAATTATTATTGATCAAAATCTGTGTTGTGGAAGTGCTGAATGTATAAAAGTTTGTCCTGAGAAGGCAATCAGTCTGGTTAATGGCAAGGCTGTTTTGGATGCGAGCAAGTGTGATTCAGATGGTCTTTGTATCCCGGCATGCCCCCAAGGGGCAATCGATTATGAAGATGACTATGCTGGTGGTGGTTGCGGTTTCTAAAAAACAATAAGTCATTTCTCTTGATTGGAATAGCCAATGATTTTATCTGGTAAGGAAATAGCAAGCAGAATGGATAATGACATTATTATCAAGCCTTACGACAGTAATAGACTTAATCCCAACAGCTATAATCTGACCTTGTCAGATGAGTTGATCGTCTACACTGAGTTACAACTGGACATGAAAAAGGATAACCCATATCAGCAAATTATGATCCCCGCTGAAGGGTTACTGTTGGAGCCCAACAGGTTGTATCTGGGCAGAACCATTGAGTATACCGAAACACATAAATTGGTGCCAATGCTGGAGGGGCGTTCTTCGGTTGGGCGATTAGGGCTGTTTATCCACGTGACAGCAGGATTTGGTGATGTCGGCTTCAAGGGATTCTGGACGTTGGAAATATTTTGCGTACAGCCGATCAGAATCTATGCGGGAGTGGAAATCTGTCAGGTTTACTATCACACGATTGAAGGCGATTACGAAAGTTATTCTAGTGGCAAATATCAGAATAATCACGGCATCCAGACAAGCCAGTTGTTTCGGGATTACGAAACCGAGAAATAGCAGGGGTAAATAGATGACAGCGCAGACAGAAAAAAAAGGATTTTCAGGCATGCAGGTGTTCGGCATTATTGTGCTGGTGATGGTGCTGACCATTATCGGAACAATCTTTGCGGCCAGAACCTGGTTCTTTCCCCGTCCTTTTACTCCGGTTGTGTTAAACCAGCAAGAAGAAAGGCAGCTGGAAAATAAGTTGCAACGGTTTGAAATGTTTTACAGTTCATCTACTACAGGGTTGCCACAACAAAATGGAGACGAAAAATTATCGAACGAAAGTCTCAAGCCAGAAGTCTATAGTGAAGAGGGGGCGTCAAGGGATATCACCCTCAGCGAGCGGGAGATTAATGCCCTGTTGGCAAAGAATACTGACTTGGCTGGCAAGTTGGCCATTGATCTGGCCAACAATCTGGTCAGCGCCAAGTTGCTGATCCCGGTTGATCCGGATTTTCCAATGTTCGGTGGAAAAACCCTGCGGGTTCGGGCTGGTGTAGAGCTGGCTTATCGTGAGACTCGGCCGGTGGTCAAAATCCGGGGAATCAGCATCATGGGGGTGCCTGTCCCTGCGGCATGGATGGGTGGTCTGAAAAATATCGATCTGATTGATCAATTTGGTACCGATGCAGGATTTTGGAAAACATTTTCCGAGGGTGTCAATTCAATCACTGTCCAAGAAGGTCAACTGCATATTCAACTCAAGGAATAGCTGGATACTTATACTATGAATTCTACTCAAAAAACTCCCGAAACAATTTATCTTAAAGATTATAAAACTCCCCCCTTTCTGGTTGAGCAGGTCGAACTCAATTTTGATTTGCATGATTCCGCAACTCGGGTTGCTTCGGTTCTGCACATGTCTCTGAATCCTGATCGGAAAGGAGTGTCGGAGCCCCTATTTCTGCATGGAGAACAGCTGCAACTGCTTGAGGTTAAACTGGATGGAGAAATCCTCTCAGCAAATGAATATCTGCAGGATGATGAAGGTTTGCAGATTGCCAACGTGCCGGAGAAATTTACCCTTGAAATCCAAACGCAGATTGATCCGCTGAACAATACGGCTCTGGAAGGGCTCTATCTGACCAGCGGAAATTTCTGTACCCAATGCGAGGCACAGGGGTTTCGCAAAATCACCTATTACCCTGATCGACCGGATGTTTTGGCTCGTTTTCATGTACGCATCGAAGCCGATAAGAAATATCCGGTTCTGCTTAGTAATGGAAATCTGCTGGAACAGGGAAAATTACAGAAAGGTCGTCATTTTGCGATTTGGGAAGATCCTTTTTTTAAACCGAGCTATCTGTTTGCCCTGGTTGCCGGGGATCTGGTCTGCCTGGAGGATCATTACACGACCATATCTGGGCGGGATATTCTGCTACAGATCTATGTCGAGGAGCGCAACGGCAATTATTGTGATCATGCCATGTTGTCGCTGAAAAAAGCGATGCAGTGGGATGAGGAAACCTTTGGTCTGGAATATGATCTTGACCGCTATATGATCGTTGCTGTTGATGATTTTAATATGGGGGCAATGGAAAACAAAGGACTGAATGTCTTTAACTCCAAGTATGTTCTGGCGCACCCGGAAACAGCTACCGATGCCGACTATTTGGGTGTCGAATCGGTGATCGGCCATGAATATTTTCATAACTGGACAGGCAATCGGGTGACCTGTCGGGATTGGTTCCAACTCAGCTTGAAAGAGGGTTTGACGGTTTTTCGCGATCAACAGTTTTCTTCCGCTATGAACTCGGCAGCGGTTAAGCGGATTGATGATGTGCGGATTCTGCGTCAATTTCAGTTTCCTGAGGATGCCGGGCCGGTGGCACATCCGGTTCGACCTGCTGCCTATCTGGAAATCAATAATTTTTACACCACCACGATTTATAACAAGGGTGCTGAAGTTATCCGAATGATGCAGACTCTGCTTGGCGAGGAAGAATTTATCGCCGGGGTTCAACTCTATCTCAACCGGCATGATGGTCAGGCGGTCACCTGCGATGATTTTGTCACGGCAATGGAGGAGGCTGGGGATATAAATCTTGTAACATTTAAGCGTTGGTATTCACAGGCGGGGACACCTCATGTGAAAATTCAGCAGAATTATGATGCTGCTCAGCAGATTTTAACACTGGAAATATCTCAAAGTTGTCCATCAACTCCGGGACAGAATAAAAAACAACCGTTTCATATCCCGCTGGCTGTCGGCTTGATGAATGGTGAGGGAGAAGATCTTCAACTCCAATTATCAGGGGAGACCAAGCCCGGTGATACGACCCGGGTTCTTGAGCTGACTCAGCAGACACAGACATTCTCATTTGTTGGTATTGATCAACAGCCGACCCTTTCACCGTTGCGGGGATTTTCTGCACCGGTTCGCTTGCAATATGATTTTACTGATGAAGAATTGGCGTTTCGTATGGCTCACGACAGCGATTCCTTTAACCGTTGGGAGGCTGGTCAAACTCTGGCATTGAGTGAATTACTGCGGATGTACAATGATCATGAACAGGGGTATCCATTATCTTTGCAGCCGATTTTTATCGGTGCATGGAAAAAGGCATTGGCTGACTCTCGAGTGGATCAGAGTCTGCAGACTCAA
The DNA here is from genome assembly GCA_027858895.1 of Desulfuromusa sp. Lineage (GTDB taxonomy): Bacteria > Desulfobacterota > Desulfuromonadia > Desulfuromonadales > Geopsychrobacteraceae > Desulfuromusa. The sequence goes on along the minus strand of JAQIBX010000105.1, from coordinate 17,038 downwards.
TTATTGACTTTGCCAAGCGAGCAGTATCTGGCTGATCAGTTGGATACATTTGATCCGCAGCTTGTCAGAGATGTCCGTGATCATGCCATTTATCAACTGGCACAAGAGAATCAAATCCTCCTGCTGCAACGTTATAAAGACTGCTTCACCGTGGAGGGTCACTATTCCCTGGATCCTGCTGCGGTCGGGCAGCGTAGTTTGGGCAATTTTTCTCTTTCATTGCTGATGCATCTGGATCTACAGGAAATGGATGAACTGTCCCTGCTGCAGTACCGCACTGCGACAAATATGACCGATCGAATAGTAGCGCTTTCAATTCTTGTTGATAGCTCTGCAGACGACCGGCAGGAGATCATTGATGATTTTTATCAGCAGTGGAAAATGCATCCGTTGTTGCTTGATAAATGGTTTAGTCTCCAGGCATTAGCGCATCGAGCCGAAACATTTTCTGAGGTGGAAGATTTGTTGCTGCACCCTGATTTTAGCCTGAGTAACCCGAATCGGGTGCGAGCATTGTTGGGGGCTTTGTCTCAGAATCTAGCGGTTTTACATCGTCCTGATGGTGACGGGTATCAATTTCTGATTGACCAGATCCTGCTCCTTGATCAGCGTAACCCGCAGGTTGCCGCACGAATGGCATCACCGCTGACGCGTTGGAAACGTCTGGAACCAAAACGGCGTGAGTTGTTAAAGCAGGAGTTGCTTCGTTTGCAGCAGGCGGATTTATCCAGAGATCTCTATGAAATTATCGACAAAAGTTTACAATAAAATTGGAGAAAAAAATGAGTGATTTTACTATAGTTGGCTGTGGGGATATCGGTTTTCGGGTGGCTCGGGAACTGATCAAGCAGGATCATCAGGTTCAGGCAACGATTCATTTTGAAGAGGGTGCCAAGGTTCCGCAGTCGGCGGGTATCGAGACGATTATTGCAAATTTTGATTTTCAGGATGACATTCCGGATATTTCCATGCAAGGACAGCAACTGTTCTATTTTATGCCTCCGCAGGGGGGTGGTTCGAGCGACTACCGCATGTTGAACTTCTGCCGAAAATTGTCGGATAAAAATTGTCCAAGTAAAATTGTCTACATCAGTACCAGTGGAGTTTATGGTGATTGTGGAGATGATCTGGTGACCGAAGAGACTCCAATTAATCCGCAAACCAGCCGGGCTAAACGTCGTGTTAGTGCAGAGAATCAATTGCAGGAGCAGGCAGAGAGGCTTGGTTTTGATCTGGTTATCCTCCGGGTAACTGGAATCTATGGGCCTGGAAGATTGCCGATTTCTCAACTGACGAAAGGACACGAAGTGTTGAGAGCGGAAGATGCACCGAATACCAATCGGATTCACAGTTTGGATCTGGTGCAGATATGTCTGGCGGCAATGGAAAAGGGTGAGGATGGGGATATCTTTAATGTTTGTGATGGTCAGGAAAGTAGTATGAGTGAGTACTTTATTGCGGTTGCCGACATGTATGACTTACCACAACCCAAACAATTGAGTTGGGTTGAAGCGGAAAAAGTGATGAATCCGTTAACTTTTTCTTTTTTGAAGGAATCGCGGCGGATGTCAAATCAAAAAATATTAGAGAAGCTTGGTGTCGAATTGCAATATCCGACCCTTGAAAAAGGGTTGTTTGCCTGTCGGACGATCTCATGATCAGTGACGTTACTGCAGCTGCAGTCAGACCGGTTGCTGGTTTTGCACGTGGGTTCAGCTATCCATTGCGAGCCGCCAAGTTTTTTCGGCACAAACCCGGGATGTTGAGGTATCTGGTGATCCCCTTTGTCATCAACCTGCTGGTATTTACCGCAACGGTTTATTTTGGTCTCGATTTTTTTCAGGGAATGCTGGAGACCTATGCCCCGAGTACTGAGGTCTGGTATGGATTTCTCCTCTATTATCTGGCTTGGACGGTTGCTTTGTTGTTGACTACAGTGATTGTTTTCTTTTCATTCACTGTCATTGGTAATTTGATTGCATCCCCGTTTAACGAACTCCTTTCTGAGCGGACTGAGGCGCTGATTCGTGGCACGCAGGGCGAGGACTCTTTCAGTTTGCAGCGTTTTTGGCATGAGTCCAAGTATGCAATTATCGTAGAAATAAAAAAAATGGTGGTATTTGTCATCTGTATGGTGGCGCTGTTTGGGATCAATTTTATTCCCGGAATTGGTTCGTTGATTTACGCTGTTCTCGCCCCGGTGTTTACTCTGTTTTTTTTAGTTATTGAATATATGGCTTTTATCTTAATGCGTAAACAACTGAGTTTTGCTGAACAACGGCGCTATATATTTAAACATCCTGTTCTGATGTTCGGTTACGCTTGTGGTGTTTTTTGCATGCTGGCGATCCCTTTTGTCCAATTTTTTTGTATTCCTCTGGCGGTGGTTGGTGCCACTTTGTTGTGGTGTGATTTTCCTCGGGCTGAGCCGAAGGGTTAGTCTGACCTTTGAAAATCCAATAAGTATGAGATTAATGTAAGTTCATGGTTGCTGCTTTATTTAATTTGGGCTAAACTACTTGTCGGTTCCAAAACAAGGAAAGTCTGTCCATCGGTTTTGCTGAATCCAGGGAGGTTTCAGTCCAATGAGTCCACTGAGCAAAGCGGGAAAAACAAAATTTCAGATCGATTTGCGCCGCCATCTACGTGAAAATGAGGTGAACGACAATCTGATTCACCTGATTACTGAGATTGCTGAAGCTTCCAAGTATATTATTCACTCAATCAGCACTGGTGATCTGGGAGTGGCCGGCACGTCAAATCTCTATGGGGAGCAGCAGTTAGCGCTGGATGTCCTGGCCGATCGAATCTTGCGCAAGCGGCTTGATCATTCCCGTGTGGTTGCTAATATGATGTCGGAGGAAATGGATCAAATCATCCCGGTTTCCCCTGACTGTGATGGCAAATATTCAGTTGCATTCGATCCGTTGGATGGTTCTTCCCTGGTTGATGTTAATCTGGCTGTTGGCACCATCGTATCAATTTTTGAAGGGTGTGATCTGCTGCAAGCGGGGCGTAATCAGGTTGCAGCCATGTATATCCTTTATGGGCCGCGTACGACGCTAGTGTATAGTGTCGGCAAGGGGGTTCATGAATTCGGTATGAATATGCTGAGGGAATATACTCTACTACAAGAAAATATTACTCTTCAGCCGCAAGGAAATCTCTATTCACCGGGTGGCCAGAGAAATCTTTATACCCCCGGGGTTGAGGCTTATATCCGCAAGCTGGAAGATCGCGGGGTTAAGCTCCGTTACAGTGGCGGCTTTGTGCCCGATATTAATCAAATACTACTCAAAGGGCAGGGAATCTTTTTTTACCCACACCTGAAAAATCTACCACAGGGTAAATTGCGCTTGCTATTTGAACTGAGCCCGATGGCTTTTTTAATTGAGCAGGCTGGTGGCGCTGCTTCTAATGGCTGGCAACCCATTCTTGATCTGCAGCCACAACAGATTCATGAGAGAGCACCAGTTTTTATTGGTTGTAAAAAAGATGTTGCGCTTGCTGAAGAGTTGATCCGCCAGCTGGAAGATGACGAAGGCGGCGCGACTAAAAAGAGAGTAAAGGCTTAATTGTTCTAAGCCGATGTTCTCATGTTTCTGCTAAGCTGCACTGCAGGGGGGGATATGCAGCCGGTACTTATTGTTCTATCTGCAACAGTTGCCGGATTGTCCCTGGCTCCGATTTTCGCCTTACCGCACTTCTCTGGTTGGTTGTTTGTCGCTTTCACTGCTTTGATGTTTTTCTTATTACGTAAATACAGCAGAGTAACGTTAGTTCTTCTGTTTCTCTCCGTTTTTGTTTTTTCCAATCTTCGATACCCCCTTCAGTTTCCGTCTCGTCAAGACATTATTTATATCGACAAGCTGGCACAAAAAATGACCTTGACTGGTAGATTGACCGATATCAGGCAATTAACAGAGGGGCGTAGTTGGCTTGAATTGTTGGTTGATTCAGTTGCACAAAAAGATCAACAGATAGTACTGGAATCTCCCTTGCGGGTGCGATTATATATGGAAGAGGGAACCACCCAGTTGTTTCCCGGTGATATCGTTCGTTGTAAAAGTCGTATGCGACAACCACGCCTTTTTGGGACGCCGGGAGAATTTAACTGGCCACGCTATCTGGCAAGCCAGCATATCGATATGACTGCCTGGGTAAAAACTTTTGCAGAAATAACGGTTTTGGATCGACAGCCTGATATTCCTGATCGAGCGATGGTGCAATGGCGCGGCAAGGTTGCCACACATATCATGGGGCTGATGCCGGAAGATCGTGCCAGCTTGGTCAGGGCATTGGTATTGGGCGAGGGGCGCATTATCCCCGATCGTATCCGGAGGGTGCTGGCAAAAAGTGGTATCAGTCATCTATTTGCCATCTCTGGGCTCCATCTTGGGATGATTGCGTTGCTTGGGTATCGTTTGTTGCTCAGTATCTACCGCCGTTTTCCGTTTTTACTCAATTGGCAACCCCCGCAACGAGCCCTACCACTTATCCTGCTGCCTTTATTGCTTTGCTATCTGCTCTTGACGGGTGATGCGGTTTCTACGCGTAGAGCCTTTGCTTTGGCTACGGTGGGAGCCGTTTTTTTGTGCTGGCGATATTACGTCAATCCATTGTTGCTATTGGCTTCCCTGGCGTTGTTATCCCTGTTGGCCAATCCGCTGCTGTTTTGGCAGGCAGGCTGGCAGCTCTCTTTTGCTGGCGCAGCGGGGATTCTGCTCTGGCGACCATTGTGGCAAAAACAAGGCGGAAACCTTCCACTTTATTTGCGCTATCCTCTGCAACTGTTTCTGGTGACTTTTGCCGCGATGCTGGCAACTTTACCGCTGGTCTTGATTAACTTTCATCTATTTGCCCCGGCCGGGGTGTTTGCCAATCTCATTTGTGTACCGATTGTCACCCTGCTGGCGCTGCCAATCGGGTTTTCGGGACTGTTGTTTGAACCATTTTTCCCGCAATTGGCTGGACTTTTATTTCAACTTTGCGGGTTGTTGCTGGAGTCTTTATTGTCTTTAGCCCGCTGGATTACGGCACTTCCCGGCCTTGGTGGAACTTATCTATTTTTGTCGCTCCGGCAGTATCTGGCGGTTGGTCTGTTGGTGCTGCCATTGCTCTTGTCGGCACAATTAGCGAAGCAGATCATGCTACGAGCCGTCACAGTCTGCTTTTTATCTGCACTCATATTGTGGCAGTTTCCTTTATTCCCGTCGTTTCCGGTTTTATTGACCATGTTCAGTGTCGGTCAAGGTGAATCGATGCTGCTGCAGAATAATGATAGCCAAACTATTTTGATCGATGGGGGTGGCTTTTACAGTGACAGGTTTGATGTTGGTGAACGTCTGCTGGCACCGGCTTTAGGGCAATTAGGGGTGACCAAACTCACCGCAGTGGTTTTGACACACGATGATCTTGATCATCGTAAGGGACTTGTTTTTGTCCTGGATAATTTCCCAGTGCAAGAATTTTGGACTGGAAACTCTTTTTCCGAACTCCATTTCAGCTTACAGGATGTTTTGCTGAAACATGCTATCCCCGTTAAAATCATGCCCTCTGGTTGGAGTGAAATCTCTTTTTGGACAAATGGGGATTTGAATATTTTCAATGGCACAACTCCTGGCAGTAATAGAAATGACTCTTCTTTGGTTATGCACCTGAGCCATGCTAGTAGCGAGAGCCTCTTGTTAACCGGGGATCTGGAAGAAAAGGGAGTACTGAATCTCTTGAATGCCGGATTGCCCGGGCCTGTATCGCTACTAAAATTGCCCCACCATGGCAGTAGGTTTTCTGCCACAGATAGTCTTATTGATCAACTTGTACCAAAATCCTGCCTGGTTTCTGTGGGTTATCAGAACCGCCATCATTTACCAGCCAGGCAAGTTGTCGATTATCTGCAGCAGCAGAACATACCACTCTACCGCACCGACCTCACCGGAACCCTCCAGGCTCAATTGTCAAAAAATGGCTGGCAGGTCAGGCATTGGCAGCGGGGATTTTTCGTTGACATTACACCATAGATACTGTTAATAATATCCTATTATTATAGGGGACTTATGATTTCTGTCCAATCAAATATCTTGATTGTCGATGATGAGCTTTTCTTTCGTAAGCTCTACCGTGACCTGTTACTGGAGGAGGGGTATCGGGTTGATGTGTGCGACAATGGCGAGGATGCTATTGCGTTGATGCTGCAACGAGAGATTGACCTTGTTCTGACCGATATGGTTATGCCAGGGAGAAATGGCCTTGAAGTTCTGCGTGCCGCCAAGGCACTACCGAATCCTCCAGATGTTATTCTGGTGACTGGGCATGCCAGTCTTGAATCGGCCATTGATGCATTAAAGAATGGTGCTCGCGACTATTTGATCAAGCCGTTTAACCCTGAAGAATTGAAACATTTGGTGCGTAATTGCTTGGATCAACGTAAATTGTTGACAGAAAATGACCATTTGAAAAGGCAGATTCATCTCTTCCAGACGGGGCAATCTTTATCGTCACTGATTGATCTGGAACGCTTGATTCCACAATCTCTGGATATTTTGTTGCGCGAGATGGCAGCCAGTATCGGCTGTGCATTTACCCTTAAAAATGGTGCTACCCCCTCACTTGCTGGATTAATAGATCTCCCCGCCGAGTTTGCCGAACAGTTGATCAATGCCTTACTGCCGCAGTTGGATGAGTCGATGGGGTTGTGTCAACCCGGGGATGCTGTTGCTGTAAAGCTGGTGAAATTACAGCAACGCCGGGAGCAGATTTGGATGTTGCCATTACGTGATGGTGACGTGCTCAAAGGTGGCATTATCGTCTGTGATGTGGCCGAGAACTTAGCCGTATCCTCTTCGTTGGCCGATTTACGTTATTTATGCGACCAGATTTCTCTCGGTTTTACAAATGCCTGCCGCTATCAAGATGCTCAAGAATTGATGCACACTGACGATCTGACCGGACTCTATAACCATCGTTTCATGCAGGTTTCATTGAGTCGCGAAATCAGGCGTTCGCACCGTTATGGGTTGAAGTTTTCACTGTTATTTCTTGATTTGGATCGTTTTAAGGAAATTAATGATAGTTATGGACACCTGGCAGGCAGTGCTGCGCTACAGGAAGTTGGCCTTTTGTTAGTTGATTGTGTTCGGGATGTTGATACATTGTTCCGTTTTGGTGGTGATGAGTTTGCTGCAATACTGGTTGAAACAGATGATCGGACGGCACGAATTGTTGCTGAGAGGATTCGTAAATTGATCGAAGAACATGCTTTTCTCAACGAGCAGGGGACCCCAAGTTATGTGACTGTAACGGCAGGATTTTCAACCTTTCCGACCGATGCCACCGAGAAGCTACAGCTCCTTGATTTGGCTGACCGGGCGATGTATGCCGGTAAGACGACACGAAATGTTATTTGTGGGGTCGTTGATATCCCGAAAGATTGACTGTAATCAACTCTTTTTTACCTGCCCCTATTGTATCAATCCCTGAGTAAAAAGTTACATCGACTCTGCCTAAATAATATTATCTAAATATTGTTTAGACCCCTTTCAGATCTACTCAAAATAGGGTATCTTCTCCCGTCTGTATCGGTTCCGTCCGCCCGCAATTAATGAATAATAAAAGAAAAGGTTTGTGTTTTGAGTATAACTGCAGTCAAGGGGATGAATGATATTTTGCCTGGAGAGGTGGAAACCTGGCAATTTCTGGAGCTGAGTGCCCGCGAGGTGTTTGGTCTTTACGGGTTTTCTGAAATCAGAACACCAATACCGGAAAAGACCGAATTGTTCTGCCGTTCCATCGGCGAAACGACAGATATCGTTGAAAAGGAGATGTACTCATTTAGCGATAAGGGTGAGAATTCTTTGACCTTGCGGCCGGAAGGGACTGCGCCTGTGATGCGCTCCTTTATTCAGAACCGCCTGCATAACCTCGACCCAGTCTCCAAGCTCTACTACATGGGACCAATGTTCCGCTATGAACGGCCGCAAAAAGGTCGTTATCGCCAGTTTCACCAGCTTGGGGTTGAGGTGGTTGGAGTAGAGGATGCAAAAATTGATGCCCAGGTTTTGGCCATGCTGCATCAGTATTTTATTCGGATCGGGATCGATTCTGTTTCTCTGCAGATCAATTCGCTCGGATGCCCCGAATGTCGTCCTGGCTACCGACAGACACTGATCAGCTACCTTGAGTCGCGTTTAGATACTCTGTGTGCTGAATGCCAACGCCGTTACCAAACCAATCCGCTGCGGGTTCTCGATTGTAAAGCCCAAGGATGTCAGGCCGCAACAGTTGACGCTCCTTCAGTTATTGAGCATCTGTGTTCCCCTTGTAATGATCATTTCAGGCAAGTTAAAAGTTATCTGGATTTATTAAATATCCCATTTGAGGTTAATGCACGGATGGTACGCGGACTGGATTATTACGTGCGGACCACTTTTGAGTTGGTCACCGATCAACTTGGATCGCAGAATGCTGTTGCTGCCGGGGGGCGCTATGACGGTTTGGTTGAAAGCCTTGGCGGCCCGTCGCTGCCGGGAATCGGTTTTGCCATCGGGCTTGAGCGGCTGGTTTTGATGAAGGGTGAACAACGGATCTCTGCCGGAGGACCGCAACTGTTTATTGCTGCACTCGGCGAGGAAGCAACGGAACGAGCTTTTGTGCTGATGTCTCAGTTACAGGCCGCTGGGGTGCGCGCTGAAATGGATTACCTGGGAAAAAGCCTTAAGGCACAGATGCGCAGGGCAAATAAGTTGAATGCGACTTTTACCCTTGTTCTTGGCGAAGAAGAGTTGGAATCTGGACAAGCGCAACTTAAAAATATGTCTGATAGTAGCCAATCGGTTGTCGCCATGGATAGTTTGGTTGCTATGTTAACGGAAAAACTTGGTTAGATACGACTTCTGCTTGACCTGCGATGATTGTGATTAATATACTCATCGATTGATCAGTAAATATAATCAGAGCTGAACAGCTCATTTTGGAGGATTTTGTGTTGAACGATAAACTTGGAAGTTGGGTAAGAACCCATTATTGTGGTGATTTGACTGCAGAGCAGATCGGTCAGGAAGTTTGTGTGATGGGTTGGGTACAACGGCGGCGTGATCATGGCGGTCTGATTTTTATTGATTTGCGTGACCGTGAGGGAATTATCCAGTTGGCTCTCGACCCTGATCGTGATCTTGCATCTCTCAAGAAGGCTGAGCAGGTTCGCAATGAATTTGTCCTGGCTGCTCGGGGGAAGGTTTCGCACCGGCCTGAGGGAACTGTCAATCCGAAGATGAAGACCGGCGAAGTTGAGATTGAAATCAGCGAAATGTTAATATTGAATCGCTCTGAGACGCCTCCCTTCATGCTCGATGAATTTACCGAAGTTGCCGAAAATATCCGCTTGAAGTATCGCTACCTCGATTTGCGTCGTCCGGCATTACAAAAAAATCTGTTGCTGCGTCATCTGGTTGCCAAAACTGTCCGTAATTACTTTGATGGGCAAGGGTTTATTGAAATAGAGACACCGATTCTGACCAAAAGTACCCCAGAAGGTGCCAGAGACTATCTGGTCCCCAGTCGGGTGAATAATGGGACCTTTTATGCTTTGCCTCAGTCGCCGCAGTTGTTTAAGCAGTTATTGATGGTTTCCGGTTTTGACCGTTATTTTCAAATTGTTAAATGTTTCCGTGATGAAGACCTGCGGGCGGATCGTCAGCCTGAATTTACCCAAATCGATTGTGAGATGAGTTTTGTTAGTCGCAATCAGGTGATGGATATCATGGAAGGGATGATTGCCAAGGTGTTCAAGGTGGCACTTGGAGTTGAGGTCCACTTGCCGATGCCGCGGTTGACTTATGCTGAGGCGTTGGATCGTTTTGGTGTTGATAACCCCGATTTACGTTTTGATCTGGAGTTGATTGATATTACTCAGCAGGTTGCTGGATCTCAGTTTAAGGTTTTTGCCAGTGTGGCTGCCAGTGAAGGCTTGGTTAAGGCTCTTAATGTCAAGGGTTGCGCAACTTTCTCGCGCAAAGAGTTAGATGATCTGGGCGATTTTGCCAAAATCTATGGCGCCAAAGGTTTAGCGTGGGTCAAAGTGACAGCAGATGGATGGCAGTCACCGATCGCTAAATTCTTTACCGCTGATGAATTGACAGTCTTGAATGATAAGCTGGATGCTGAAGTTGGTGATTTGTTGTTGTTTATGGCGGATACGCCAGCTATCGCAAATGAGGCACTTGGTCGCCTGCGTGGCCACCTGGGCCAGAAATTGGGCTTGGCCAGCAAGGATGAATATAAGTTTTCCTGGGTGACTGATTTCCCATTGCTGGAGTGGGACGCTGAACAGCGCCGGCATGTCGCAGTTCATCATCCATTTACCGCTCCGTTAGAAGAAGATATTTCCCTGCTGGACTCCAATCCCGGTCAAGCTCGGGCTCAAGCCTATGACCTGGTATTGAATGGCTCAGAGATTGGTGGTGGCAGTATTCGTATTCATGATCAAGCGGTACAATCACAAATGTTTGAACTGCTTGGGATTGGCGCAGAAGAAGCCCAGGAAAAGTTTGGCTTTTTGCTGGATGCCTTAAACTTTGGTGCGCCACCACATGGCGGTATCGCTTTCGGTCTCGATCGGTTAATGATGATTTTGACTGGTGCAGACTCGATTCGTGACGTGATTGCTTTCCCGAAAACCCAAAAGGCATCGTGTATGTTGTCTGATGCTCCGAATCATGTGGATGATAAGCAGCTGCAGGAATTGGGCATACGTTTACGGGCAAATCAGAAGTAGGGTTAAATATATTTTTAAACATAGGAAAATAAATAATGCAGATGTTTAAGCGTCTGTTGCTGATTGTTACGCTTGTCGTCCTGTCGTCAGGTTGTGCGCAACCACCTGTCCAGGGCTTGGAAAATGCCCAGAGTGTGGTTGCTCATGCTTACGCTGCTGGCGCAGCTCAATATGCGCCCGGAGAATATCAGCTTGCTAACAGTGCATTGCAGGCGGCAGAGCTTCAGGTCAAAAATAAAGAATATCGCAGGGCGTCACTCACTCTGGAATTAGCCCGACGTTATTCTGCAGAAGCACTTAAGTTGACGATAGCGCGTAAAGAACAACTTGCAGCAGAGCAGAAAGAAATAGTTGCAGAACAACAACTGGCAGAGTTGGCAAAACAGCGCGAGATGAAGCGGCAGGCTGAACTGAAGGAGCAACAGGAGCGCAAGAAGAAAGTTGTGATTAAACCTGAGCCGAAAAAACCGGTTCCAGTTAAACCAGTTATTGTTAAAAAAACACCTCCTGCCCCCATAAAACCAGAACTGGTTGATAATGTGGAGGTTAAGTCAGGTGAAAATCTGGCGACGATTGCTGCGCGTGGAGAGGTTTATAATGATGCTTTACTCTGGCCACTCATTTATAAAGCTAATCGAGATCAGATCAAGGACCCCAAAGAAATTTTTTCTGGCCAAATTCTGATGATTCCACGTGATAAAAACAGAGACGAAACAGAAGCCGCCCGTCACGAAGCCCGTGAGTTGAATCTTTTTCAACCGTTGAACTGAAGAATGAAAAATCCTTATAAATTTTGTTATTTCCCATGATGTTCTGCCGGCTTTTTGCCGGCAGAACGCTTTCCGCAGACAATCAACCTTTTAAGTATATTATCTGAATATTCCAGTAGATCACTTTTAAAAAAACCTTTTAAAATAGTAACTTATGTTTGCCCTCTGATCGATTGAGATAATTTTACTTTAAATCGCAAAGTATCTTGACACCCTTATTTTGTTTGTATACTGTATACAACGATAAACAGTGTTCATTTGTTCAGTTTATAACGTGGTTATGTGCTGGCTTAAGTGTTGATATTTGGTAATAAATTCTAAGGAGAGAGACGAATGGCAAAAATTATTTGGTCCGAAATTGATGAAGCACCGGCATTAGCGACCTACGCTTTTCTGCCGATCGTTCAGGCGTTTTGCAAAGGTACCGGCGTGGAAGTCGAGACCAAGGACATTTCTCTGGCTGGCCGCATCCTTGCGAACTTCCCGGAAAAACTGACTGCGGAGCAGAAGGTTGCTGATAACTTGGCAGAGCTGGGTGAACTGGTTCAGAAGCCGGAAGCTAACGTTATCAAACTGCCTAACATCAGTGCTTCGGTTCCTCAGTTGCAAGCAGCAATCACTGAGCTGCAGGAAAAGGGCTACGACGTTCCTACATATCCTGAAGAAGCAACTACCGATGCAGATAAAGTGCTGCAAGCTCGTTACGCCAAGTGTCTCGGTTCTGCCGTTAACCCGGTTCTGCGTGAGGGTAACTCCGATCGCCGCGCTGCAGCTTCGGTCAAGAGATTCGCTCAGAAAAACCCGCACCGCATGATGAAAGACTGGCCAGCTCCAGGTACATCCAAGTGCCGCGTTGCCCATATGGACGGTGGTGATTTCTACGAGACTGAAAAATCGGTCACCATGGACAAAGCTGACACCGTCAAGATTCAGTTTGTTGATGCTGCTGGTAACGTGACCGTGAAAAAAGATGGTTTGGCGCTACTTGAAGGCGAAATCCTCGACAGCTCGGTCATGAAGGTTGCTGAACTGCAGGCGTTCTACGCTAAGACTGAACAAGAAGCTAAAGAGAAGGGCGTACTGCTCTCCCTTCACCTTAAAGCCACCATGATGAAGATCTCCGATCCGATTATGTTCGGTCATGCTGTCAAAGTTTACTTCAAGACTGCTCTTGACAAGCATGCTGATACTTTGGCTTCTATCGGTGCCAATCCGAACCAAGGTATGGGCGACATTCTCAATAAGGTGAACAAGCTTCCTGCTGACAAAAAAGCTGAAATCGAAGCTGATATCAACGCTTGTTACGAAGGCCAAGCTGCTCTGGCTATGGTTGATTCTCGCAAGAACATCACTAACCTGCACGTTCCGAATGATGTCATCGTTGATGCTTCGATGCCGAACGTTGTGCGTGACGGCGGTTGCATGTGGAACAAGGCTGACGAGTTGCAGGACACCATCGCCATGGTTCCTGATCGTTGCTACGCTACTATTTACCGCGAGATCATCGAAGACGCCAATAAGAACGGCCAATTCAATCCAGCAACCATGGGCAGCGTTGCCAATGTTGGTCTGATGGCGCAAAAAGCTGAAGAGTACGGTTCTCACGATAAAACTTTTGAAGCTCCTTCTGCTGGTAAATTTCAGGTTATAAGCGCTGCTGGTACCGTTCTGCTTGAGCAGCCGGTTTCCACTGGTGACATCTACCGTTCTAGCCAGGCTAAAGACATTCCAGTCAAAGACTGGGTCAAGTTGGCTGTAAATCGCGCCAAGGCTTCCGGTGAGCCAACCATCTTCTGGCTCGACGCGAACCGCGGTCACGATACAGAGATCATCAAAAAGGTCAACAAATACCTGCCTGAGTTCGATACAGCTGGTCTCGATATCCGTATCATGGATCCTGTTTCTGCTATGAAATTCTCCCTCGTGCGCGTGCGCAAGGGCGAGAATACCATCTCGGTAACCGGTAACGTTCTGCGGGATTACCTGACTGACTTGTTCCCGATCCTCGAACTGGGTACCTCTGCTCGGATGCTCTCCATCGTGCCTTTGTTGGCCGGTGGTGGTCTGTTTGAAACCGGCGCTGGTGGTTCTGCTCCGAAGCACGTTGAGCAGTTCCTCAAAGAAGGTCACATTCGTTGGGATTCTTTGGGTGAGTACTGTGCACTGGTTCCTTCTCTGGAGCAGGCAGCTGCTGCTGATAAGAACCCGAAGGCTGCTATCCTCGCTGAAACTCTGGATGTTGCTATCGGTCAGTACCTTGAGAACCAGAAGCTCCCTTCCCGTAAGGTCAATGAAATTGACAACCGCGGCGGCAGCTTCTACTTGGCTCTCTACTGGGCACAAGCTTTGGCCGCTCAGGACAAGGATGCTGCAATTAAGGCACGTTTTGCCGAGGTTGCTGCTAAGATCGTGAAGAACGTTGACAAGATCGATGCTGAATTTATCGATTGCCAGGGTTCCCCGGTTGATGTCGGTGGTTATTTCCGACCCGATCCAATCAAAGCTGCTGCATCTATGCGCCCAAGCGCAACATTAAACGCAATTATTGATGCGATGTAGTTAGTCGTATGTACTTAGGCAGGATCGGGATAATTTTTATCCCGATCCTATTTTGAATTTTCCTACATAAGGAGAGAGACAATGGCGAGATCTAAAATTTCTTTGATCGGTGGTGGACAAATTGGTGGTGTTCTAGCTCAACTTTGTGCTCTGCGTGAACTGGGTGATGTTGTTCTATTTGACATCGTTGAAGGGATGCCACAGGGTAAAATGCTTGACATCGCTGAAGTTGCCCGTATTGATGGTTTTGATGTAGATCTTAAAGGAACCAATAGCTACGCCGATATCGCTGGTTCTGATATTGTTATCGTAACTGCTGGTCTGCCGCGTAAGCCTGGTATGAGTCGTGATGATTTGTTGGGTGTTAACGCCAAGATCATGAGTCAAGTTTCTGAGGGCATCAAGCAGTACGCCCCTGATGCATTTGTTATCATTGTTTCCAACCCTCTCGATGCAATGGTCACCCTGTGCCAGAAGGTCACCGGTTTCCCAGCTGAGCGCGTTATGGGCCAGGCTGGTGTGCTCGATTCCAACCGTTTCTGTTCCTTTATCGCTTGGGAACTGGGCGTATCGGTTCGCGACGTAAATGCCATGGTTCTTGGTGGTCATGGGGACACCATGGTTCCCATCGTTCGCTATGCCAATGTTAATGGTATTCCAGTGATGGAGCAGTTGATCCGTAAGTACGGTGACGAAGCAAAAGCTAAAGAAGTTATGACTGCCATGGTCGAGCGCACTAAGGCCGCCGGTGGTGAAGTTGTTAAACTGCTGGGTAACGGTTCTGCATTTTACAGCCCTGCTTCATCTGCTATCGCGATGGCGGAAGCTATCCTGCGTGACCAGAAGCGTGTTCTTCCCACTTGCGTTCTGCTGCGTGGTGAGTTCGGTGTTGACAACTACTATGTTGGTGTTCCGTGTATTCTTGGAGCCGCTGGTGTTGAAGGCATTATTGAGTTTGAGCTTGATGCTGAAGAACAAGCATTGTTCGACAACTCTGTTGCGGCTGTAAAAGGTCTTATTGATGAGCTGCCTAGTATCCTGCCTGACCTGGCCGAGGTATTGAACAGCTAATAGCCGCTTAAATATTGGCTGAGAATACAACAAGGGCAATGGAGACATTGCCCTTGTTGTGTGTCAGTCGCAG
This sequence comes from Desulfuromusa sp., assembly GCA_027858895.1. GTDB lineage: Bacteria > Desulfobacterota > Desulfuromonadia > Desulfuromonadales > Geopsychrobacteraceae > Desulfuromusa. The sequence goes on along the minus strand of JAQIBX010000105.1, from coordinate 1,794 downwards.
GGATTATTTTTTAGATATTTTTTACCCTCAATAATTCTTATTTAGCGAAACTAAAAAGTGTTTATAGAATTCTGTCTAACCCTTCATATATGCTTGCATCATATTTAGAGATAATGCTATATGAGCTCGCGTTTGACAGGTAACGATGTTTGATTGCTGTGGTTAGCAGCATATTTCTTGAAACATCTCTTTATTAACAGGAGACAGTATGGCAGAGAACGCAAAACTCACAAGTGCTGAGCAAATTGTCATTAAATTTACCGGAGACTCCGGTGATGGCATGCAGCTTATCGGAAACCAGCTTACCGCTTTGGCTGCATTGGACGGTAATGATGTTAACTCCCTTCCCGATTATCCTTCGGAAATTCGTGCACCTGCTGGTACCGTCGCAGGCATCTCTGGATTTCAGATGTGTCTGGGTGATCATAAAATCTACACTGCCGGTGATGCGCCAGACGTTTTGGTTGCTTTTAACCCGGCAGCCGTTAAACACAGTTCACAGTTTGTCAAAGCGGGTGGTATGATCATTACCAACTCCGACTCTTTCACTGAAAAGGCAATGGAGAAGGTTGGTTATCAGAGTGATCCACTAGAAGATGGCAGTCTTAACGGCTTTGACGTAAAAGCTATCCCCATGACTACACTGGTTCGTGAGGCCTTGGCTGAGATGGAACTGCCTATCGCAGCAAAGGATCGTTGTAAAAACTTTTTTGTTATGGGCGTTTTGTGCTGGCTGTTTAACAAAGAGAAGCAGCTGGTTCTTGATTTTATTCAGGAGAAATTTGGTGCAAAAGCGAAGAAACCTTTGCTTAAGGTTGCTCAAGCCAATACTCTCGCCTTTAAAGCCGGGTTGAACTACGGTGAAACCACGATAATGTTTCAGGAGCGCTATGACCTGGGTGCTGCACAGATTGAAAAAGGGCTCTATCGCAATATTACCGGCAATGATGCTGCAGCGCTGGCAATAGCCGCTGCTGGTGAAAAGTCTGGATTGCAGCCTTATATTGGTTCTTATCCGATTACTCCTGCAACTGACCTGCTTCATTATGCCTCAGAATTTAAGGATGTCGATCTTGTTACCATGCAGATGGAAGATGAGATCGCTGGCATTTGTGCTGCAATCGGCGCTTCCTGTGCAGGGAACCTGGCGTTTACCACAACCTCTGGCCCGGGTCTGGCACTTAAAACCGAAGCTGCCGGTATGGCTTTGATTCTGGAAGTTCCACTGGTTATTGTTAACGTTCAACGTGGTGGTCCTTGTACCGGTCTACCGACCAAAACTGAGCAATCTGACTTGCTACAGTCCATGTTTGGTCGTAATGGTGATAGCTACCTGCCGATCATTGCAGCTAACAGTCCAGCTGACTGTTTTGATGCCACTTTTCAGGCTGCCAAGATTGCACTGAAATATCGGACTCCAGTTATTGTTTTAACCGATGGTTATATCGGTCAGGGTAGCTGTCCATGGAAAGTACCAAAAATGTCCGAACTGGAAGATTTGACCCCTTACGTAAATTTCTGGGTCCCTGAAGCGCATCCGGGCGAAAAGTATGTTTCCTATAAGCGCGATCCTGAAACTTTGGCTCGTGACTGGGCTATCCCTGGAACCAAGGGTTGTCAGCACCGCATCGGGACTCTGGAAAAAGATGAGACTGGCGCAGTAAGCCACGATCCAATGACTCACCAACGAATGACCGAATATCGTAAGGCCAAGGTTGATAATCTTGCCCAGGTCCTACCTGGTGTTGAGGTTAACGGCAAAGAATCTAACAAGATTCTGGTTATCAGCTGGGG
>JAQIBX010000086.1 GCA_027858895.1 Desulfuromusa sp. | reverse complement strand
GCCCTCCCCCTTTGACAAAGGGGGATCGAGGGGGATTCATGCTCGAATATAATGTTACGCTAAAAGAGCCCTCACGAAACTTGCGTAGCAATATGACCGAGGCCGAACGATTGTTGTGGGCGCGATTACGGCGTAAGCAATTGCAGGGGATTCAGTTCTATCGTCAGAAACCGATTGGGAACTTTATTGTCGATTTTTATGCTCCGGCAGCAGGTCTGGTGATTGAGGTTGATGGCAGTCAGCATTTGGAAGTGGAACATAGGGTGCGGGACGAACTCAGAGATGAATTCCTTGCCGAGCATGGTTTGACCGTACTGCGGTTTGATAACCGGCAGGTTCTGTGTGAGACTGATGCTGTCGTCGAACAGATTTTGTGGTGGATGCTCGATCGGAGTTGACCCCCCTGACCCCCCTTTGTCAAAGGGGGGATAGTTTTTATAAGTATAGAAAAGAGGATTGCGATGAAAATTACAGTCAAAAAAGGCGATGCCCTGAAACAGAAAACCCCTTGTTTGGTACTGGGTGTTTTTGCGGGTAAATTGAAGAATGAACAGCTGTCACAAATCGACCAGCAGGTTGGTGGCGCTTTAGACCGAGCGACTCGAAGTAAAGAATTTAGCGGTGGCAAGGGAGAGGTTCTGTTACTTCACAGTGGCCCACAGACTGTGGCGGAACGAATTTTATTGGTCGGGTTGGGAAATGAATCTGCTTTTTCTCTGCGCGCTTTGCGGCAGGGCACCAGCAATGTGGTTAAGTTGTTGGCTGAAAAGCAACTGGGAAGCTTTCTCCTTACGTTGCCACAATTACTGAACAAAAAAACTGATCTAGCCGAACGAATCCAAGCGGTGACTGAAGGGGTGTTGTTGGCAGATTATCGGTACAATCGATATTTACCAAAGGACAAGCCGGGGCAACCAATCGCTCTGGAAAAAATTGAGTTGTTGATTGCTGCCAAAGAGAGCACTTCGATCGCAAAAGCTTCTGTAGACGCGGCCGAAGCCATTGCTGCTGGAGTCTGCTTTGCCCGCGATCTGGTCAATGCTCCGGGAAATTTGAAATCCCCCGAATACCTGGCGATGCAAGCCGTTGCCATGGCAGAACAGCAGGGGATCAAAGCTAGATTGTTGGATCGCCGTGAACTTGAACGGCAAGGTTTTGGTGCCACGCTGGGTGTCGCTCAGGGAAGCGAACGTGAGCCGTATCTGATTGTCCTGGAGTATCAGGGTGGAGCTGCAGATGTCAGACCGATCGCCTTGGTGGGCAAAGGGGTGACTTTCGATTCTGGTGGTATTTCCTTGAAACCGGCAGAAAAAATGGATGAGATGAAGATGGACATGGGTGGGGCTGCCACCGTTCTTGGCACCATGCAGGCCGCCGCACAGATGAAATTACCGATCAACCTGGTGGCAGTGGTTCCGGCGGTAGAAAATATGCCCTCGGGAACCGCAATCCGGCCCGGTGATATCCTGACTTCATTGTCCGGGAAGACGATTGAAGTATTGAACACCGATGCAGAAGGCCGCCTGATTCTAGCTGATGCGTTAACCTATGTTGGCCGTTACGAACCACGGGTGGTGATCGATCTGGCCACTTTAACTGGAGCTTGTATCATTGCTCTCGGCAACCAAGCGGCCGCAGTTCTCGGCAATCATGATGGGCTGATCCGTCAATTGCTTAAGGCTGGGGAACGCAGTGGCGAAAGATTCTGGCAGCTGCCGCTCTGGGAAGAGTATGCGGAGCAAATTAAAAGTGACTTTGCTGATGTTAAAAATACCGGAGGTAGAGCCGCTGGAACCATCACGGCTGCTGCTTTTCTCCAGAAGTTTGCTGATAAATACCACTGGGCGCATTTGGATATTGCTGGAATGGCTTGGGAAGAGCAGGGGAAAGCTGGTCAGCCTAAAGGGGGTACGGGATTTGGTGTGCGGGCCTTGATCGAATATCTGCGCGGTGAAATAAAATCGTAGAAACAGGGAGCTAAAAGATTTCCGCTACTGGATCAAAACTATTTTCTTTTTCCCAGCGCAAAATGGGGAAACAGTGTGCTTTTGACCGTTGGGGGTAAATAGGTTTCATTTACGTAGCGCATATCCTCGATCGTGTAGAAAGCCTTGGGATGGTATTTTTTGATCAGGGCAATAAACTGTGCCAGTTTTTTTCTTTTCACGACGCTGAAGATAACTTTGACCGGACCGGATTCACCCTGGGCATCAACACTGGTTACTCCATAACCGCTTTCCCAGAGTACGCGCACCAATCCATCGGCTTCTTGTTTGGTAATGATTCTGATCATCAGATTTCCGAGTGCGATTCTTTCCTCGAGCATCACGCCTACATAATTTCCAGCAGCAAATCCCAGGGCAAATGCAATATAAGTTTGCCATGAATTGAGATTCTGCATGACCTGAACGACAGCAACCAGCCAGATCAATGATTCAAAAAAACCGAGCAGGGCCGCCAACCTCTTCAAACCTTTGGCAACAAAGATAATCCGTAACGTGCCAATAGAAACATCCAGGACTCTGGCCAGAAAAACCAGTAGCGGCAGGATGATAAAAGCAAAGGTTGTGCTATCTTGTAAAAGTGTCATGATCAATCTCACTTCAATATAGGTGTTTTGTTGCGCGAGGTTATAGGCTCATTTTTTTTAAATCACAAGCTAAATGTTGTTATTTTTAAATTCTTCTCTATCCCAGTATCTGCCTGGGCTGAGGGGATCAGATAAAATTGTATTGATTGGCAAAAAAAGGTGCAAAAATAATACAAAAGGAATATATAGCTGCAGAAATGCGTGGTGAAAAGTTTTTCAATTTTGACTTAACAATATTGGATTGGTTTTTAGATGGATAAAGTACTTGTTGGCTGGCGAGAATGGCTGTCTTTGCCGGAACTGAATATTCCCAGAATTAAAGCAAAAATTGATACAGGGGCCAGAACCTCTGCACTGCATGCATTTTTTGTTGAACCTTTTGAAGAAAATGGTCAGAAGATGGTGCGTTTTGG
>JAQIBX010000062.1 GCA_027858895.1 Desulfuromusa sp. | reverse complement strand
AGGGCGACATTTTTGCGACGCCAGCTTATTCGACAACGCCCAGAATATCATCTTCACGCATTATGAGATAATCTGTGCCATCAATCTTGACTTCACTTCCGGCATATTTACCGAACAGTACCCGGTCGCCAGGTTTAACATCCAACGGCAGAACTTTGCCTTCTGGGGTCACTTTACCTTTACCGGCAGCAATAATTTTGCCTTCTTGGGGTTTTTCCTTGGAAACTGTGTCAGGAATAATAATCCCGCCCGCTGTTGTGGTTTCCTCTTCAACACGCTCGACAATAATGCGATCTTGTAATGGTCTGATGTTCATTCTTAAGCTCTCCTTTGGCTTTCAATACTCTGGGCCAGTGGCCGTTATAAACGATATAACATCGGGGAAAAGGTCGGGGACAACGATCACAACGCCGATCCCGCCTCAACTTTTATTGTTAGCACTCAGTTGGAGCGAGTGCTAACAACGGAAGACAATAATAGCCGCCAAGTGAATATTGTCAAGCGATTTTTACCGGTTCAGCATGTCGGGTTTAAAAAGACAGCGCGGGAACGAAAGATCAATCGCGACTGGTCAAGCAAAAATCTTAAGTAAAACTAAAGAGGTGGCGGCAAGGGCCCTACCAAGAATCACGATTAATTAAATAACAAATCAGCATAAAAACAGGTTTTATTGGCAAACCAGGCAGACAACAATACTTCAAACGCTAATCTGTTTTTTACTGGTAATAAAGAATTGCAGTTGACAATTCTACTTATGTCCGCTATACGAATCAGGATAAAATCCTTTCAAATCCTCATTTATGGCAAAGATATATGGAATTCAATATTGGCCAAAAAATCAAAGCCCTGCGCAAAGAACGAAAACTAACTCTGCAGGACGTTGCTACCGAGACCAATTTCTCTCCAGCACTTATTTCACAGATTGAGAACAATAACGTTTCGCCACCCATTGCGACCCTGTCCAAGATCGCTCGTTTTTTTGATGTGAAAATGAGTTACTTTTTCGAGGAGGGGGAAGGGTCGTCTCGCTACGAGATTGTTCGCCATAATGAGCGCCGGGTTGTCAGCCGGGTCATCTCCAAAGATGGCACCAGGCACGGCTACACATATGAAACCCTCTCTTACCGGAAAAAAAATAAAAAGATGGAGCCGTTCCTTCTCACCGTAACCGAACGGGCCCAGGAAGAAACCCTTTACAATCACGAAGGTGAAGAATTTTTACTGATCATCAGTGGCACAGCTGAAATCATCCTCGATGATGAACGATTTATTCTCGAAGAAGGCGATGCCGTCTATTTCGACTCAGCCGTTAAGCATCGCCTTCTCTCCAAAGACGGCGAAACAGTACAGGTCCTGGCGGTGGTCACCCGCTAGAGACAAAAACACTTTATCGCCACCAAGCTTGGCGACTTGGTGGCTCATTTAGTTTTCAACAAAAGGGAGAAACATACCAATGAGTAGTTTTGAAAAGAAAACCCTCTCCGACTGGGAAGTTCTGGCGAAAAAAGAGAAAAAGACCGACGATCTCTCCAGTTTCAAATGGGACACGCCTGAAGGGATCAGCGTCAAACCTCTCTATACCGCTGCAGATACGGCCAATCTGAAAAATGCCGATACGATGCCCGGCCTCGCCCCTTTTATCCGTGGGCCGATGGCTACGATGTATGCTGGCCGCCCATGGACCGTACGTCAATATGCCGGATTCTCCACTGCTGAAGAATCAAACGCATTTTATAAACGTAACCTGGCCGGCGGACAACAGGGACTCTCGGTCGCTTTTGACCTGGCCACGCATCGCGGCTACGACTCAGACCATCCACGGGTCGTTGGTGATGTCGGCAAGGCTGGGGTTGCTATCGACTCGGTTGAGGACATGAAGATTCTTTTCGACAGCATCCCGCTGGATAAAGTTTCTGTTTCCATGACCATGAATGGTGCCGTTCTGCCAATTCTGGCCAACTATATTGTTGCGGCGGAAGAACAGGGAGTCAGTCAGGAGCTATTGGCTGGAACCATCCAGAACGATATTCTTAAAGAATTCATGGTGCGCAATACCTATATCTATCCCCCGGCACCATCAATGCGAATCATTGGCGACATTATTGAATTCACCAGCCAGAAAATGCCAAAATTCAACTCCATCTCCATTTCTGGCTACCATATTCAAGAAGCAGGGGCCAACAATGCATTGGAGCTGGCATTTACTTTGGCAGATGGCCTCGAATACGTACGTGCTGCCATCGAAAAAGGGTTGGATGTGGATGCCTTTGCTCCGCGCCTCTCCTTCTTCTTTGCCATCGGGATGAACTTTTTCATGGAAGCATCAAAATTGCGTGCCGCGCGCTTTTTATGGTCAAAAATGATGAGTGAGTTCAACCCGCAGAATCCTAAATCATCGATGCTGCGGACCCACTGCCAGACCTCCGGCTGGTCACTGACCGAACAGGATCCCTACAACAATGTCATCCGCACCACCATCGAAGCGATGGCTGCGGTGCTTGGCGGCACCCAATCGCTGCATACCAATGCCCTGGATGAAGCCATTGCTCTTCCGACTGACCACAGTGCCCGGATCGCGCGCAACACGCAATTAGTGATTCAGGAAGAATCGGGTATCTGTAATGTTGTTGATCCACTCGGTGGTTCTTATTATGTTGAATCCCTGACCAACGCCTTGATTGAGGAAGCACAGACAATTCTGGATGAGATTGAGGGTCTGGGCGGGATGACCAAAGCCATTGAAACCGGGATGCCAAAATTACGCATCGAAGAATCGGCGGCAAAAAAACAGGCTGCGATTGACAGTGGTCGCGATGTCATAGTCGGGGTCAATAAATACCAGCTAGCAGACGAAGCTGACATCGATGTCCTCGATGTTGATAATGACGCCGTGCGTGAATCACAGATCGCCCGCTTGGACAAAATGCGTACAGAGCGGGATAGCGCAGCATGCCAACAAGCCCTTGACGCCATCAGCACTGCCTGCGAAAGTGGCACAGGAAATCTCCTTGAGCTCAGCATTAACGCTGCGCGCCTGCGTGCCTCGGTCGGAGAAATTTCCGATGCGATGGAAAAATCATTTGGCCGCCATCGGGCAGAAATCAAACTTGTTTCAGGAGCCTACGGATCAGTTGTGAATCAAGATAGTGACTTTGCCGCATTACAGAAACGGGTCGAAGCCTTTGCCGCCCAAGAAGGCCGCCGCCCTCGAATTATGATTACTAAAATGGGTCAGGATGGTCATGATCGCGGTGCCAAGGTCGTGGCAACCGCCTATGCCGATATCGGATTCGATGTTGACGTTGGTCCCCTCTTTCAGACCCCCGAAGAAGCCGCAAAAATGGCGGTCGAAAACGATGTTCATGTGGTTGGCGTTTCCAGCCTTGCCGCCGGACACAAGACCCTGGTACCACAGTTGATCGCCGAACTTAAAAAACTGGGTGCCGACGACATTATTGTCGTCTGTGGTGGTGTTATCCCACGGCAGGATTATGATTACCTGTATGCAGCTGGTGCCAGTAAAATTTTCGGCCCCGGCACCTCGATTATCATTTCCGGCGGCCAGACACTGGATGCGATTGAAGGGAAGTAGTTAAACCGACAGGAGAAATCACCACAGAGACACGGAGACACAGAGAGAATCTAGATCTTCTTGATGGTTTTAAATATAAGCCATTAGGGTTTCTCAGTGTCTCTGTGCCTCTGTGGTTCAAACCAATCTCCAGGATTCAAATTGCCTAAAATAAAACAACTTGCAGATAGCGTCCGTTCCGGCAACATTCGCTCCCTCGCCAAAGCTATTACCCTGATCGAAAGCCGTAATCCTGAACATTCAAAAGAGGCGACCGATCTTCTGGATGATCTGCTACCCGGCACAGGAAATTCCATCCGCGTCGGGATTTCCGGGGTTCCCGGTGTCGGCAAAAGTACCTTTATCGAAGCGCTGGGAATGAACCTGCTGCAACAGGGACATAAAATTGCCATCCTGGCTGTCGATCCATCCTCGCAGCTCTCCGGCGGCTCAATCCTGGGCGATAAAACCCGCATGGAAGAACTTGCCCGGGAGAAAAATGCCTTTATCCGCCCCTCACCGGCCGGTAAAACCCTCGGCGGTGTCGCACAAAAAACCCGTGAGACCATGCTTCTCTGTGAAGCCGCCAGTTACGATGTCATCATTGTTGAAACCGTTGGCGTCGGCCAGTCAGAAATCGCTGTCGCTTCGATGGTCGACTTCTTTCTCTTGCTGCAACTGTCGAATGCCGGCGATGAGCTCCAGGGAATCAAAAAAGGAGTCATGGAAATCGCCGATGCCATCCTGATCAATAAAGCCGAAGGGGAAAACCGTCCCCGTGCAGAACTGGCCAGACAGCAATACCAAAACGCCCTGCATCTGCTCAAACCGAAAAGTTATCACTGGCAAGTCCCTGCCCTGCTCTGCAGTGCTCTGCACAATCAGGGGATTGATGAAGTTTGGCAGATGATTATCGACTTTGTCGCAACCATGAAACAACACGGTGAATTTGAAAATAAACGCCGACTACAAGCAAACGACTGGATGTGGGCGTTGGTGATGGATGATCTGAAGGATTTGTTTCTGCGGGACAAAAATGTCGCCGCCATGATTGACCAGGTGCAAATCGGCGTCAGCCAGGGGACAACAACACCCGGCGCTGCGGCAAGAAGGTTGCTGGAGGCGTTTAGAAGACATTAAACCGTTTTACCACAGAGGCACAGAGACAC